>DLMX01000052.1:50600-54554 GCA_002479405.1 Methylophilaceae bacterium UBA7525
TATCTGGTCATGCATGGCGACCTGACCATGGGTGGTCTGATTGCCTGTACCATGCTGGCTTCTCGCGCATTGAGTCCGATCTCGCAGGCGGCCGGTCTGATGACGCAATATCACAATGCTTCTACAGCGCTGACATCACTTGAAGCCATCATGAACAATCCGGTCGAGCGGCCGGATGATGCCGGTTTTCTTTCAAGAAGCGGTTTCCGCGGTGATATCGAGTTCCGCGAAGTGACCTTCAATTATCCGGAATCTGAACTCAGTGCCCTGCACAACGTGTCGTTCCGCATCCGTGCGGGCGAGCATGTGGCGATACTCGGTCGTATGGGTTCCGGCAAGACCACACTGCACAAGCTTATTTTGGGGCTCTATCAGCCAACGAGCGGAGCCGTATTGGTCGATGGTATCGATATCCGCCAGCTGGACCCCGCCGAGTTGCGCCGCAATATCGGTTATGTGCAGCAGGATACCAATCTGTTCTTCGGCACCATGCGGAATAATATCGCACTGTCGGCTCCACATGCCGAAGATGCGGCAATCATTCAGGCAGCCAGAGTGGGCGGCATAGATGAATTCATCGATTCGCACCCTCAGGGCTATGACATGGCTATCGGCGAGCGCGGAGAGACGTTATCTGGTGGACAGAAGCAGGGCGTGGGTATCGCTCGTGCCATTATCAATCATCCGCCTATTCTGCTGCTTGATGAGCCGACCAGTGCGATGGATCACTCCGGTGAGGAAGTGGTCAAGAAGCGGCTCAAACAAGAGGCGGCTGGCAAGACCATGATGCTGATCAGTCACCGGTCCTCGCTGTTTGACCTGGTCGATCGCATCATCGTCATTGATAGCGGTCGCGTCGTCGCCGATGGTGCCAAGAAGGACATCATCGAGGCGCTGAAGGCCGGAAAAATCGGCAAGGCGCTGTAAGCGGGCAGGGCAAGAGCGATGAATGAACGCTTGTTTAAGGTAGTCAGCGGCATCAACGGTTTCTTTCACCGCAATGCCTGGATCACGAAACCGGTGCAGCTGTTCCTGAACCGCTGGGCACCGAACAAGACAGAAGAAAATCCGACATGGAGCCAACAGATTGAGATTGCCATGCTAGAACAAAGTCCATTACGCGCGAGAAAACTGCTTTACTGGGTGGCATCAATCCTGATCATTCTGATCACTTGGGCTAACTTCACCGAGATTGATGAAGTCACGCGCGGGGAAGGTCGCGTCATTCCTTCCGGCCAGGTGCAAGTGGTGCAATCACTGGATGGTGGCATCGTGTCGAAAATACTGGTTGCCGAAGGTCAGACCGTGACGCGGGGCGATCCACTGATCCTGATCGACGAGACGCGTGCTGCATCTTCATTGCTTGAGAACCGGGCGCAGTATCTGGCCTTGTTGGGCAAGGAGTCGCGTTTGAAGGCACTTGCTGCGGGAACGGCATTTGAACCGCCGGCAGAACTGATGGCGGAGTTTCCGGAAATCTATAGTCAGGAACTGGCGCTTTATAATGCCAGCAAGGACGAGCTCGCTTCACAGATCGATATTGCGCGTCAGCAACTGCGGCAGAAAGAACGGGAGTTGCAGGAAGTACGTGCCAGTTACTCGCAGGCCGACCGCGGTTATCAGCTCACCATGAAGGAACTGGAAGTGACCAGGCCGCTGCTGGCTAGCGGTGCCGTTTCCGATGTCGATATCCTGCGTCTGGAGCGTGATGCTTCCCGATTGCTTGGCGATCGGGAACAGGCCGGTGCGCAGATCGGTCGTGTGCAGTCGGCGATCGCCGAGGCCCAGCGCAAGATTAACGAGGTCGAACAGGCGCAGCTGAGCAAGGTAAGAACCGAGCTCAATGAAACCACCGGCAAGTTGAATGCCCTGATGGCGACCAGCCAGGGCCTGTCGGACAAGGTCAATCAGGCGACCTTGCGTGCGCCGGTCAACGGCAAGATTAGCCGCATGTATGTGAATACCGTTGGCGGTGTGATTCAGCCTGGTCAGGAAGTAATCGAGGTCGTGCCGTCCGATGATGCATTGGTGCTGGAAACGAAAATTCAGCCCAAGGATATCGCCTTCGTCACGCACGCACAGAAGGCCACGGTCAAACTGACAGCTTATGATTACACCATCTACGGTACGCTGGACGCGTTGGTTGAGAGCATTTCGGCCGACTCCATTATCGATGACAAAGGCAATGCCTTCTACATTGTCAAGGTGCGCACGCTGGAATCCAGACTGGGTGAGGGTCTGCCAATCATCCCCGGCATGGTGGCGCAGGTGGATATCATCACCGGCAAGAAATCCGTGCTGTCCTATTTGTTGAAGCCCGTGCTCAAAGCCAAGTCCTACGCTTTTACCGAACGCTAATGCAAAATCTGTTTATTACATCAAGCGGCAAACTGCTCGCCGACTGGGAGCGCACTTTTCCTGCCGCGCAGGTCTACTGCGCCGTCGATGCCGATTTCCTCAAGCTGGCGAAGAAGGCCAAAACCGTCATCTGGCTGCATGCCGAAACCCCGCAGCAGGATGTCGGTGCGAGCTTGCGCAAGATCCTGCAGACAGTGCCGCAGGCGAGGGCGGTCGTGCTGTCGAATGCGCCGAGTCAGCCGCATGCCTTTGAAATGATGAGTGCCGGAGCCAGCGGTTATTGCCATGCCTACAGCGCCGCTGCAGTGCTGAAAGAGGTGCGTTCCGTAGTCCAGCATGGCGGGCTATGGCTTGGTCGCGAATTGTTGCAGCAGTTGATCAATGTCAGCACCACCCTGGTCAGCAATCAGCCGGACCAGGTGGCTGATGCGCTGGACAAGTTGACCGCACGCGAACGCGACGTTGCCATCGAGGCGGCCAAAGGCCTTAGCAACAAGGAGATCGCGCGTCTGCTGAACATCACCGAACGTACGGTCAAGGCACATATCTCCGCCTGTTTCGAACGTCTCAAGGTCAAGGATCGCCTGCAGCTTGCATTGATCCTCAACGACAAATCCTCGCGCCAGATGAATTGATCCCTATTGTCCTTCAGGACAATGTTTTTCCCTTGCCAATCGGTATCTAATTGCAACATCTGCTGTAATTGCGTGTGGCAATTACAGCCTGTCTGCCGAATCTAAGGAGTAGTGAACATGGCTGTTATCGGAACCGTAGTGGCAATTCTGGGCGATGGCAATGCATCCGTCATGGATGGCGCCGGACTGCAAAAGCTGCTCAAGCTTAACGATACGATACAGCCGGGTGACACCATCATTACCCCGGTCGGTGTCGTGGTCGAACTGCATTTGGTCAACGGCAGAAAAATCCTCATTTCGGCCGAGCAACATGTCAAGTTCTCCCAGGAGCTCGCCGATGTCATTGCTCCATCCGCAGATGAAGCTGCCGTCGATCTCGCTACCGTAGATGCCGTCATCAAGGCGATCGAAGAAGGCCGCGACATCAATGAAGTGCTGGAAGAGACTGCCGCAGGCCTTACCGGCGCATCCTCAGCCTATGGTCATGGTTTCGTTGATCTTGGTCGTATCGGCCAGGTGATTGACGGATTTAATTTCGAATTTTCGAACGTCGCTGAAACGCAAAGGGACCTTCTCGGTGGCAATGTCGAGGATAGTCCTATCGTGCAGCCTGTTGCTGCCGGCACGTTGGCTAGCGGTGGCTCCGTTTCACCGGCGAACAGTGCGCCGGTGGTTTCTGCAGCGAATATCGGTAATCTCGAAGGGGCGTCGGTACTATCCGGGACCCTGACAGCCACCGATGCCGATGGTGATTCTCTGATATTTGCTCAGAGCGGTCCGGCTGTGCCCGGTTTGGTAATCAATCCGGACGGCAGTTTTACTTTCGATTACGCTGATTCGGCTTACGATTACCTGAAAGCTGGCGACATTCATGTCATCAACGTGCCGTTTACGGTCGATGACGGGAGGGGCGGTGTAACTTCATCTACATTGACCGTCACCATCAGCGGCACCAATGACG
>DLMX01000052.1:54698-73204 GCA_002479405.1 Methylophilaceae bacterium UBA7525
CACCATCAGCGGCACCAATGACGCCGCCGTCATCACCGGCGACACCGCCGGCAGCGTGACCGAAGACGGCAGCCTGAGTACCGGCGGCACCCTGGCCGTCAGCGATGTCGATACGGGCGAAGGCAGCTTCGTCAGCACCTCCAGCCTGACTGGCACCTATGGCAGCTTCAGCTTCGATCTGGCCACCGGCGCCTGGACCTACGATCTGGACAACGCCAGCAGCGCCGTGCAAAACCTGCCTGCCGGCACCGACGTCACCGACAGCCTGACCGTCACCACCGACGACGGCACCACCCAGGTCATCACCGTCACCATCAGCGGCACCAATGACGTACCTACGATTGATGCGGCAACGGTCACTCTTGATGAGAATATTGCATCAGGCACCTTTGTTATCGATATCAATGACAGCATTACAGGTACCGATTTTGATCTGGATGGTGAGGCCATTACCTACACGATTACAGCTGGTAATGATGATGGGATCTTTGAGATTGATCCGGTCACAGGGCAAATCACCATTGCCCCTGGCAAAACGCTGGACTACGAAACAAGCGCTCAGCATTTGCTGACCATTACAGCTTCTGATGGTGTTGCAAGCAGCACAGCTGTCATTACAGTGAATGTGAACGACATCGATGAAACTATTCCTGATACCACCGCGCCAGTAGTAGGCGGTGGACAGAGCTTTGATTATGCCGAAAATCAAACAGCTGGCAGTGTTGTGGCAACAGTAGCAGCTTCAGATGACATAGGCGTCGTTAGTTATCGTTTCTCCAATGGCACGCAGACCAGCTCTGATACCTATTTCACTATTAATAATTCGGGTCAGATTACTATCACCGCGACTGGCGTTGCAGCCGGCGTTGCCCAGAATGATTTTGAAACCGGACTTAACAGCTTTACTTACTCTGTAGAAGCTGGCGATGCCGCGGGTAACTGGTCCAACGCGGTAGACGTAACGCTTAATGTGACCAACCTCAATGACAACCCAGTCATCCTGATTGACAACGACCCAGACGCTAACAGCGTGGCGGAAAATGTTGCAATTGGTACTGCGGTTGGCATCACTGCTCTTGGTACCGATGCAGATGCAGGGACTACCGTGACTTACAGCCTCACTGACGATGCAGGCGGCTTGTTCAGCATTGATCCGGTGACGGGTGTGGTGACAGTTGCGGGCGCGTTGGATTACGAAACAGCGACCAGCCACACCATCACTGTGCTGGCGACCAGCAGTGATGGCAGTACCGCCAGTGAAGACTTCACCATCAACATCGTTAATGTGAACGACGCACCAGAGGCAACTGACGATGTGGGTGCTGTGATTGAAGACGCTACATTGGTCGTAGGTGCTGCTTCAGGTGTGCTATCGAATGACACCGATTTGGAAAACGATCCACTGACAGTTTCAGCAGTGAATGGTAATCCTGCCAATGTGGGCGTTGCAGTTGTAGGCACTTATGGCACGCTGACTTTGAACGCTGACGGTAGTTATACCTATGTTGCAAATAATGCTGACAGTTTGGCAGAAGGTGTTGAAGACACTGATACTTTCACTTATACCGTGGCAGATGGCAATGGCGGCACAGATACGGCAACTATCACGATCACCATTACTGGCACCAATGACATGCCAATCTTTACTGGTGTGGATACAGGCAGTGTGACTGAAGATGTTGGTGTTGATGGGGGCAACCTCACAACAAGCGGTACGCTGATTGTGACCGACCCTGATTCAGGACAGTCGGGCATCAACACATCTGCACCTGTCATTAGTATTGGCAACTTGGGTAGCCTGGTGATTAATGCTTCAGGTGAATGGACCTACAGCGTCTCCAACGATGCGGTGCAGTATCTTGCCGAGGGTGAGACGCGTGATGAGGTATTCACGGTGACCAGTCTTGATGGTACGACACATGAGATCACCGTGACCATTACTGGCACACAGGATAATCCAACAGCTGAAGATACGACGATTCCTATCCCCAAGAACACGACATATGTGCTGAGTCGTGATGATTTTGGCATTGTGGATGCAGACTCAAGTGATACTTTGTCGGTCACAATCACTTCTTTACCACCTGATGGCACGCTCTGGTATTTTGATGGTGCAGATTGGGTTGCGGTCGGTGTTAATGATGTTATCCCGGTAGACGATATTGATAACCGTCAGCTGGTTTTTGTGCCGGCGACCGATGATACCGGTAGCGAATCATTTACCTTCACGGTATCGGATGGCATATACACTACTGCGCCAAACACAATGACCTTCAGCATCAATACCGAATTGTCGGTATCCAGCCCGCTTGCGGTGGATGAAGGCAGGGCCGCGGTGTTCGTTATTGAACTGAGTTCGACACGTGCTGTAGACACACAGCTCTCACTGACGATGGGTGGGGAAGCTACGCCGGGCGATGATTATTCAACGACCTTGCTATATCGCGTGCAGGATCCGGCGACTGGCTTCTATGGTCCGTGGAGTATCGTCAGCGGCGATGTGACCATGTTGGCAGGACAGACGCGACTGGAAGTACGCGTGATGACCATTGATGATCTGATAGAAAACGAGATCGAGTCACTTACTCTGACAGCGACGATTACGAACTACGCAGAAACCGACATGGCCAACATCAGTGCGACTGGCGAAACGGTCATCAGCGATTTGCCAAGTCTGCTGGTTAGTGGGGCTTCCTATGTCAGCGAGGGCGGTACATTCTCGTTCGATATCGAATTGAGTGCGCCCAAGGAAACCAGCACGTCGGTCACCTTGACATTCTCTGGCGTTGCGATTCCGGGTGTAGATTATGAATACAGTATCGATGGCGGCAACACCTGGATCAGCGATGCAACGGCAGAAGTAACTGTGCCTGCGGATGCCATATCCAACCCGACTTTCGAAGTCTTGGTTCGTACGCTCAACGATGCAGATTTTGGTGTGGATGAGTTGATTCGTGTAACCGCAACTGCCAATGATGCAGGTATTGCCAATAATGGTGTCGGAGTGATTGCGGAAACATTGATTGTTGAACCCATCTCTGCCAACGGTAATGAAGATACTTCTATCGTTCTGACACCAGATGCTGGCTACAGCTATTCCTTACTCGGTTCGCCGGTGCATGGCACAGTCTCTGAGCTGAACGGGGTCATCACCTACACACCGAGCTCCAACTACTCAGGGAGCGATAGCTTCACGATCATCAAGACCAATGAGGTGGGGGTAAGCGTGAACGCGGTGGTGACGGTTGGTGTAACGCCCGTTGCTGATGCACCTCTGGTAACTATCAACGTGAGCGATTTGCCTCTGAATGGCACGCCGACTTCAACCAATGTGATTGTGAATGGCACATTCTCCAGTGCATTGGCACCCGACTGGACGACAGGTGCCACAGGTGGAGGTACTGCGACAATCGTATCGAATGCGTTGCAAGTAAAAACCGGCAATGGGCAGCCTACCCACAGGGCATATGCTGAGCAAGTTATCGATGACTTGAATGCCGGACAGAGCTATACCTTTACCGTCAACATCAGTACAGCGCCTACGGTAGCCAATGGTTTGGTGAGCTGGAACGGTGTCGCAATCGCACCAACCAGCTACACAGGCGGCGTGGCAACTTTCACTGTAACTGCGGATGCAATCAATACCCTGAGGTTCACATCTCCTGCAACCGCTGGGGCGTCAATCACTGTGGATAATGTCACTCTGAATGTAGTCACAGTGGTCGAATACACCTACACCGTAGATGTCACCGCGGCGTTGGTAGATACCGACGGCAGTGAAACGCTGGGCAATACCATCACGATTACCAGTAGCAATCTGCCGGCAGGTGCTGTCATGAGATTGGCGGATGGCACCACAGTGGTACCGGATACTGATGCTTCTTCTGTCTACAGCTGGACGGTCACCCGTGCGCAAGCGATTGGTTTGCAGTTGACGGTGAACAAGTCAGCCGGCACAGAATTTACCCTAACAGCTACTGCCACGAGCACAGAAAGTGTAGGTGGTGATACAGCAATAGGCACTGCGACCACTGCTACCATCACGATGCCAGTGATTGGCACCAGCATACCTAATGCAGTGCCAGAGATTGACAGCGCAAGTGTTGTGCTCAGCAATGTCGAGAATACGATGATTCTCAATGCATCATTGGGTGATGGCACCAATACCTTCTCGTGGGTGTCGGTGGCGGATTCCCTGCCTCCGCTTTATGCCAACGGCGAGTTGATCACCTATACGTTCGATCCGGACCCGGTACTTGAAGGTAACCAGGGTGGTACGATTACTGGCAGTACCTCTCAGGGGGATGTGTTCCAGTTGACCATTACCTATAACGAGGAGACGGGCTCTTATGAAGCCAGTTACATTCAGTTTGCGAGCCTGCAGGGGACGCAGATCGAGGCTTCCGGCGAGACCATGTCGATGGGTGGTGGCAATGGCAATGATCTGTTGTTGACGTTTGATACGGGCACGGAAACTTTCAGTGCTGTCATTACCGGTCAGAACTATCTGGATGGCACGTCAACCACGATCAATACCAACAACAAGTATATTGGTGCCGCCAACAACCTGATGAATCCGGGCGAGCGCGTCACTCTGGATTTCGGCAGTACCGGAAGTGCGGTTGCCGCCATGAAGATTTCGTTCTTCAATTTCGACAGCAGCTCCAAATCTGCTCCGGATGAGTTGACGATCTTCGGCACAACGGTTGATGGCAGCACCTTCAGTTACATCATCAGGAATGCCGATATCAGTGCCGATGGCACTTATACCATCAAGGCTCCCGAGGGTGCGCTGATCAAGGAACTTGTGTTTGAAGCAGGTAGCCAGAGTTCGTTCAAACTGGGGATTGAGTCCGTCACTGCGGTGCAATACCAGGGCGAGGACGCACAGTTGGATATTACCTACCAGCTCACTGATGTCGATGGCGACAGTGCGACGGGAACTCTTTCGCTTACCTTATCGAACAGCGACGCCATCATTGGTACTTCGGGCAACGATACGCTGACTGGTACCGATTTCAATGATGTGATCAGTGGCGGGGCCGGTAATGATACGCTCTATGGCGGTGATGGAGATGATTTGTTGATTGGTGGCGCCGGCAACGATACCATGACCGGCGGCCTGGGCGCTGATGTGTTCAAGTGGTCGCTGGCTGATGCCGGTACGGCGGGTACTCCGGCACAGGATGTGATCACTGACTTTGGCAATGGTGAGGACAAGCTGGACCTGCGTGATCTGCTGCAGGGCGAAGCGGCCGATAATCTGGAAAACTACCTGCACTTCGAGACCGTTGGATCCGATACAGTGATTCATATCAGCAGTAGTGGTGGTTTCTCGGGCGGTTACAACTCGGGTAACGAAGATCAGACCATTACTCTGCAGAATGTCGATCTGGTCGGCTCACTGACTTCCGATCAGCAGATAATCCAGAATCTGCTGGATACCCAGAAGTTGATCACTGATTAGTTCGAGCGGCCAGGATGCTTGTGCGGCCGGGTCTCGAAGGCTGGGCATGTAACTAAAAAGCGGGCATGTGTAACGGCATGCCCGCTTTGTTTCTGTGTGTTCTGTGAACTCTGTGGCTTGAATTAAGGGTTTCGGGATTATCTGATGGCGGGCCCGGTCATGCCGTCCACCCCCAGTTCCTGCAGTTGCTTGAGTTCTGCTGCGGTTTGCACGCCCTCGGCGATGGTCATGAGTCCGATGGAGTGGGCAATGAAGCAGAGGCCACGGAAAAAGGCCTGGTTGCCGGGATTGCTGTCGATGCCGCTGATCACTGATACGTCGATCTTGATGTAATCCAGGCCTACATCGTGCAGTTCACCCAGTCTGGATATATTGGCACCTACGTGCTCGATGCCGAGCTTGCAGCCGAGCGGTTTCATGATCCGGCAGAAAGCGCGGAATGCTTCCAGGTGTTCAAAGGCGCCGCGTTCGTGGACTTCCAGCCATAGCCTGCGGGCGCAATCCGGCTGGTCAGCGATCAGTCTTGCGACCTGTTTGATGAAGCCTTCGTCGCACATGGCGCGGGTGGAGATGTTGAGCGCAATATCATCTCCACCGGCCGTCAAAGCTTCCAGTGCTTTTTCGATGACCAAGACGTCTATTCTGCATACCAGTGCAAGCCGATTGGCCCAGGAGATGAATTCTCCTGCCGGCAGCCAGGCATCATTCCGGCCGAATTGCATGCGAACCGGGCTTTCCAGATGGATGGTCTTGCCTTTGGTGTCGAGTACCGGGAAGTAGGCGAGCTTGAGGCGTTTTGCCTCTAGAGATTCTGTCAGTAGCCGGCGCCATTCGATTTCATCCTGCTTCTGATATTGGCGGATATCGCCAGCTTCCATTACGTGCAGCACATCCGGTGATTGCTGGCTGATTTCGGCGATAACACTGCTGAGCATTGCGTAGAGGTCACTGATTTTGTCTTGCCGCTGGAAGCGGGCGCAGACGGTTGGCAGTCTCGGCTCATCCAAGGAGGTACCTGCACCGATGGCTTTCGTGAGCAGGCCCTTGATGGCGGAAGCCAATGCGTAAGCGTCAGTTGGGGTGATGGAAAAAATGGCGAAATCGGTACCGGAGAGTCTGGCGGTCAGGGTATCTGGCTCTTTTTCGGCAAAATTCTGCAGTGCCTGGCCCATGCGGTGCAATAGCGCATTGGTTTCATCATGCCCCAGGGTTTTGTCGATCCGGCTCAGGCCGTCCAGATGTGTGATGACCAGCAGTCCCTGATTGAAATCCTCATCCTCACTGGTCATGGCGCTAACGCGATTGAAGAAATAGGTGCGATTCATCAAGCCGGTCGTACTGTCGTAATTGGCTTCCAGCCGCAGCTTCTCCAATCTGCCAGATTCTGCGGTAAGCATGCTGCGGACGCGTTCTGTCAGCTGGTTCATGGTGTTTACCAGCAATCTGAATTCCTTTGTTCTGGGGATCTTGGATGTGACGAAACGGCGTTCGCCAATGGCTTCAGCCTGTTGCACTACATGATTGAGCGGTCTTAGCAAGCGTTTGAGCAGGATGCTGCCGATCAAGGCGCCAATCAATCCGACCAGCAGGCTGACTGCGAACATGCGCTTACTGGCATTCCACAAGCCTTCATAAGCAAAGCGCGTATCGCTTTCGATACGCAGGCGGCCATATTGCGACCAGCCGTCCTGTACCTGCGCATAGCCCGGATGAACATCCATTGCTGTCAATTCGACAAACCAGGCCGGCGCGTTGATCTCTCGGCTTTCCTTGCTGCGCTCAAGAATCGGATTGCCACTGGGGTCTGATAGCCTGATCAGCTGGTAATGGCCCGTATCGAACTGTGCTGCAATCAGCAGCTCCAGATCGACGAGGTCTTTTTCCATCTGTGACATCGTGAGTGCCAGCGAAGTCGCATTATCAATGTTCTTTTCCTTGATCTGTTCCATGACGTAGTCACGGCTGGTTGAAACCATGGTGGCCAGGCTTGCGCCGAAGACCAGTATCACCAGCGCGATTGTCGCGATCCAAAGCTGTTTGATTAAAGACATATCAGGTACCTCATTTCTTCACTCTATACCTTCGTTTCTGGCACGTTCAAGCAGATCCCGCCAACGCGATAAATGGGTTGATGAGTCCCCTCTGGAACTTTGAGAACTTCCCGCCCACAAGCCATCACTGTTAAAACCAAAAATCGGTTTGAGATCCGTTCTTCTGGAAGCGCCACGGACTTCACTGATCAGATTGTCCAGAATCAGCGGTTCTGCATCCGGTGTTTCGTAATAGCTAAGCACCATGTGTGCCTGAAAGATGCGGCTGTTCGGTCCGCCGATCTGCGCACGGACATAAGTCAGTCTCAATTTGTCGTTCGGTATGCCCAGTTCGCGCAGGAACATATACTTGGCGATGCTGAAATCCTCGCAGTCGCCAGCCTCGCGCCCAAGTGATTCCAGTGGTGTTGCCCAGTAGTCGGACTGCCCCCAGATATCGATATCATTGCCGAAGATGCGGATCTTCTGATTAACGAACATATTGATATGTATGAGTTTTTCCTGTTCGTTAGCGTCTTGTAGTTGGTTGAACAGTTTTCTGAGTTCGGTGATGTTCTGTTGTCCGCGCGCGCCATATTGCTGTGTGGCCAGGTTGAGCAAACGATCGAAATTGATGGCGGCACTACTATAGCCGGGAAGGAGGGATGCAAAGAAAAAGGCAAAAATGCAGACTCTCGTGCAGAGGCAGGCTCTGTATTGGAGGAATGTATTTATAATCAGCAATTTAACCATTGTTTGCCGCTGATATTGAACCTGCTGGCTTTGTAATATGGCATGAGAGTTGCGATACACATCATCAGGTATTTGCAGTTTAAGCTTGAAGTTGAAAGATTAACCTGTTAATTTTCTTCATAACTTATTGAATAAATATAAAATAAACCAGCCAAAATGGTTTTAAGGACAAGTTGCGCAATGAATCAGACAAAAAATAAGCACACAAACTGTCGAAACTTCATCACAATTGTCATGCTCGCGGCGTTGAGTGTTCCGGCAATTGTTCATGCGGACACATTGATCACTTTACAGCAAATCGTCGAAAAGACGGTGACTTCCAATCCGGAAGTGCAGGCCAGATATCATAACTTTACGGCTGCTGAACAGGAAACTTTAGTTACACGTGGTCGCTTGCTGCCGCAATTGAATCTGACCTCAACTTATCGTGATCAGGAAAAAATGGTACCGGACCCCGGCAAAACCGGTATCCCGGAAACGCGGACTGCCCTGGTACTGCGTCAATTACTGTTCGATGGCTTCATCACTTCCAATGAGATGAACCGCCTGAGTCATGTTTCGCGTGTGCGTTTCTATGAATTGCAGAGCACCATGCAGAAAGTGGGTTTGGACGCTACGCGCGCCTATCTCGACATTCAGCGTTATCGGCAGTTGTCTGATTATGCCAAGGATAATTACGTTACCCACAAGCAGTTCTATGACCGTATCGAGGAACGCGTGCTGGCAGGTGTCGGACGCCGGGTCGACCTGGAACAGGCTGCCGGGCGTCTGGCACTGGCAGAGGCCAACCTGCTGACTGAGCTGACCAATCTGCATGACGCCATGGCCAATTACCAGCGTTTGGTCGGTGAACTGCCACCGGACATATTGCCGGATATCGATATTGCTGCACTCGGCGTTTCAAAGTCTGTGATAGAGGCGCTGGACCTCGCCTACAAGCAGAATCCTGATCTGCAGGCGGCGATTGAAAATATCGTTGCTACCGAGAACGAAGTGAAAAGCAAGCGCGGTAGCTATATGCCGCGGCTGGACCTGCAGGCAACCAAGGTGCTGGACACCAGTTCCGACGGCAGAAACAGTGCTCAGGCCGCTGATGTGCTCGAGCTGACCCTCAACTTTAATCTGTTCAACGGCCTGTCCGACCGTTCTGCCATCAGCCAGGCAGCGGAAAAACTGATCAGCACGCAGGACCTGCGTGACAAGGCCTGTATCGATACGCGACAGACGGTGGTGATCGCCTATAACGACATCGAACGTTTGCGTGAGCAGCTGGTTTATCGTGACCAGCATCAGTTGTCGATTGAAAAGGCGCGCGAGGCCTACCGCCGTCAGTTTGATATCGGCCAACGTACATTGCTGGACTTGCTGGATACCGAGAACGAATATTTTCAGGCAAGACGCGCCTATGCCAACACCGAATACGACATGAAAGCCGCATTTGCGCGTACCTATGCCGGGCAGGGTGAATTGCTGAACAAACTGGGCGTAGTGCGTGCAGGTTTGCCTGACTATGGTCGTGCAGAGTATTTTGATCGGCAGAATGTTTGTCAGGCGGTGGCGCCGTTAATGCCCAAGGTGGATAAACGTGAATTGCTTGAGAGGGCCAAACCTCTCAGCGATACGATGAAATCACCAGGCTCGGCAACTCCCGACCAGAAAATCCTGCCGTTGAGTCAAGAGGCTGCAGTTTTCGCGCGCTTAGAAGGCTGGGGCAAGGCATGGAAGCCGTAACCTTGACGGAGACCTCAGTTATTATGCGGAAAAATTCACGCCTTCCTATGGCATGAGCAAGGCTGAATGGCTCAAGCAGAGAACTTACCGGATCGGAGTCCCTGACAGTATCAAATTGGGGCTGAAGAATATCAAGGTTATCGTTAATGGTGACAAGGCGGTAGCGAATGTGCAGATGCCGCAGGCGGCACTTGCAGACTTCGGTCAGGAATATGAGAACTCGTGGGGTACGGGGATGCGGTTGCGTCAATCACACCTGTTGTCAGCGACATATCTGACGCCCTTAACCTTTAAAAGAAGCTTGGGAAAAGCGTGATTGTGAGTCCTATGTCGCCAGGTATGTGGAGGATTTACACCGCAGAAACTTGCTGACAGGCAAGCGTGGCTAAAAGACAGGCAGGACAAGTAGACAAGCACAGGCGAGTTTTAAATAAGTCTAATGACATCAAGGTTGAAGAAAATTCTGACAAAACGATTGTCCGTTTCAAGCAAACCTATCAGAACAGCAGTTGTTCCCTGAAAGCCGACAAAGGATTCCATATGAAGAAAACTGCCGATGACTGGTGAATTTTGTAAGAACTCGTTAATTAAATAACTCTTTGTAATATGCTGTTTGGTCTACCTGTTTGAATTTTCCTGCGTCGCGCAATCATCGATTAAAAAAACACCTTCATGGTGTTAGAATACGCACCTTGTTTTATGTGCACCATCAGCGGTCGATCGACTGCCTGAAAGTCAGATCGCCCGGGTGGTGAAATTGGTAGACACAAGAGACTTAAAATCTCTCGACTTCACAGTCGTGCCGGTTCGATTCCGGCCCCGGGCACCATTCCGCTGATGCAACATAAATCGTTTTAGTTCATAAAAGTTCGTTTTACCAATTAAAGCCCGCTATCTGCGGCCTTTTCTTATTCCATCATATTTATTAACTGTTCGTTACCTTTCCTTTCAATCTCAAGTTTTTGAAGTTGTTATTTAGAAAAATACTGTCAATTAGAAATGGATGCCCGAATGGTATTATCCAATGTAAAGGTAGCGCGAAAGCCGGTGATAAAGCATATAAGCCAGCAGATGACAAAGGGATGAGTCTTCTGGTCGGCAAGTCCGTAGGAAAGCTTTGGTGATTTGATTAGGGGCTGTAGTAGATAAGCTTGAATGATAAGCTTATCGAATGAAGATAACTCATTGTAAGTTATTAAGAAAACACCAGCTAAGGCTGCTCGAATATTTTGTTCTGGAAGTGACGGCCAGATCGGCGGCCGATTTGATAGGGATTCAACCCAACAGTGCAGCGCTGTTTTACCGTAAATTGCGGGAGGTGATTACCTATCACCTGGAGCAAAAAGAGCATGAAGTCTTTGATGGCGCAGTTGAGTTGGATGAGAGTTATTTCGGTGGTGTCCGCAAGGGTAAACGTGGCCGAGGAGCTGCGGGTAAGGTTGCAGTCTTCGGTATATTGAAACGTGGCGGCAAGGTGTACACAAAAGTCGTGCATGACACTAAAACGGAAACACTGATGCCGCTGATCGCCCGAAAGATAGCGCCAGACAGCATTGTGTATACAGATTGTTATGGCAGCTACAATGCGCTGGATGTGAGTGATTTCTATCATGAGCGGATCAATCACTCGGCATTGTTTGCCAAGGGCAAGAACCACATCAATGGCATTGAGAACTTCTGGAATCAGGCCAAGCGTGTGTTAAGAAAATACAATGGGATTCCGAAAGAATCGTTCCCGCTATTCCTCAAGGAATGCGAATTCAGGTTCAATTACGGAACCCCGAAACAACAACTGAAAACACTAAAGGAGTGGGCTGATATTTAGGGCTTATCTACTACAGCCCCTTTGATTATTACTATCTTGGTAAGAGGAAAACGCTTGCCTTGTGCTCATGCCCTGAGGTTGGACTGGAGTTCTGCCACATCAATGAGTGTGACATTTTTCCCTTTAACCTTAATCAGCCTTGCTGCTTCCAGCTTCTTAATTGTTCGAGACAAGGTTTCTGGTGACAGGTTTAATAATGAGGCAAGAATGCGTCTATTGGTCGGTAATTGAAGGTTTTTTGTACATGAAAAATCCACACTCATTTGGAGCAGGTATCCGATAAATCGTTGAGTGCAGGATTGCAGTGAGAGTTTCTCAATGCTGTTGATTAATTGATGGTTGTGTATTGACATTTTTTTCAGCATTTTCTGTGCTGTTAATGCATCGTTATCAAGCAGGTTGATGATGATTTCTCCAGGAATCTTCAATATCTGCGCATTGGTGGTGGTCTCAATACATAAGGGAAATTTACTTTTCAGCAACAGAGTAGCTTCACCAAAACTGTCACCGGGAGCAATAATGTCGATGACTTTTTCCACGCCATGTGGTGAAGTCACCGCAAGTTTCAGTTGCCCTTTTACCAGAATGTAGAAACCATGAGCAATATCGTGACGTCCGAAAATAATTTGGTTTTTTGGAAATTCTTGTAATTGGCAATTTTTTGCAATTCTTTTCAGCTTTGCATTAGTCAGGTGATTGAATAAATGGAAACTGGAAAGTATTCCGCAGATTTGATCTATATACATCATTCAATTCTTTGTAATGCAAATCATGTGGTTGTAATCAGCCCGCTTCAGACGGCATGAAAAAACTTGCAAGCCAGATAATCGCTCCAAACACTGATGCCCAGACCAGTGCTGTCCCTGTGAGTTCTTGTTGGCTGACCAGGTAGGCATTACATAACCGGACAGGCGATTCAATGTATAGCCATCCTGCTACCGCTAGCATCGGCAGAAGATTGCCTATGAACAATCCTTTAATAAGAAAGCTTGCAGACTGCCAGGAGAGGGCAAGTGCAGCACCTACACCAAACGTTAAAGAAGCAAATTTGAACGTTTCAATCCAAGGCTGAACCAGTGTCTCATCCAATGCACGAGGAATCATCCAGAAGGATGCAACACATGCTGCCAGCAGCAGTCCCGTTATGCCCAAATGATTCCAGGCTGTTAGGCGATTTTTAATGACGACTGGTAAGGCGTTGCCAATCAGAAAGCCGGCGCAGATCAGCAAGGGAAACTGAACCAGCATGTGATATAGCATGTTTGCTTCCAGATCTTGCCGCAGGGGAGGTAGTGCGAGAAGTCCGATGATGAGCCAACCTGTAATGGCAGCGCCTCGTTCGCTCAGTAGTCTGATGGAAACGATGCTTTTAGCCATAGATCCAATATCTCTTGATGACGGCCGGACCCGCTATCTGCGATGCTATGCAATCTTCCGTCAGGCCTTACACCGAGTAATGCTGCATTATGCTGATAACCACCGAACTCATCGTTAATCACAGTGACCATAAAGAACTGCAACAATCCGTCAAGGTCGTTTGTATCCTTAACGGTTGCAAATCGCCAGATATTCTCGTCTGCCTTCAGTCTAGATGCGTAATCCGCCAATTTTTTCGGTGTGTCATGCAAGGGATCGAATGTGATGGAGAGTAACGTTACACGTTCCTGCATGTTCCTGGATCGAATCAATTCCTGCAGTTGCTGGAATTCATTGCCCAAGCTCAAGCAAACGGTATTGCATCTGGTGTAGATGAAGTCAACAATCATCAGCTTTTTTTCTTCAATTACCCAGCTATGAAGACTCCGCAGATTGCCTCGCTGATCCAGCATGCGTGTTGCAGGCAACATCGGCTTGATTCGCGACACATTCAATCGCCTCGCTTGCTCTTTGGTGAATACCTGAAAGTCTTCTGTAATTAATGAAATTGAGAAGAATGACAGGATCAGTACCACGGCGGATGCAGCTGTTGTCCTCAATCTCGTCCCGCCGTGGGAAGTCGAATCAATGCTCGCATCACTATCGTAGCTGCACTTAACAGAATGAACAGGGCAAAAAATGCGGCTATCTGGTCATATTTAATCCATTCGTCGTAGTGCGCCGCCCAACGCCTTGGAACACTGGCATGACCGGATGCAAGAAACATCATGACAAATCCCATTGAGCTTGCGGTGAATAGCCAAAAGATGTTTTTGTCCACTTTGCTGAAAGCTGTCAATTGCCCGTTTCTTGAAATCCAGTTAATGAACGCAAATATCATGCTGATGCAACCTACCAGCAGGTACAGATGGAAGTGACCGGGAACCCAAAGCGTGTTGTGCATCACTTTGTTGACTGCAATCGTCCCGTCAATGACTGCGGGAATAACTCCGGCGCTCCAGCCGAAAATAGAAAGGACCAGTAAGCTTGAAGTCAGGTCCCACTTGATTTTGCTGCGATAAATGCTTGCCAGAGTCCCGACCAGGGTGACAGCAAGCACCGGCAGGCTGCTGGCATAAGACACAATCTGACCAAGCACATGTGCCCAGACCGGCTGCGCAAAATCCATTAAGAGATGATGCGGGTAAACGGTGAGTACCATCAAGCAGGTTAAGGCCCATGACCAGATGAACGGTTTATAAATCTTCCATGGGCGGCCAGTGTATTGCGGCAAAATTTCGTAAACCGCGATGACTGCCATATAGATAGTGGCGTTAATCAGTACGTGACCAAACAGATAAATCAGGTTTTTGGCCAACAATGGGTTTATATGGAACTCCGGAACATAGAGATTAACCAGCATCATGACCAGAATGCATGCGCCGATTAATATCGAGACGATGTTGATGATGGTAACCACGCTGCTTGCAATGACTGCAGGGGGAGGGGCGTCGGCCTTGTCGCCGGTGCGGAGGAAGCGCCAGCCGAGAGCATGAAAAAAGCTGCCATAGCCCTTCATGAGGGCGCGCGCGGTCTCAAGATAGAATAAAAGGAAACCCACGCCCACTAGCAGCACGCCAATTAAGTATGCCGCCGCTGCATGGTTGCTCCAAAACCCCATCGAATTCGATGGTAAGGGATAGAGGAAGGTCCAGGCAGCAGCAAATCCCCCAACAAAAATGCTGCCCAGTACAAACACTACACCGAGCAGAAAAAATGCCAGATTGGCAAACGCAACTCCATCATACAACTTCACATAATTTCCGAGGAAGTGCCACATGACAGCCGCACCGCCTAAACTTGCAATGGCCACCATGCCGATGCCATGAGCCGTCAATATCTGGTAGAAAATATCCGGCTGGATGTTGATCAGTTGTCCTTGTGTCAGGCGCATCAGAATGCCGAGTGACATCATTAGTAAAAGAACAATCCCCGCTATTCCCGCATAAATTTTTACTACGTTACTAGCTGGCCTGGTCGTTAAGTTGTTCATGCTTCCCCCCCCCCTTAATTGTCTTGCTGTTCTGGGATAACCTTGATCTCAGTCAGCATGTTGTGGTGAGCCATCCCGCAATACTCCAGGCATAGAATTTTGTATGTGCCCGGTGTTTTGAAGGTGTGGCGCAGTTTATTGGTCATGCCGGGCATGGCTTGAGTCTGTGTATGTAGTTGCAGTTTGTCATCGTAGATTGCGAAGCCATGATTAACATCAGCCGATCTCACATGAAATTCAATTAATGTGTTCGTTGGAATTGTTTGTTGTGATAACTCCCAGCGCCATTGATAACCGGTTGCTTCAACCACAAGGGCATCGTTATTTTTCGCATTGGCTGGCGCATATGGAAGGTAAGCCAAGCTGTAAGCAATGATTGGTACAAAAAGAACCGTCAATGTCCAAAATGTGCGGTTTCGCCATTTTGCAGATGATTTGCCGTCATCAGGCTTCAAGTCTGATAAGCCACTCTTCCTGATAACCGACACAAACACACCGATTAGTATGGTTATTAATGTTAATGAAACAACCCAGGCAATATTCTGAAGCATGGTGATTCCTTATGAATGTAATGAGTGAGTTAAAGGAAGGTTTTCCTCGCGCCCTTGTAATGGTTAAGGTGTTTCCATCCGCAGATCTCTCCACTCTTCCTTACTTGCGCGCCATATGTCACGCAGTCCCAATGGCACTACAACCAGAAAGCTGATGAGCCAGATGACTAGCCACATCTGGAGTGATCCACCAAACATTCTTTTAAGCTCATTGGTGTAAGTCAGCACAACAAGCAGGGAGCCGATGAGGCCATAAAAACGATAGCCGCCAAATTTGACGTACTCTCTTACAACAGGGTTGGGATGACATATTGATGCCGAATAGACAACGATGGATCCGGCTATCCACAATAGTAGAACCGGGAAGGCAGGCATTAATGTTATGGCTGCCATAGACAGCATGTTAAACAGCTGTGCAGCACGCATTTGTGATTTTGCACTGAGTATTTGGACACTCATCACCTTTGTTCTCCGGCGTTTGCTTACAGTTCATGTGGTTCAAAATGAAGCGTTCTGAATAAATGTGCTAATCTGGAACCGCTATGTATCACGAATTATCAGCCTTGATTTTTCGAACGTTTCTCCGTGTTTTTCTTGAGTCTTTTAAAGAGGTATTTAAAATACCTGTTCAATATAGCACGCTGTATTTTTAATAGCAATATTGAAAATACTTCTTTAACTGGAAAATATATGCAACTATCAACTTTTACCGACTACACCATGCGCACGCTGGTATACCTTGGTTTGCAGCAAGGGAAACTCGTGACCATTGCGAGCATCGCGAAGGCGTATGAGATTTCCGAGAATCACCTGATGAAGGTCGTATACCAACTTGGACAAGGGGGTTACGTGGAAACCGTTCGTGGTAAAGGTGGCGGTTTGAGGCTGGCGCGTGAGGCTTCGAGTATCAATATCGGTGAACTGATCCGCCAGACCGAAGGTAATGTCAGTTTGCTGGAATGCCTGGATGGTGAAAGCACATGCTGTATACAGAGCGCATGCAAATTACAGGACATTCTGAGGGAGGCTCAGGACGCAATGTATGCTGTTCTGAGCAGATATACACTGGCCGATCTACTGCGACAGAATGAGCCATTGGCACTTATTTTCATGAATAAGAATGCGAAGAAACCGGAACTTGGGCAATCATGATGAATGGGCTTCCATCAGCACGTGAAATACATTTTTTAATGCGGTAACGATAATTGGGAATCATCCTGCAAGCTCACTGATCTACTTGAATACGGGAAATATCTCGCGTCTCAAGTGTCGGGCTACATAATAGACGCTAACTCTGCCTTAAGTGCTAGCCGTGCTGGATGCTGCTGACCGGTGTTGATCAAAACCACCTCAGATGGCTGTAGTACAGGCTTTTGAAAATACTTCATAGTCGCGTTGACTAGCATTCGAAAGTGATTGTTGTTCCAGTCAGCTGGATTCTCAGTGCAAATCACAGGAAAAAGTTTCATGAATTTTTTCATCGACATATCGTTATGAACCTCCTCCAGCGGGCGTTCTCACCGCGAAGATTGGGGTGCGCACCAAATCGCTGATGACACAAAAAAAACCGCTATAAAGTTAGCGGCTTTTTGATTTTCCCGTAGGTCAAGTTTGCGGCGATGAATCTGCCTTGCTCAGTTTCTTCAAGTCGTCGATGATTTCCTGCGAGTGTCTGGAAGTGTTAACACTGAGATACGCTTTTGCGATCTTGCCATTAGGGTCTATCAGGTAAGTGTAGCGCTTGGCAATCTTGATGATTCCCAGATTCCTCAGCGCTCCATAACTGTCTGCCACTTTGCCGTCCTTGTCAGCAAGCAGGGGGAAGGGCAGGTTGTATTTTTTGGCGAATTCAGCATGAGAGTCGGTGTCGTCGACGCTGACGCCCACCACTTTTGCATTGAGTTTTTCAATCTGAAACAGGTCGTCGCGAAAAGCGCAGGCTTCCTCGGTGCAGCCCGGCGTGTCGTTCTTGGGATAGAAATATAGCACCAGCCATTTTCCGGAATAATCCTTGAGCGTGTGAATCCGCTGCTTGGCATCCGGCAAACTGAAGTCAGGTGCTGAGTCGCCAACTCCGGGTACATCTGCTGCGTAACTGATGGAACGGAATAGCAACAGAGTAAGTGCAATGGCGACGATAATGATGAAAAATTTCATGATGATCCTCTTGGTAGTAGATTCAGTGCGTGTTTTGACATGTACAAACTGATGACAGTTTTTATGATTCTGAATTCGCGGCAGCCTGAAATATGAGAAAATAACGCAGCTGCCCCCGTAGCTCAGTGGATAGAGCATCCCCCTCCTAAGGGGAGGGTCACACGTTCGATTCGTGTCGGGGGCACCATTCATAATACTCATTCAGTCATCTGCATGATGTGCCGATGATTGCAACCGACGGGGTAGTTCGCGTTAGTACTCTCCACGTTTTCCTTTGACGACGAGTCTGCAGGTTGCTGTGGTAATTCTGATGATGATTATCAATCTACGCTGACCGCTGCGGGCTCACTATATGCAGCGGTATGTATCGTTGGCATTCACCCTTTATGCAACCCTCAGCCTTTGATGGGCGTTTGCAACCTTATTGTAGACCGCATGAACGTCAATATCACGGAAGTGTGCTTCAAGCAGGAAGCTTTACGCAATTACTCGGAGTTTGATAAAACTCTAAAGCAGGCATTTTGCATTCGACATGCACATTCTTACCAGGCGGCTTTCTCGCTTAAACATGGTTGTCGCATAT
>DLMX01000061.1:0-139 GCA_002479405.1 Methylophilaceae bacterium UBA7525
ATCGACGTGAGACTCGGCAGCAAAATTGATAATGGCCCGGGGCTGATGCTGCGCAAGCAAGCCGGCCACCAATGTCTTGTCGCCGATATCGCCTTGCACGAACAGATGGCGGGCATCGTCCTGCAGGCTGGCAAGGTTC
>DLMX01000061.1:195-1844 GCA_002479405.1 Methylophilaceae bacterium UBA7525
CGGGGGCTGATGCTGCGCTAGCAAGCCGGCCACCAGCACCTTGTCGCCGATATCGCCCTTCACAAACACATGACGGCTATCGCCTTCCAGGCTGGCAAGGTTCTGCAGGTTGCCGGCGTAAGTCAGCTTGTCCAGATTAAGCACCGGCTCATCGCTTTGCGCCAGCCAGTCCATGACAAAATTCGAGCCGATAAAGCCGGCACCGCCCGTGACCAAAATCATTGATTATTCATCTTTCATTTTATGTATTCTGTGCGCCACTCAAATCTAGCGTTTTAAATCGCGGTAGAAGTTTTCATGCGGCCCGACAGCTTCGAGGTAAATCAAACGTACCTCATGCTCCAAGGTGTATCCAAGCAAATAAAGCTGCCCTTGGCTGCGGAATTTAAAGACCAGCAATTGAGACAGATCACCTTTTTTCCTGTCGCCAATATCCGGATTCCCTGCAATTTTCTCTACGACAGCATCAATATCTGCCGCTATATTGTCATGAAGCTTTTTATATTGCCGGGAGAAGCGCCTGGTTTGGCGAACCTCGTAGATCATTCGGCGCGGCTACGCGCCACAAAAGGCATGGCATCCTCTCGCGGTTCTGCCATTGAAGCCAACGACTCGGCAATAAAGGTCACTGGCAGATCAGGATTGTCCAGCGCAGCACGCCCTACTTTCGCCCAGTACTCTACCTGGCCAGAGATTGTACGATGCTCCGCTGCCGCATCAGCCTTGGCTTGATCATAGAGCGTCTGCTCGATACGAATTGATGTGGTTGCAGTCATATCAGCACCTTACTACATTTGTGGTAAAACCATCTTAGCATAGCATCCAGTCAGCAGTAAACGCGATGGCTGCATATTCTGAACATTACCAGTTATCGGTGAAACCCTTGATCTCCCGACGCTGGCGTTTGGTCGGACGCCCGGCCCCTCGTTCGCGCTGCGCATGGTCATTTTCGCGTGTGACTGCCGCCTCGGCACGCCTTGCGCGGCTGGATTCGGTTTCCTCATACAACAACTGCGCTTCCGGTGCGCCTCGTCGCTGGTTGGAAAGCCCGCGCACCAGCACCTCGATCTCGAAATCCTTGGTGCGGATATGGATCGCTGCGCCGATCCTGACTTCCTTCGAGGGTTTGGCGCGGTCACTGTCGACCCTCACCTTGCCGCTTTCCACCGCCTCGGCCGCCAGGCTGCGTGTCTTGAAAAATCGCGCAGCCCACAGCCATTTGTCGAGCCGGCACTTTTCCTTTTCCTCGATGTTTTCCCGGTTGGCCATGGGCTTCAGTCGTCCGATTTGTTGCTGTCGTAGATCTTGCGAAAACCTTCCAGCACGCGCTGCACGCGTCCCATGACGCTTTCCGGGCGGTAATCGCCCTTGTCGTCCAGTTCACCGGCGTTGAGTCCGGTCAGGTATTCCAGGCCTTCCAGCACATGAGCAAACGTAAGAATCTGGAACTTGCCTGCTGCGACCGCGTCAACGACTTCCTCGTTCAACACCAGATGTGCGGCATTGCGCTGCGGGATCAATACGCCCTGCGACCCATCCAGCCCCATGGCCTGACAGACGCGGAAATAGCCCTCGATCTTCTCATTGACGCCGCCGATCGCCATGACTTCACCATGCTGGTTCATGGCGCCGGTGACGGCGATGCCCTG
>DLMX01000061.1:2099-4233 GCA_002479405.1 Methylophilaceae bacterium UBA7525
TTGGCAAAGCTCGCTGACAGCCAGCTTTGCAATATGAACAGGCCTTTGTCGTGATTGGGACCGGTCATTTCCACTTCGCGGTCGATATTGATGACGCCATCTTCGCCGGCAAAACAGCGCGCCGAGATACGCACCGGCGAACCAAAACCGGCATCGCCGAGGTCGATGTGGGTCAGACCGTTGATCTGGCCAAGTTCGCGCCCCTGCACGCTGATCATCAGATCGCCATCAACGATGGCACGCAGCAGTTGCATTTCCGGGTGGCGATGGCGCTTGTAACTTGCCTGCAGGACAGCCAGCACATCCTGTTTTTCCACCAATATGTCTTTGCCGCGATTGGCCTTTGCCCTGCTTCCGGCTTCAGCAGCGGCTGCAAGGATCAAGTGCTGCAGATCCGCCAAACGGCTACTGATGCGGGCCTTGTCTTCCACCCAACGGTGCATGGTTTCGAGCACTCTGGCTACAGCATCAGCCCTGAAGTGAGGCAAGGCGAAGTGCTCGCAGCGCTCGGCAATATAGCCTGAAATTTCCCGGTACATCCGGCTGTCTGCCGGGAAATCGTCTGTAAAATCGACTTTGACGTTGAAGAAGCGGGCAAACTCCTCCGCTTCATCCTGTAACCTGTAGAACTCCTCACGCGTGGCAATCAACACCAGCCTCACCTGGACCGGCAAAGGTTCGGATACCGGATGCGTGGTTGCGGCCTGGCCGCCATGACTGACGGATTCCTCGATCTGCACCCGGCCGTTGCGCAGGAAACGATGCAGTTTTTCAAGTATCTGCGGCCCATTGTGCTGGTCGCTATGCACATCGCGCAAATGCAACATGAGCATACCGCCATCTGCACGCAACAAATTGCCGGCGCGCAGACGCATGAACTCCGGCAGGCCGCTGGTCTGATCCGTAACGGATTCGAATGAACCGAACAAACTCTGATAAGTGGGGTCGTCATCGTAAATCACCGGCGCGGCAGTCTGCTGCCGGTGATCTACCAGCAGATTCGCACGGAAGCGCGACAGGTAGGATTCCAGCATACCCTCGTTCTCGGCATTCAGGATCAACTCAGCACCGAGGTTCGGCGGCGCATTCTGCGTTTGTGCCTGGGCATGGACGATGCTGTGTATCTGCAGAAACAGATCGATATTGTCGAAAATATCCTGCCGCAATGCAGTCAGATAAGCGTCGAATTTTTGTGATTCACCATTTTCCGCCTGTAGTGCCTGTCTGATTTCAAGGAATTCCTTTTTCAGCAGGTCCTCAACGGCAGTGGCATCACTGGCCAAGGTTGGCATGGTTCTGGCCAGGATGCGTATGAACCGGTCCATCGCCTGACGCAGTTTGGCACCCGTGCCGGCCGCAACGCGCAGCGCCATGGGTCTGTCCGGGTTGTCGAAGTTGTACAGATAAAGCAGATCGCGCGGCACCGGCAATTCAGCGGCATATTCATGCATCAGCTTCAGCATCAGCGAGGTGCGGCCGCTGCCTGGCTCACCGATCACAATCAAGTGAAAGCCCGGGTGATGCATACCGAGCCCGAATCTTGCCGCTGTCACAGCCTCTTCCTGCCCTATCCAGACATTGTTCTGTCCGGGTTTATCGATCAGTTCAGCCGTCGAGGCAAAACCCAGGCTTGTCGGGGCTATGCTGTGTGTAAGTTCCTGGGGGCTTAGTATCTTGAGCATTAAGTTTTTTGAGCGTTGAAAATGATGGGATTAGGAAATAATGGATGTGACGACCTACTGTTTGTTCCAGCGTTCGCGTGCGCTGTCGTCGCTGGCTTTGGCCTCCACCCAGCGCTCACCTGATGATGTCTGCTCTTTCTTCCAGAATGGCGCCTCGGTCTTCAGATAATCCATGATGTACTGGCAGGCTGCAAATGCTTCTCCCCTGTGCGCGCCACTCACCACTACCAGCACGATCTGATCCAGCGGTTTGAGCTCACCGATACGATGAATGACCAGCGCATCGAAGATATCCCAGCGCTGCTTTGCCTGCTCGACAATCTGCTCCAGCGCCTTCTCCGTCATGCCCGGATAATGCTCCAGCGTCATGGCGGAGACCTCATCGCCTTCGTTCAGGTCGCGCACCTGACCGACAAAACTGGCAACAGCGCCAATATCCTTGCGCGCAAGCC
>DLMX01000107.1 GCA_002479405.1 Methylophilaceae bacterium UBA7525
GGCGTGTTCGAGTTCGACCAGTTTGGCGCCGGCACCAGGACCATTGCCGAAGCCATTGCCAAAACCAGCGCGTTTACACTGGCAGGCGGCGGCGACACCATCGCTGCAATTCAGAAATATGACATTTACGACCAGGTGTCTTATATTTCTACAGCGGGGGGTGCGTTCCTCGAGTTTCTGGAAGGCAAGACTTTGCCTGCCGTAGAGATTCTGGAGCAGCGTGCCAAAGGCTGAGTCCTTTTCAATTCGCAATCCGAAGGGGCTCGTCAGGGCCCCTTTTTTATCATCTACAGGCGGTCAGGAAATCACTTGAGCATACGCAAAACCAAAATTGTCGCCACACTCGGCCCGGCATCCGGCAGTGAGGAAATCATCGCGCGCATGATCGTCGCCGGTGTCGATGTCGTGCGGCTCAATTTTTCGCACGGCAGTGCCGAAGAGCATATACAGCGTGCGGCGCTGGTGCGATCGATTGCCGTCAAACTGGGGCGTCCGGTCGGTGTGTTGTGTGACCTGCAGGGGCCGAAGATCCGTATCGGCAAATTCGAGCTGGGCAGTATCAGTTTGCAGGCAGGGGATAAATTCATTCTGGATGCCGAATGCGTGCTGGGCAACCAGCAGCGGGTCGGTCTCGACTACAAGACGCTGCCGCATGAGGTCGAACCCGGTGCCGTGCTGCTGCTGGACGATGGGCGCGTGGTCATGTCGGTGGATCGCGTGGAGAAGTCCGGCATTTACTGCACCGTGATTACCGGCGGCGTGTTGTCCAACAACAAGGGCATCAATCGGCAGGGCGGCGGGCTCTCGGCAGCGGCATTGACCGACAAGGACAAGCAGGATATCAGGACGGCTGTGGCACTGGAGGCCGATTTCATCGCACTCTCCTTTCCGCGTAGTGGTAAGGACGTGATGGATGCACGGAAACTGGTCAGAAAAGCCGGCGGTACTGCCAGCATTGTTGCCAAGATCGAGCGGGCAGAAGCGATCGATGCATTGGAGGAGATCATCGATGCTTCCGATGTGATCATGGTGGCGCGCGGGGATCTGGGGGTGGAGGTCGGCGATGCGGTTGTGCCAGGACTGCAGAAGCGCATGATCCGCATGGCACGGGCGCGGAACAAGGTGGTGATCACGGCAACCCAGATGATGGAATCCATGATCAATAACCCGATCCCGACCCGGGCCGAGGTTTCGGATGTGGCCAACGCCGTGCTGGATGGCACAGATGCCGTGATGCTGTCGGCTGAAAGTGCCATCGGGCAGTATCCGCTGCAGGCGGTATCGGCCATGCATCGTGTCTGTCTCGAAGCGGAACGGGAGTATCTGGCCCAGGATAACGCGCAACGCAACTCGGTGGAGTTTCAGCGTGTGGATGAAGCCATTGCGATGGCGGCCATCTATACCGCCAGGCATCTGAAGGTCAAGGCGATTGCAGCATTGACGCAGTCTGGTGCATCAGCCCAGTGGCTTTCGCGTGGTGACGCTGAAGTCCCGATTTACGCCTTGTCGCCGGAAAAGACCGCCAGACGCAAGCTGACACTGTATCGCGGTGTTTATCCGTTTCCTATCGATCAGTCCGACAAGGATAGGGACATGATATTGCGCGAAATGGAGAATACGCTGCTACGAAATGCAGTGGTTCAAAAAGGCGATCTGGTGCTGCTGACTTTTGGTGAGCCGATTGGCGAGGCCGGGGATACCAACACCATGCGAATTATCAGGGTGGTCTGAACGTTCGACCTGAAATGCTGATAAAAAGGTATGAGTCAGGGGCATTGTGCAATAAAATAAGCCTCCCTAAGTGAGATCAGTAAAGTTATGCAGCCTCTACTCAAAAGTCATATTTCCAGCCTCAAGCTCATCAATCAGGGTAAGGTGCGAGACATTTATGATGTCGATGCCCGTACCATGCTGCTGGTAGCCACGGACCGGCTATCTGCTTTCGATGTGGTATTGCCGACACCGATCCGTGACAAGGGCGCCATCCTGACCCAGATTGCCAATTTCTGGTTTGACAAGCTGAGTCACATCGTGCCGAATCATCTGACCGGAATAGATCCGCAATCGCTGGTGAAGGATGATGCTGAAAAATCCCAGCTCGGTAAACGCGCAATCGTTGTGAAGAAGCTGAAGCCTTTGCCGATCGAAGCCATCGTGCGCGGCTATCTGGTCGGTTCCGGCTGGAAGGAATACAAGGCCAGCGGTACGGTCTGTGGTATTCCTTTGCCGGCCGGTCTGCAGGAGGCCTCTGTATTGCCGGAACCGATATTCACTCCGTCGAGCAAGGCCGAGGTCGGCGATCATGATATCAATATCACGCACCGGCAGGCAGCAGAGCTTCTTGGCCAGGATCTGGCCAAGACCGTGGCAAATGTCAGCATTCGGCTTTACAAGGAAGCCGCGCAATATGCCTTGACCCGCGGCATCATCATTGCCGATACCAAGTTCGAGTTCGGTCTGGATGACAGCGGCCAGCTCTATCTGATCGATGAGGTGCTGACCCCGGACTCCTCACGTTTCTGGCCTGCGGACCAGTATGCGGTCGGCAAGAACCCGCCCAGTTATGACAAACAGTATGTGCGTGACTGGCTGGAATCCAGCGGCTGGGACAAGACGCCACCAGGCCCTGAATTGCCGGCTGATGTGGCGGAGAAAACCAGCGAGAAATATCGTGAAGCATTCCTCAAGCTGACAGGAACCGCATTCACTCCAGATTGAAATTGCATTCGCGACTGCAACAAATCGCACAGCACCTCAAGTCAGAGCTGGTGCTTTACCAGCGTGTATTGCGTCATCCACAAACCCCGAGAATGGCCAAATTGCTGTTATGGCTGGCAGTGGCCTATGTGCTGCTGCCATTTGACCTGATTCCGGATTTCATTCCGGTCATCGGTCAGCTGGATGATTTGATTGTGGTGCCCGGATTGATATATTTGGCGCTGAAATTCATTCCGGAGGATCTGGTTGAGGAATGCAGGGCGCAAATCAAGGAAAGCAGTGAGTTATGAGCGATATGGAAAAACTGGTCGATGGCTATCGGCGTTTTCATGAACACTATTTTGCCGCTGAAGGGCAGGAGCTGTTTGCCGAACTGGCCATGGGTCAGAGCCCCAGCACGCTGGTGATCGCCTGTTCGGATTCGCGTGTGGATCCGGCACTTGTCATGGATTGCAAACCCGGCGACCTGTTTGTGGTGCGCAATGTGGCGAATCTGGTGCCGCCCTATGAAAAGGGTGGTGGTTATCACGGTGTCAGCGCGGCATTGGAGTTCGCAGTCTGCGCTTTGGGCGTGGAAGACATTATCGTGCAGGGGCATCGGCAGTGTGGCGGGATCAAGGCCCTGTTCGAAGGTGTGCCGGAGGGAATGGATGGTGAGTTCATCAAGCCTTGGGTCAACATGGCCAAACGCGCGGCCGAGCGTGTGCGGGCAGACCATCCGCAGGCAACTGCTGATGAAAATTTGTGCAACTGCGAGATGGCTGGCATTCTGGTTTCGCTGGAGAACCTCCGCACCTTCCCGTTCATACTGAACCGCATGCAGCAAAACCGGCTCAAGCTACACGGCTGGTATTTCGATATCGTCAGCGGCGAAATGCATGCCTATAATGCGGACAATCTCAAGTTCGAGCCGCTGATTGCCTGATTTTGCGCGTTTGATTCGCGTATAATCACCTATTTTTCGCAGGAAACAGCAATATGTCACTCAATCTGGTGCCTTCCGGCAAATCCCTGCCGGATGATTTCAATGTCATCATCGAAATCCCCATGCAGGGCGATCCCGTCAAATACGAAGTGGACAAGGATAGCGGCGCGATTTTTGTTGATCGCTTCATGGGAACTGCCATGCAGTATCCGACCAACTACGGTTATATCCCGCACACGCTGTCTGAGGATGGCGACCCGGTTGATGTATTGGTACTGACACCGGTCCCTTTGCTGCCCGGAGTCGTGGTGCGTTGCCGTCCGCTTGGCGTGCTGAAAATGACAGATGAAGCCGGTCCGGATGCCAAGGTGTTTGCTGTGCCGGTCGAGAAGGTTTGCGGGTTGTATAACCACCTCAAGACTTACAAGGACGTCTCGGAATGGCGCCTGAACATCATTGCCCACTTCTTTGAGCACTACAAGGATCTGGACAAGGGCAAATGGGTCAAGATCGATGGCTGGGAAGGCATAGACGAGGCCTGCAAGGAAATTCTCTCCGGCGTGGAGAGATTCAAAAAGGCTAAAGTCAAGCCGGCATTCTGATCGTTTGCCATCAGGAAAAGCAAATAAAAAGGGCGGCCATCAGGCCGCCCTTTTTGTTTTTGAAATGTTTACAGCAGCGGCACGATCAGCAGTGCCACGATATTGATGATCTTGATCAGGGGATTGACCGCAGGGCCGGCTGTGTCCTTGTAAGGGTCACCAACAGTATCGCCAGTGACCGCGGCCTTGTGCGCTTCCGAGCCCTTGCCGCCGAAATTGCCGTCCTCGATGTACTTCTTGGCATTGTCCCAGGCGCCACCACCGGTACACATGGAGATGGCGACGAACAGGCCGGTAACGATGGTACCCATCAGCAGGCCTCCAAGTGCAACCGGACCCAATATCAAACCAACGGCAATTGGCACAGCTACAGGCAGTAGCGAAGGAATCATCATTTCCTTGATGGCGGCTGTGGTCAGCATGTCGACGGCCTTGCCGTATTCCGGTTTGCCAGTACCTTCCATGATGCCGGGAATCTCGCGGAACTGGCGGCGTACTTCTTCCACCACCGAGCCTGCAGCGCGGCCGACTGCTTCCATAGCCATTGCGCCGAAGAGAAATGGAATCAGGCCGCCGATGAAGAGGCCGATAATAACCATGGGATTACTGAGGTCGAAGCTGGAAGCCAGGCCGACGCTGTCGAGTTTGTGCGTGTAATCTGCAAACAGTACCAGCGCGGCAAGGCCGGCAGAACCGATGGCATAGCCCTTGGTCACGGCCTTGGTGGTGTTGCCGACAGCATCCAGCGGGTCGGTGACATCACGCACGCTGCTCGGCAGTTCAGCCATTTCGGCGATGCCGCCGGCGTTGTCCGTGATCGGGCCGTAAGCATCCAGTGCCACGATGATGCCGGCCATGCTCAGCATGGCAGTTGCGGCGACGGCAACGCCATAAAGCCCGGCCAGTGCGTAGGAAGCAAAGATGGCGACGCAGACGGAAAGCACCGGCCAGGCAGTGGATTTCATCGAGATACCTATGCCGGCGATGATGTTGGTGGCATGGCCGGTGGTGGATGCCTGTGCAATGTGCTGTACGGGTTTGTAATCGGTGCCGGTGTAGTACTCGGTGATCCAGACCAGGGCGGCAGTCAGAATAAGGCCGATGGCGCTGGCGCCCCACAAGGCGTTGGCACTGACCGCTTCACCGCCGGTGGTGAGTCCGTCCGGGAAGATGTAGGCGGTGACGAAATAGAATGCAACCAGCGAAAGCAGGCCGGCAACAGCCAGCCCCTTGTAGAGCGCAGGCATGACGTTCTTCATGTCCGGTTTGGCTTTGACGAAGAAGCAGCCGATGATGGAAGCCACGATCGAGGCCGCGCCGAGCAACAGGGGGTAAATGATGCCATTGGCACCTGCACCGGTAATCATCAGGCTACCCAGTACCATGGTGGCGATGATGGTGACAGCATAGGTTTCGAACAGGTCGGCGGCCATGCCTGCGCAGTCGCCGACATTGTCGCCGACGTTGTCGGCAATCACGGCCGGATTGCGCGGGTCGTCTTCCGGGATCCCGGCTTCGACCTTGCCGACCAGATCGGCACCTACATCCGCACCCTTGGTGAAGATGCCTCCACCCAGACGGGCAAAGATGGAGATCAGCGAGGAGCCAAATGCCAGACCGATGAGTGGGTTGAGGTTTTCCGTGGCCTCGGCGCCAAGGTAGACATAGAAGCCGGTCACACCCAGCAGCCCAAGTCCGACTACCAGCATGCCGGTGATGGCGCCGCCTTTGAAAGCAACGTCCAGCGCCGGCACGATGCCGCCGGTGGCGGCTTGGGCGGTGCGCACGTTGGCCTTGACCGAGACGTTCATGCCGATGAAGCCGCATGCACCGGAAAGAACCGCGCCGACGACGAAGCCCAGTGCGGTATCAAGACCGAGGAAGATGCCAATCAGGATGGTGAGTACCACGCCGACCATGGCGATGGTTTTGTATTGGCGCGCCAGATAGGCAGCAGCGCCTTGTTGAATCGCACCTGCAATTTCTTGCATGCGTGCGTTGCCGGCAGGCAGTGAAAAGATCCATTTACTCATGACTGCGCCGTAGATTACGGCGAGTAACGCGCTTGCAATTGCTAATATCAGTCCAGCAGACATCGACTTCTCCCTCTTCTTTTTAAGTGAATTGAGAACCTCGGGCGTTGCTTCTTGTTTTATGTGTGACGATATTTCAAATGACGATTGCGGTGGCGATGCTATGCCGATTGCGCCGAGTATTCTCCTAAAGACCAACGAACGAATATTGCTGCGAGGCCATTATTTCATTTTTATCTGGTGCTCACAATGACCAAATCTTCGCGCATGCGAGCAAGCATGGTGCCTGCGGCTAGAACATGCCCCAAAGCATCTTGAATCCGACCAGGTAAAGCAGAGCGGCAAATGCCCGCTTGAGTGTGATGCCCGGCAGTCGTTGCGAGATCCGGGCGCCCAGTGGGGCAGTCAATGCGCTCATGAGGGCAACGCCGATCACGGCGGGAAGATAGATGTAGCCCAGGCTATGAGGCGGTAAATGCGGCGCATCCCAGCCGTTAAGCATGAAGCCCAACGTGCCCGATATGGCGATCGGCAGGCCGATGGCCGCGGAAGTGCCGATGGCCTTCTTGACGGCGATGTTGCAATAGATCAGAAAGGGTACGGACAGCGAGCCGCCACCAATGCCGACCAGGCTGGAAACGATGCCGATGAATGTGCCGCTCAAAGACATGCCAAGAACCCCGGGCAGTCTCCGCTTGGCGTTCGGACTGATGTTGAGGATGAGCTGGGTGGCTATGATAAATACGAAGACAGCGAAAATCGCCTTGAGCCAGGCGGTTTGAAGGCTGGCGGTCAATAGTGAACCCAGCAGGGTGCCCAACACGATGCCGGTTGCAATGTGGTGTACCACCGGCCAATCGACATTGGCCCTGTGGTGATGTGCGCGTGCAGAGGAGATGGAAGTGAATATGATGGTGGCAAGAGAAGTGCCCAGCGCCATGTGCATGACATGTTGTTCAGGAAATGCCATGCTTGTGAACACCAGGCTCAGAATGGGTACGACAATGAGTCCGCCGCCGACACCGAAAAGGCCGGAGAGAACCCCTGCCAGTGCGCCGGCTAGCAGATAGAGGGCAAGGCCCAGAGGATTGTCCGCAATCATTGAGAATTAACCCCCCGGGCTTACTTGCTGTTCGAACGGGAGGAGAGCTTTTTCAGCATCAGCGCCAGCGCCGGATTGTCATTCAGTCGAGAGGCCAGTTTTTCAAGTTCGGTGGCGGCGAAAGGACTGAGTTTGCGACTGATTTCAGGGGGGCTGGGCGGACTAGATTGGACTTGCACTTGAACCCGAATTGAAGTAACTTCTAGGCCGTGCTTTTGTAAGTTAGTCAAGAGACTAGGCAACAAAAGCTTAACTTTTGCAGCTACTGCACCATTGCTGGCGTAAACCGTCAATCGTTTGTGACTGATGTCGCCTGCCTGTGTGTAAGGTTTGAGTGTTTCGGGTACGACCGTATCCCATAATTTCTGGCATGCGGTCAATTTCTGTGCCTTTTCTGAAATCTGCGCCAGTTCGGCGTTGTTTCGCAGAAAAGCATTAAGACGTTGCATGCCGAAACCCTCCCAAAAGGGGAATTGATTGAATATTATTTATGTGTCAAACAACATGGCGAAAGCGAAGACGCTGTCCATGTTGCACATCGTTATGATTTTACTGGCCGTTTCGGCCATTTCTGTTGCCCTGACTCTTGCCATTATCGTGCCGCGTGAAGATGGCCGCAACAACCCGGTTAAATCATTGTTGCCGTCGCAGCTTCAATTCAGCCTGCATCACCCGCAAAAACACCTGGATGCGCTTGCGTTGCAACTTGGTGAAATGCGCGCGCGCGTGATGCGACTCGACGCGCTGAGCGCAAGATTGGCTAAGATGGCAGGCATACAGGAAGGTGAGCTGGCGACTATTCAGCCCCCCGGTTCCGGTGGACCGCTGGTTAGTCCGGAAGATTTCACCGAAGCGCAGGTCGCGGCTGAAATTGCAGAATTATCCAGTTTGATTGAAGTAAAAAGCGATCGTCTCAATATGCTGGAGGTCATGCTGTTGCAGCAGACCATGCAGAAAAGCATGCTGCCAGATGCCAGGCCGGTCAATGTCGGTTACAACTCATCCAGCTTCGGCCGGCGTGTAGATCCTTTCACAGGCCATACGGCGTTTCATGAAGGGCTGGATTTTACCGCGGCTGTCGGCACCCCCATTTATGCAGCTGCAGGCGGCGTTGTGACGGTCTCCGAGCAGATGCCTGACTATGGTAAAATTATCAAGATTAGTCATGGTTCCGGGATGGAGACGCGTTACGCCCATGCTTCCGAACTGCTGGTAAAGGTCGGCGAAGTCGTGAAGAAGGGTCAGTTGATTGCCAGAGTAGGCAGCACTGGACGTTCGACCGGGCCGCATTTGCATTTTGAGGTTCGTCGTGACGGAGCGCCGCTTGATCCTCGCAAGTTTCTGCAGCAATCTGCGGCGAAGGTTGCAGAGATGCAGAACTGAAATTTGTATTTTAAAACCAGTGTATTTTTATCTCTAACGGCGCGTTATATCCAACCAGCCAAGTCAACCTAAGGGGTTTCCGCTAACGCGGAAAGTCGAAGTCAATTCATGTTATCCACGTTGTTCAAAAAAGTTTTTGGTAGTCGCAATGAGCGGCTGATCAAGCAGCTCTCACAAAAGGTCGCCGCCATCAATGCTCTGGAGCCTGCGATGCAGGTTCTGAGCGATGAAGCTCTCAAGGCCAAGACCGAGGAATTCAAGCAGCGCTATCAGGCCGGTGAGAGTCTCGACAAGTTGCTGCCGGAAGCCTTTGCAGTCGTTCGCGAGGGTGGTCGTCGGGTGCTGGAAATGCGGCATTTCGATGTGCAACTGATCGGCGGCATGGTGCTGCATTCGGGCAAGATTGCAGAAATGCGTACCGGTGAAGGCAAGACGCTGGTGGCGACGCTGCCAGCTTATCTGAATGCGCTGACCGGCAAGGGCGTGCATGTCGTCACGGTCAATGATTACCTGGCCAAACGCGATGCAGAATGGATGTCGCGGCTATACAACTTCCTCGGTCTGACAGTCGGTATCAATCTTTCGCAGATGCCGCATGATGAGAAACAGAAGGCCTATGCCGCAGATATTACCTACGGCACTAATAACGAGTTCGGTTTTGATTATCTGCGCGACAACATGGTGCACACCGCTGCCGAACGTGTGCAGCGCTCTCTGAGTTATGCACTGATTGATGAGGTCGATTCGATTCTGATTGACGAGGCGCGTACGCCGCTGATCATTTCCGGTCAGGCGGACGATAGTGTCCAGCTTTATACGCAAATCAACAGTCTTGCCGCCAAGCTGGTGCGCCAGGAGACTGAGGATGGCGAAGGCGATTACTGGGTGGATGAAAAATCGCATCAGGTCGTGATGTCCGAGCAGGGTCATGAACATGCGGAAGCCGTGCTGGCTGAAGCCGGACTGCTGGCTGAAGGTACCAGCTTGTATGACGCCGGCAATATCAGTCTGGTACATCACCTTTACGCCGCCTTGCGCGCGCAATCGCTTTATCATCGAGACCAGCATTATGTCGTGCGTGACGGCGAGATCGTCATCGTCGATGAGTTTACCGGCCGCATGATGGCTGGTCGTCGCTGGTCTGATGGCCTTCATCAGGCGGTCGAGGCGAAGGAAGGTGTCGCCATCCAGAAGGAAAATCAGACGCTGGCTTCCATCACGTTCCAGAACTACTTCCGGATGTACGAAAAGCTGTCCGGCATGACTGGTACGGCGGATACCGAAGCCTACGAGTTCAATCAGATCTATGGCCTGGAAACCATCGTCATCCCGACGCACCGACCGATGCAGCGTATCGATCAGATGGACAAGGTCTACCGCACTGCCGCAGAAAAATACCAGGCCGTGATCGAGGACATCCAGGAATGTCAAAAGCGTGGTCAACCAGTGCTGGTTGGTACCACTTCAATCGAGAATTCCGAACTGATTGCCAATGTGCTGACCAAGGCGAAGCTTGAACATCAGGTGTTGAACGCCAAGCAGCATGAGCGTGAGGCGCATATCATTGCGCAGGCGGGCCGTCCTGGCATGATCACGATCGCGACCAACATGGCCGGCCGTGGTACCGATATCGTACTGGGTGGTAATCCCGAGCCTGAGATCAATAACGTCCGTCTGGATGAGAAACTGACGGATGCAGAAAAGGAAAGTCGAATCGCGGCTGTCAAGGCAGAGTGGCAGATGCAGCATGATGCCGTGATTGCTGCCGGCGGTTTGCATATTGTCGGTACCGAGCGCCATGAATCCCGTCGCGTTGACAATCAGCTGCGCGGTCGTTCCGGTCGACAGGGTGACCCGGGTTCCAGCCGCTTCTATCTGTCGCTGGAAGACCAACTGCTGCGAATCTTCGCATCGGACCGCGTTTCCGCAATCATGGAGCGTCTGAAGATGCCGGAAGGCGAGGCAATCGAGCATCCTTGGGTGACGCGTGCTATCGAGAATGCCCAGCGCAAGGTGGAAGGTCGCAACTTTGATATCCGCAAGCAATTGCTCGAATATGACGATGTTGCCAATGACCAGCGTCGGGTCATTTATCAGCAGCGCAACGAGCTGCTGGAAGCAGTTGATATCAAGGAAACGATCGAAGCGATGCGCAATGATGTGCTGAGCGAGACCATTGCCACACACATTCCGCCTGAGAGCGTTGAAGAGCAGTGGGATGTTCCTGCATTGGAGCGTGCCTTATCCAGCGATTTCGGTCTTGACCTGCCTTTGCAGAAGATGCTGGAAGACAATCCGGACCTGCATGAAGAAACCTTGCGTGAGCGGGTGTTCGAAGCTGCCGCTGAGGCGTATGCCGCCAAGGAACAGCTGGCAAGCGCTGATGTCATGCGTCAGTTTGAACGTGCAGTGATGCTGCAGAGTATCGATAATCACTGGCGTGAACATCTGTCCGCACTGGATCATTTGCGTCAGGGCATCCATCTGCGCTCCTATGCGCAGAAGAACCCGAAACAGGAATACAAGCGCGAGGCTTTCAATCTGTTCAGCGCCTTGCTGGATACCGTCAAGCGTGAGGTGACGCAGGTGACCATGATGGTCAAGGTGAGAACCGAGGCCGATGTGGAAGCAGTGGAAAAACCGGCAGAGGTTGAAAACGTGCAGTATCAGCATGCCAGTTATGACGAGGCTCTGGGTACTGCTGAAGCGGATGAAGCCGAAAGTGGCGCACCGGTTCAGCCATACGAGCGCCAGGGCATCAAGGTCGGTCGCAACGATCCTTGCCCATGTGGCTCCGGCAAGAAATACAAGCAATGTCATGGCAAGTTGAGCTGATCATGACGGATTCCATCGAGAGTATCGTTTCGCCCTGTATCGGTGTTTGTGCAATGAATCAGACCAGCGGCTTGTGCGAAGGCTGTTTCCGCAGCATTGAGGAAATTCGCAACTGGTGGGACATGAGTGCAGAACAGCGTGCAGAGGTTATGGCCAAGCTGGATGAAAGGCAGACAACATCGCTGGATTTCGATTAGCGCCATTTGACGACGCAAATGAATTAACAGAAAAGCCGGGCCAGCCCGGCTTTTCTGTTTTGATCGACTGGTGAAAGGTGCTGTTTATTTGATGCAGACGGCGCGTACCTGTTTCATGTCGGTAATGCCCTGCAGCACTTTCTCGATACCATCCTGCTTCAGTGTACGCATGCCGTCTTCAAGTGCCGTGGCGAACATCTCGGCAACCCGGGCATGCTCCTGAATATTCCGTTTCATGGTATCGGTACCTTCCAGCAGTTCATGCAGACCGACGCGGCCCTTGTAACCTGAGCCATTGCATTTTTCGCAGCCAGTCGCCTTGTACAAGGTCAGTTGCCCTTTCTCATTGCCGAAACTTTTCACCCACTGCTGATAGATGGCCTTGTATGCATCTTCAGGGTCCTGCTTCCAGTTGCTGGTGTTTTTCAGCTCCTCGCAATACTCGTTCAGCATGCTTTTGATCTCATTGGCATCCGGCGTATAGGGTTTTTTGCATTCGCACAGGCGTTTGCCCAGACGCTGGGCCAGGACACCGATCAGCGCATCGGCAAAGTTGAACGGATCCATGCCCATGTCGAGCAGGCGGATGATGGATTCGGGTGCGCTGTTGGTGTGCAGGGTGGCGAATACCAGATGGCCGGTCAGCGAAGCTTCGATGCCGGTGGAGACGGTTTCCTTGTCGCGCATTTCGCCGACCATGATGACATCGGGGTCGGCGCGCAGGAAAGCCTTCATGACCATGGCAAAATCGAGGCCGGCTTTCTTGTTGACCTGCACCTGCCGCAGTCCCTTCTGGGTGATTTCGACCGGATCCTCGGCAGTCCAGATCTTGGTTTCCGGCGTGTTGATGTAGCCCAGTGCCGAGTGCAGGGTCGTGGTCTTGCCAGAGCCGGTCGGGCCGCAGACGAAGAACAGGCCGTAGGGCTTGGTGATCAGTTGCTTGATTTTGTCCAGATTGTGTTCAGACAAACCGAGCTTGTCGAGCGGGATCGGCTTGCCTGCTGCCAGGATGCGCATGACGACATCTTCCATGCCGCCGGCAGTGGGGATGGTGGCGACGCGCAGTTCGATGTCGAGCGGGCCGAATTTCTTGAACTTGATCTTGCCGTCCTGCGGCTTGCGGCGCTCGGAGATATCCAGATCGCACATGATCTTGATACGGGCTATGAGTGAATTGCGATAGCTTGGCGGGATCTCGATGTAATTCAGCAGGGAGCCGTCCTTGCGAAAACGCACTTCGGTCTTGCCTTTTTCCGGATAGGGTTCGATATGGATGTCCGAGGCACCCTGATTGTAGGCGTCTATAATGATCTTGTTCACAAGCTTGACCAGCTCGTTATCGCTTGCAGCTGAAACGTCCTCGCCTGTCTGGCCGTATTCTTCGTCCTCATCGCCCATGGTCGAGAGGATGTCGTCGATGTCGCCAGCCATGGCGCTGGCACCATAGAACTGGCTGACCGTGTTGCTGAAATCCCGGTTCAGGCAGACGCGGTAGCTGATTTTGCTGTGGCGCGGGAAGATGTTGCTGACGATGCGCGAACTTCTCACCTTTTCCGGGTCAGGGGCAATGATGATCAGTCCGTCTTCGCTGGTTTCATCGACAGGTATCCAGCCGTTGGCGAGGACATAGTCCGGTTTGAGATTTTTCAGCAGGTCCATGTGCTTGATACGATCGGCCTTGAAGCTTTCGAGCGGCACGCCGAAGAAGGAGGACAGTGATTTTCCTATGTCTGCCGGTTTTACCTGGAATTCGTCGATCAGTATTTCTTCCAGATCCTTGCCCTTCTTGCGGGCGGAGCGCTGCGCCAGCTCCAGTTCTGCACTGGAGATGATGCCCTGGCTCACCAGCAGATCGTATTTGCTCTTGATGACCCCGATTGGCGTTCTGCGCTGATTCAAGGCGATCGCCAGCGTGTTGGCCAGTTCCGGTGAGCCTTCTTCTGCCATGGAGGAGAAAGGCAGGCCGGACATGCTGTTGATGATTTGCACCACGCCAAGGAGGCTGCCATCCTCTGCGTTGAGGATGGGGAAGACCAGCATCTGCCTGGTACGGAATCCGGTTTTTTTGTCGACCTCTTTCAGGAAGCGGATTTCCGGACTGATTTTTGCCCGCTCCGCGTCATCGTAGACATCGGCGATGTTGAGCATGACCTTGTGGAATGCCACATAACCGGCGATGCTCTGCGGGTTGATGGCAAGTTTTAGCTCCTTGAATTCCTTGAGGCCGGTCTTGACCTTGGAAACGATGGACTTGTTGTCTTCGCTGATGACATAAAGTGTGATGCGGTCGGCTTCGAACAGGGCGCGGATATCCTGGCTGACTTCCAGGATGATCTCGTCGATATTGCGTGTCGCGTGAATCTTGTTGGTGACGGCTTGCAGTTTTTTGGTAAAGGCAAGCTTGTTGCCCATTTCGGCCAGGTTGGCGGCGTCTCTGGTTTCGCCTGATGCGGGATTGTTCATTGTGGAAGGCCTTTTAGCGCGGGATGTTTTTATTGTGATTTTCCAATGAGTTAAGACTATCACAGGAAGTCTGAATGTCAATTCGATGCGGGATTGTCTATGCGGCAGGTTGAATGCGGTAAAATTGCTCATCCGTGTTTTTTCTGAAAGCTGATATGCCGGTCAATCTCACAGCGCCGGAGGCGCAATCCCTGCTTCCTGTCAAAGGTATCAAACTTGGCGCTGCCGAAGCGAATGTACGCAAACCCGATCGCAAGGATGTGTTGGTCATGCAACTGGCACCCGGCAGCAAGGTGGCCGGCGTTTTCACGCAGAACCGTTTTTGCGCTGCGCCGGTTACCCTGTGCAAAGAGCATCTGGCGACAGGCAATGAGATTCGTGCATTGGTGGTGAATACCGGCAATGCCAATGCCGGTACCGGTGAGCCGGGTATGCAGCATGCCAGACAGACCTGTGAAGCGCTGGCCACATTGCTGGAGTGCAAGCCTGAACAGATACTGCCGTTCTCCACCGGCGTCATCATGGAGCCATTGCCCGCTGACCGCATCATTCAAGGGTTGCCGCGCTGTATCGATGACCTGCAAGAAGATCACTGGCTGCGTGCGGCCGAGACTATCATGACGACGGACATCGTCGCGAAGGGCGTTTCGCGCCAGATCATGATCGACGGCAAGGCCCTGACCATCACCGGAATTTCCAAGGGTTCCGGCATGATCCATCCGAACATGGCGACCATGCTCGGCTATATTGCGACAGACGCTGCGGTCAGCCAGGCGGCGCTGGAAAGCATCATCCGGCATGCGGTGAACCGTTCCTTCAATTGCATCACAGTAGATGGCGATACTTCGACCAATGATTCGCTGATACTGATTGCTACCGGCCAGAGTCAACTGCCGCAAATCTCCGAGACGGATGCCGGTTTCGAGGTCTTGCGTGCGGCGATTACCGAGGTGGCGATCGAGTTGGCGCAGGCCATCGTGCGCGACGGCGAGGGGGCTACCAAGTTCATGACCGTGCAGGTGAGCGGCGGTCGTGACAAAGTGGAATGCCGCAAGATCGCCTATGCCATCGCCCATTCACCGTTGATCAAGACCGCCTTTTTTGCTTCCGACCCGAATCTTGGCCGTATTCTGGCGGCCATCGGTTATGCCGGCGTGGAAGATCTGGATGTCAATGCGCTGAGGCTTTATCTGGGTGAATATCTGGTGGCGGAAAATGGTGGCCGGGCAGCGACTTACGAAGAAGCGCAGGGTGCCGCCGTCATGCACGAGCCGGAGATCACGGTGCGCGTCGAACTCGACCGCGGCCCGGCGGAAGTGACGATCTGGACCTGCGATTTTTCCTACGACTACGTCAGGATCAATGCGGATTACCGCTCTTAGCCATGGCTGAATTCGAGCATCTGCTGGGCAAGGCCGAGGCAATACTGGACCGGCTGGAAAGCCTGCTACCGGCGCAGCCGCCGGTTCCAGACTGGTTGACTATGGCCTGGCGCTGGCAGCACATGCATGGCCGCGGTTATCTGCAGGCTGTCGCTCATCCGCATCGCATCGGCCTTGCTGATCTGCATCACTTGGATGAACAGAAGGCTGTCATCATCAGGAACACCGAGCAGTTCCTGCGCGGTCTGCCTGCCAATAACGTGCTGCTGACCGGGGCGCGAGGAAGCGGCAAATCCTCTCTGGTAAAAGCGCTGCTGACCGAATTCAGCGGTCAGGGCTTGCGTCTGGTGGAGGTCGAGAAGCAGGACCTGCATGCCTTGCCGGAAATCGTCGAACTCATCAGAGTTCGCCCGGAGCGCTTCATCGTGTTTTGTGACGATCTTTCGTTTGAAGCCGGAGAGTCCGGCTACAAGACGCTGAAAGTGGTGCTGGATGGCACGCTGGCAGCCACATCCGACAATGTGCTGGTCTATGCCACCTCCAACCGACGTCATCTGTTGCCGGAATACATGAGCGAGAATCTGGAAACGCAATATGTCGGTGAAGAGATCCGTCCCGGCGATAGTACCGAAGAGAAAATCGCGCTGTCCGAGCGTTTCGGCCTGTGGTTGTCTTTCTATGCTTTCGATCAGGAGCAGTATTTGCATATTGCCCGGGCCTGGTTGGCTGAGCATGGCCTGCTGCACTGGGATGAGCAGGTGCGGCGCGCAGCCTTGCAGTTCTCTCTGGAACGAGGTGCACGCAGCGGTCGAGTCGCCTATCAGTTCGCACGCGATTATGCCGGCAGGCTCGGCCTTGCGCAGGCAAAGAAAAAATAGGCGATGCCGGCAAGCAATGTGATCCATGCAGCCGTTGCTGTGCTGCAACGGCCTGATGGCCAGGTGCTGCTGGGGCGGCGCCCGGAGGGCAAGCCTTGGGCCGGCTGGTGGGAATTCCCGGGCGGCAAGATCGAGGAGGGTGAAACCGCCTTGCAGGCTCTGCAGCGGGAACTGCATGAAGAGCTGGGGACGGAAGCCCTGGAGGCAATGCCATGGCTGACACGAAGTTTCGATTACCCGGAAAAAACCGTGAAGCTGCATTTCTTCATGGTAAGGTCATGGTCGGCAGAACCGCATGGCAAGGAAGGGCAGCAGCTGAGCTGGCAGTATCCGGACAGGCCGACGGTTGAACCGATGCTGCCGGCTAATACGCCGGTACTGAGGGCGCTGATGTTGCCGACCCGTTATGCCATCAGCAATCTCGCGGAAACTCCGGAAGCCGTTTTTCTTGAGCAGTTGCAACGCGCACTCGATAACGGTCTTCGGCTGATTCAGGTGAGGGAGAAGCAGCTTGATAGGGCTGAATTGCAGTCATTTGCACGGCGCACCATTGAAATGTGCCGCCCTTATTCTGCGAAAGTGCTGCTCAACACACATATCGAACTGGTGGCAGAGCTGGGGGCGGATGGCGTGCATCTGACATCGGAGCAATTGATGGGCATGGCGCAGAGGCCGGACAGCATGTGGGTCGGAGCTTCTTGTCACAATCGCACTGAACTGGACAAGGCGGCAAGCCTTGGTCTGGATTTTGTGACCCTGTCGCCGGTGCTGTCTACCCTCAGTCATCCGCAAGCGGCCAGCCTGGGCTGGCAGCAGTTTGAAATAGTCATTCAGGATTATCCGCTACCGGTGTTCGCCATGGGGGGTATGCAGCCCGCCGATCTTGCCACTTCATGGCGACACGGCGCTCACGGCATAGCCATGCAAAGGGGAATCTGGACATCATGAGGTTTTGGAAACTACGGTTGCTCGGACTGATGGTACTGTTCTGCGTGGCGGGCTGTGCGGAAAAACCGTCTGTCTCCATGGAGTGCCCCGAGATAAGCCGCGGTTGCACGCTGGATGGGTTTAGAGTCAGGACCAGCCAGCAACCGCAGATACTCAAGCCTTTTGAACTGAGGGTGGAATCGAAAGAGGCCGGGCTGGCGGATGTTACCGAGGTCTATGTCAGCTTTGCCATGGAAGGCATGGACATGGGGCTTAACCGCTATCGGCTCATCAGAAAATCCGAAGGATTATGGGTGGCAGAAGTCACGCTGCCCTTGTGTGTGCGTGGGCGGGCGGACTGGCTGATGCAGTTGGAGACCCAAACCCGTTTCGGTAGCAAGCAATATCTGCTGGGTTTCCATACCAGTTAAGCCCACATTGCTTTGTAGCGGGATATTTCCTTGGGTCTGGTATTAATTGGCGCTGGTCTTGATCGGCATCTTGATGTCGATGCTCTTTTCCTCGCCCGCATCAGTCCTGAAATGCAGCGTGAATTTTGCCTGCTTGCCGGCGTCCAGTGGTTGCTTGAGGTTGAATAGCATCAGGTGAAAACCGCCGGGAGCCAGGCTGACGGTTTTGCCGGCGGGCAGTGCCAGCTCCTCCAGCATGCGCATTTTCATCACATCATTCTCCATCGTCATGCTGTGGATCTCGACACTGCCGGCGAGGTCGCATTCCGCGCGGATTAGTGTTGCGCCCTGTTTGCTGCTCAGATTCATGTAGGCTGCCGCCACTTTCTGGCCGGGTGCTGTGGCTCGGGTCCATGCATCGCTGATGGTGATATCGTTATCCGCCTGTGCGCAGGCGGCGAGTGCGAAGAAAAACGTGAAACAGAGGCTGCGGAAAGTTTTCATGATGGCGGTCTTCTCTTAATGATTAATGGTCTGCAAGCTCGCTGTCGAGGTCTTCCGGCTTGGTCTGTTCCGGAATGCGGTAATTTTCGCTCGCCCATTGTCCGAGATCGATCAGTTTGCAACGCTCGGAACAGAAGGGGCGGTATTTGTTTTCCGTGCTGTATTCCGACAATTCCTTGCATTGCGGACAAGCGACAAGACGTTTTCTATCGGTTGCCATAACCAACTTTCTACAGATTACATAAGGTCAGTGCGAAAGGCACATCAAAATCGCAGGATCTGGGACGCTGATTGGACTCCAGGCTGTTGAAGCGGATGTTGATGGCGTACTTGTTGGCACTGACTTCGGGGAAACAGTTGAGGTCGTCTGCAACCTCGATGCGTACCATCTGCGCCGGCTTTGCGCCGCCCAGCATCTGCTGAAAGACGCCGCCGTTGGCAACCAGCTGGGTTCTGGCACCGCTGCCGCGAAGAATATGCAGGATGATGCGCACGGCGGAATGAATGGACTTCAGTGGTTGGAGCCAGTTGTGCAGATCCTGGTTGCGTCTATCGGCATTCAGGCCCAGCCAGAAATGATAGGAAGGTACGTCGAACTCACAGACGCCGCCGGGAATGGCGGCACGCTGCTTGATGCTCATCAGCCATTCGTTATCGCGCAGGCTCTGGCCCAGTTTGGAGGCGTTCGAGCGCAAGGACAGTGCGGTGGTTTCGATTTCTTCAATCACTTCGTTGAGCAGCGATTCGGAAATGGTCGGATGGCCGCGCAGGCTGTTCATGACGAGTTTTTGCCGGTCCAGTTCCTGCAGCAGGTCAGCCTTGAGTTCAGCGCGGTCGATGACATCCAGAATCTGGAATAACGTGATCAGTGCACAGTGATGATTGAATTCGCTGTCACCGTCGATATGGTGCATGACTTTGAGGAACAGGTCTTCGATACGCAACAGCGTCCGGATACGTTCATTGAAGGGGTAATCGTAACTGGGCACGGACTTTATGCGGCGGCGTATGTGATGGGAAAAGGTTGCAGCCGATTATGGGATTTATTCATTAACTATGCAAGCCTGCTTATAATTTTTATGAATATCTTCAATTTTTTGGCGCAAATTTGTCAGGTTCCCGTTGTTGCTGACAATGTCATCGGCCTTACACAGACGTTCGGCCCTCGGCATCTGCGCACGCATGATGGCCTCGACCTCAGCCGGACTTAATCCGCTACGCGTATTGGTGCGACTGATTTGCAGGTTTTCATCGCAATCGATCAACAGCGTGCGGTTAACCAGTTTCTGGTAACGCTCGCTTTCGAAAAGCAGAGGAACGGCCAGCACCAGATAAGGTGCGGCGGAATGTTGCTTGATTGCCTGCAGTACGGCTTCGTAAATCGCCGGATGCAGGATCGACTCAAGCTGCAGACGCGCAGATTTGTCGGCAAACACCTTCTTTCTTAAGGCTGCACGATCCAGGGACTGGTCCGCGAGCAGGTAGGCGTCACCAAATTGCGCGATGATCTTTTTCAGGACGGGTTGACCACTTGCCGTCAGTTCATGTGCAATCGCATCCGTATCGATCACCGGCACCCCCAGTTCCCTGAAAATGCGGGCTGCTTCGCTTTTGCCGCTGCCGATGCCGCCTGTCAGTCCAACCAGAAACATGGGACGCTTCAACCCGCCAGATATAAGCGTGCGAGTTGCGGCCCCCAGAACAGGGCGGCAATGCCGCCTAGCGCCAGGTACGGGCCGAATGGTATCGGCACTTCACGTCCGCGCTTGGCAAGAATCATCAAGCCGATACCGATGATGGAGCCAACTACTGAGGAAAGCAGAATGACGGCGGGCAATAGCTGCCAGCCGAACCAGGCGCCGATGGCTGCCAGCAATTTGAAGTCGCCATAACCCATGCCTTCCTTGCCGGTGATGAGCTTGAACAGCCAGTAGATGCTCCAAAGCACCAGATAGCCTGCGATAGCGCCGATGACGGCCGATTGCAGGTCGGTGAAACCGCCGCCGATGTTGAACAGCAGTCCGAGCCACAGCAAAGGCAGCGTGATGTCATCTGGCAGCAGCTGCGTGTCGAAGTCGATGAAAGTCAGTGCAATTAATGCGAAGGTAAAGACAAGTGCCGCCACTGCCATGCCGGAAACACCGAATTTCCAGGCGATGATGCCCGCCAGCACGCCGGTGATCGTTTCGATCATAGGGTAGCGGATGCTGATGGGCGTTTTGCAGCCGGCACATTTGCCGTGAAGAAACAGATAGCTGATGACCGGGATATTTTCCAGCGCCGTGATTTTATGGCCGCAGTTGGGACAGGCGGATCGCGGCACGACCAGGTTGTATTTGGTGCCGGTTTCCTCGGGTGGTGGGCTGTCCGGATTCTGTAATTCGTGGCATTGGCGCAACCAGTCCTGCTCCATCATCTTCGGCAGTCGATGAATCACCACATTCAGGAAGCTGCCGACCATCAGGCCGAAGATGGAAACGAAAGCGATATAGACGGCTGGGCTTGCATTGAAAGCGTTCAGCAATGGATCAAAAACATCAAACATGAACTGGTCCCCGATAAAGTTGATGCATCATCCCACCGATATAAATTCATGGCAACTTGCTGTAACCAACAGCGGTTTGGTGCGTTAACTGACTTGCAGCTATTGAAATATCGTGAATCGTCACCAACTAGGAGTCAGTTTGGGAAAGAGGTGCACAATGAACACAGAATATGAAAACCTGAAAAATCTGATAAACAGCCAGGTCAAGTCCGGCTGGGATGAGCCTGTCGTTTGCCGGGTAGAGGTTGATTTATCCGGCTGGCTGGAACAGCTTACCGGCAGAAACAACTGGGAAGTGCTGGATGAGGAAGAGGATGACGGCTATGTCAGCTTTGCGCTGCGACAGGGCAAGCAGGAGGCTGAGGTGACGTTGTATCACAACGGCTATGCTGTGGTTGATGTCGACGGCGAGCAGGTTTTCGACGGCACGCTGACGACCGGCGCCAGCAAATGCGCACATCTGAGTTACTACAACGCGGAGAGTGGTGAGCCGATCACGCTGAATTGATAATCGGCGGTTTGCGCGATCCTAGTGATTGCGTTCAACCGCAAATGTCGCCAGTTCCATTAGGGCCTGGCGATAATTTGAAGGGTCAAGATGGGCTATTGCCGCTTGACCCTTTTTCGCTTCTTCGCCGGCAATGCGGCGCACTTCGGTCAAGGCGTCAGTGGCGGTGACGGCATCGAGGACGGCAGGCAGGTCATCCAGCCCGCCCTGTTCGATGGCGCGGCGTACGGTGGTTTTTTGCTGCTCGTTGCCGCGTCGCATGGCGATCAGCAGAGGCATGGTGGGCTTGCCTTCAGCCAGGTCGTCTCCCAGGTTCTTGCCGATGTCGGCACTTTCGCCGCTAAGGTCCAGTACATCATCAATCAATTGAAATGCCGTGCCGAGGCGCATGCCGTATTCGGCCATGGCCTGTTCATCTTGCGCGGAGGCATTGCAGATGACGGCGCCGAGACGAGTGGCTGCTTCGAACAGCTTGGCGGTTTTGTAGTGAATCACCTTGAGATAGGCTTCGTCCGTCACGTCTGCATCATGCACATTGAGCAATTGCAGCACTTCGCCTTCGGCGATGATGTTGGTGGCCTCCGCCAGAATCTCCATGACCCGCATGTTCTGTACATTCACCATCATCTGGAAGGCGCGCGAATAGACGAAGTCGCCGACCAGCACGCTGGCTGCATTGCCGAACAAGGTGTTGGCTGTCGCCTGACCGCGCCGCAGGGCAGATTCATCAACCACGTCATCATGCAGCAGTGTGGCAGTGTGGATGAATTCGACGACTGCCGCCAACTGGTGATGCACCGGCGTCACCTTGCCGAAGGCGCCTGCCGACAACAGCACGAGTGCCGGCCGCAGACGCTTGCCGCCACTGTTGATAATATAATCCGCCACCTGGTTGACCAGTACGACTTCGGAATGCAGCGAGCGGCGAATGACAGCATCGACAGCGACCATGTCATCTTTGATGCAGGATTGGATAAAATCTAGGGACACGTGATTTCTCGGCGAATTTTTAGTGGTGCTGTTGGTGATGTTCTTAATGTGGCAATGTTGAAGCGTGCATGAATTCTAGCATAACAGCCTGCCGGCCAATGCCGATTCATCAGGTGCAGGTGTACTTGCAGGCATGTATGTATGCGGTATAACAAAAGCAATAAATGGCTTTGCATTCGCTAGTGTTTTACGTATAATGCGCGATTCATTTGAAAGCGTAGCGAACGAGGCTTAATCATGTATGCAGTCATCAAAACCGGCGGTAAACAGTACCGTGTAGCCGCTGGCGATAAGCTAAAGGTTGAAAAATTGGCAGGTGAAGTCGGCAGCGACATCACTCTGGACCAGGTATTAATGGTAGCTGATGGTGATAATGTGACCATCGGTGCCCCTTTGATTGACGGTGCAAGCGTGCAGGCCAAGGTGCTTGCTCACGGTCGTGGCGACAAGGTCATGATCTTCAAATTCCGTCGTCGTAAACATTACCGCAAGACCCAAGGCCACCGTCAGGATTTCACTGAAATCGAAATCGGTGCAATTGGAGCCGCTGCGAAGAAGCCGGCAAAGGCCACCAAGGCTAAAGCGGCAGCAGCTGAGTAAAAGGAATAGAACATGGCACATAAAAAAGCAGGTGGTAGTTCCCGTAACGGTCGCGATTCCCACGCACAGCGACTGGGTGTAAAAGCCTTCGGTGAGCAAGTGGTTTCTGCAGGCAGCATCATTGTTCGTCAACGTGGTACTCGTATGCATGCCGGTGAAAACGTCGGCATGGGCAAGGATCACACCTTGTTCGCCAAGGTTGATGGCAAGGTAACATTCAGTGTCAAGGGTGCTTTGCGTCGCAAGCTGGTCAATATCGTTCCGGTTTAAGCACGTAGAAGCTGCGCAAAAGCCCTATCGGTCAGATAGGGCTTTTTTGTTTATGCTGTTCAGAAAAGTATGGATTTTTTCAGTTTGAGAGGTCTGTGCATGAAAACAGTACAATGCAGTACAACAGGGATTGAGCGCCATGCCGGCCAGTGCCGGCTATTGCAGCCTTTTTTAATATGAAATTCATCGACGAAGCAACAATCAAGGTCTACGCCGGCGACGGCGGCAACGGTGCCGCGACGTTTCGTCGTGAGAAATATGAGCCCATGGGTGGTCCCAGTGGTGGTGATGGTGGCCGGGGCGGTTCCATCTATGTAGTTGCCGACCAGAACATCAACACGCTGGTGGATTATCGTTATACGCGTACGTTCCGCGCACAGCGAGGCGAGAATGGCCGCAGTTCGGATTGCTACGGCGCCAAAGGCGAAGACATGATTCTGCGCGTGCCGGTGGGTACTGTTATTAGTGACAAGTCCACGGGGCAGATGTTGGTCGATCTGGCAGAGAACGGCCAGAAAGTATTGTTGGCGAAAGGCGGTAACGGCGGCCTGGGTAATATCCACTTCAAGACCAGTACCAACCGCGCACCCCGGCAATGTACGCCAGGCGAACCGGGCGAGGAATTCGAGCTTTATATGGAGCTCAAGGTGCTGGCCGATGTCGGCTTGCTGGGCATGCCGAATGCAGGCAAATCAACCTTTATTCGTTCAGTTTCCGCTGCAAAACCGAAAGTGGCGGATTACCCGTTCACCACGCTGCATCCGAATCTTGGTGTGGTGCGCGTGGATACCAATCGCAGTTTTGTCATTGCCGACATTCCGGGCCTGATCGAAGGTGCCGCTGAAGGTGCCGGGCTTGGTCATCGTTTCTTGCGGCATCTGGCGCGTACAAGGTTGCTGCTGCACATCGTCGACATTGCGCCATTTGATGAGTCGGTAGACCCGGTACAGGAAGCCCGGGCCATCGTCGAAGAATTAAAGAAGTATGACGAAGAACTCTATAATAAGCCGCGTTGGCTGATCCTGAATAAAGTCGATATGCTGGAAAATCCGGATGCTACGGTCAAGCAGTTCATCCGGGATTACGGATGGGACGGCCCTTGTTATGCCATTTCCGCCATCAGTGGCGCGGGTACCAAAGAATTGATCTATGCCATCATGGAGCATCTGGACAACACAAAGCGAATAGAAGAAGAGTCCGCAAAAAATGAACTCCCTACTGACTGATGCACAGACGCTGGTCGTAAAAGTCGGCTCCAGCCTGGTGACCAACGATGGTCAGGGTCTGGATCGGGCGGCAATTTCGGCCTGGGTGACGCAAATCTCCCAGCTGGTGAAACAGAAGCGAGAGGTTGTGCTGGTTTCCAGCGGCGCAGTGGCGGAAGGCATGCAAAGACTGGGCTGGAAGAAACGCCCAACCAATATCAATGAATTGCAGGCAGCGGCAGCCGTTGGCCAAATGGGCCTGGTACAGATGTATGAGTCCTGCTTTTCGCAGCACGGTTTGCACACGGCGCAGGTTCTGTTGACGCATGAAGACCTAGCCGACCGCAAACGCTATCTCAATGCGCGCAGCACCTTGCGTACATTGCTTGATCTCAACGTTATCCCCATTATCAATGAGAACGATACGGTCGTTACCGATGAGATCCGGTTTGGCGATAACGATACCCTGGCGTCGCTGGTGGCCAACCTGATCGAAGCTGATGTACTGGTGATTCTGACCGATCAGTCCGGTTTGTATTCGGCAGATCCGCGCAAGCATGCCGATGCGGTGTTCATCGAGCGTGAGACTGCAGGCAATCCCGCACTGGAGCAAATGGCGGGTGGTGCCGGTAGTGCTATCGGTAGCGGCGGCATGCTGACCAAGGTGCTGGCGGCAAAACGCGCAGCCCGCAGCGGTGCCGGTACCATCATTGCCTCTGGGCGTGAGTCAGACGTGCTGCTCAGGCTGGCGGCGGGTGAGCGCATAGGCACGCATCTGCATGCCGAACAGATCAAGACCCTGGCAAGAAAACAGTGGCTGGCCGACCATCTGCGTGTGGCTGGCAAGGTTATGCTGGATGCGGGAGCAAGCAAGGCGCTGCTGCAGGATGGCAAGAGCCTGTTACCGATAGGCGTGACCAAGGTTGAAGGCAGCTTCGATCGCGGTGACGTCGTCGCTTGTGTCGATCCTGACGGCAAAGAGATTGCGCGCGGATTGGTCAATTATAATGCTGCTGAAACTGCACGCATTTTGCGCAAGCCGAGCGGAGAGATAGAAAAGATACTTGGCTATATTGATGAACCCGAATTGATACACCGTGACAATCTTGTAGTTTTGGCATAAAGGACGAAACATGACCGACAAAAAACCATTAGTCGCCATCATCATGGGCTCGGACAGTGATTGGCCGGTGATGAGAGCTGCTGCCCAGATGCTTGCAGACCTCGGCGTTGCATATGAAGCCAGAGTGGTTTCTGCTCATCGCACACCGGACCTGATGTTTGAGTTTGCAGACCGCGCAGCAGCCAATGGCTACAGGGTGATCATTGCCGGCGCAGGCGGTGCAGCCCATCTGCCGGGCATGGTGGCTGCCAAGACGACGTTGCCTGTACTCGGTGTGCCGGTGCCATCCAAACATCTGAATGGACAGGATTCCCTGCTCTCAATCGTGCAGATGCCAAAAGGCATCCCGGTCGCAACCTTTGCCATTGGCGAGGCGGGCGCCGCCAATGCCGGATTGTTTGCAGCATCCATACTGGCCAATGACGACAAGGCCCTGGCCCAGAAACTGGCGGCATTCAGAGTGGCGCAGACGGACAAGGTCATGTCCATGACGCTTTCCGAGCAGCCCTGACAAGTAGTCTGATCTTTTCGTATCAAGTCCAGGTTTTAGAATTTTTAATGGAGTTATCTTGAGTAAAAACGCCATTTTGCCTCCCGCCATGCTTGGCATGCTGGGTGGCGGTCAGTTAGGCCGATTTTTTGTCATTGCCGCGCATGAGATGGGCTACAAGGTCGCCGTGCTGGACCCGGATAAAAACAGTCCCGCTGGCAGGATTGCCGATGTGCATCTGTGCGCCGCATACGATGACTCAGTAGCGTTGAAGCAACTGGCAGAGACTTGCGCTGCTGTAACGACCGAATTCGAGAATGTTCCCGCAACCACACTGGAACAGCTGGCACAGCATTGCACGGTAAGACCGAGTGCGTCAGCCGTCGCGATTGCCCAGCATCGTGTCACAGAGAAGACCTTTTTCTGTGACGCTGGACTGCCGGTCGGCGCCTTTGTCGTGATCAATACAGAAGATGATTTGCCGTCGGATGACAGTTCAATCTATCCGGCCGTGCTCAAGGTGGCGCGTTTCGGTTACGATGGCAAAGGTCAGGCACGGGTGAAAAGCCGGCAGGAAGCGCAACAGGCGTTCGCCCAATTCAAGCATGAGACCTGTGTGCTGGAACATATGCTGGAACTGGATTATGAAGTTTCAGTCGTGCTGGCACGCGATGCGCAGGGCAAGGTAGCGGCTTTTCCGCTGGCGGAGAACAGTCATCTGAACGGCATTCTGGACGTGACGATTGCACCGGCAAGGGCAACGGAAGTGATCAAGGCCAAGGCGCAGGCGCTGGCCATAGCGATTGCAGAAAAACTGGATTATGTCGGCGTGCTCGGTGTCGAGTTCTTTGTTTCCGGCGGCAAGCTGCTGGTGAATGAAATGGCGCCGCGTCCGCACAACTCAGGCCATTACACGATTGATGCCTGTGTGACCAACCAGTTCGAGCAGCAGGTGCGTGCGCTGACCGGCCTGCCGCTAGGCGATAGTCATTTGCATAGCCATGCCGTGATGGTGAACATTCTGGGCGATGTCTGGAAAGGTACCGAACCGGCGTGGGATAAATCCTTTGCGCATCCGAACCTCAAATTGCATCTTTACGGCAAGCATGAAGCGCGGCCGGGTCGCAAGATGGGGCACTTCACCGTGCTGGGTCGTGATACGGAAAGCACCCTGAATCAGGCGCGTATCGCACGTGCTGAATTGGGGATTGGATAGCTGCTCCTTGGAGATATTTCTGACAGATAGTTAGAAGATAAAGCCACTCTTGATGAGTGGCTTTTTTTGTGGAAAATTTTTCTGATGTTGGACATCAGGGAACTGCTTTGGATTGCTGTCATACAGGTAACACCAACGAAATTATTAGAGGACTCAAGCTGGACAGATCATGGATATCGATCCGACACACGCCATCAACATGTTGCAGAAACTTGGTTGCACGTGCGATGCGCTGAACCATGTGGCCGGAGTACCGGAAGACGTTGTGGAAGCGTTGCACAGCGCCTGGGAAAGCATGCAGCATGGCGATCTGCAAAGTTGGGAGATAGAGCTCATTGTTACGCGCATGCAAAAAGCGGCACTATCCGGCAAGACGCAGACGCACTGAATCAACACTAACAAGATACATATTCAAGCCAAGGAAAACTTTATGGATGCAATCCCCGATATTGTCGATGCAGTACTCATCTTCCTCGCCCTGCTGTCGCTTTTGATCTGGACCGTCGGCATTGCCAAGTTCGTCGCTTTTTACCGCAACGCGGGCCATGATCGTCAGTTTCTGCAAGCTTTCGCCAAG
>DLMX01000126.1:0-8447 GCA_002479405.1 Methylophilaceae bacterium UBA7525
CTGCACCGGAAGTCATACCTGTGCATCTGCTTTCATTTGGATCGAGAGGGGTGCGGGCGTCGTAGAGATCAGCCAGAACGGTGTTGTAGTAGGCCTTGGCTTCTGCCAGGCAGGCGCGGTTGGCCGATTTGATCGTGTAATTTTGGTAAGCCGGCAGTGCGATTGCAGCCAGAATGCCGATGATGGCGACAACGATCATCAGTTCGATCAAGGTAAAACCTTTTTGTACTTGTTTCATTATGATACCCCCTATAAAAATGGATTGATGCACACGGAAAAACCGGGAGCGAAGAACTGGAACGGCCTGAAAGCATATTCAGCAATATGCTGTGTCAGTTTTAACTCTCAAATCTTTCGCACACAGGACAAAGCTTATTCTATCAGCTTGAAAAATGGAAACCCCCAAAAAGTCCGGATACGGAATACTGACAAAAATTGTCAGTATTCCGGCGCTGCTATGCTGGGCTGTGGCAGATGGATTTCAGGCTCTCACCTTAAGGAGGCGCTGATTAAATGAGTGAGCGGGATGAAGTGCAACCGCAAGGGTCGTGTCCGTCAAGACGGCTGCCAAGGCAGCTCGGCTTGACGCCACAAGGCGCCCGGAACGCAGCAGCCGAGATAGTATGCGTTATACAGCGAGGTTGTGAGTACCGCGCAACGCAGCAATTCGCCCGCGTAGCCATTTAATCGGCGCCTCCTAAAGTGCCTGTGGTGCAATAAAAAAAGCCTCGAACGAGGCTTCTTTATGGCCTTAATGGCACGAGGCGGTTACTTGGATTCAAGAGTTTTCTTCAGGCCTTCCAGGCCGGCATCCACCAGCTCAGTCGCAGCTTTTAATGCACTTTCATCATCCTGACCTTCAGGAATTGGCGGATTGAGTTTATAGACGCGATAGAAACGCGCGACCCACTGTACGGTTGTTTCACCGGCGTTCGGGCCCGGCTTGACGGTCATGAAGGCGTTGAAATCGGCGACCGGCAGAGAGCCTTCAACGATTTCATACCGCATCTTCATGGATTGGTCATCGGCGTCGCGCAGTTTTTCTTTCGACGTGCCGCCGGATTTCAGGGTCAGGGTACGCAATGTGTCATCGCCCTTTTTTTCCACCTTGGTGCTGGCGACATTGGGATGCCATTTATGCATGTTGCCGAAATCCTTGACCATGGCCCAGACTTGGGCAGGCTCAGCCTTGATGGTGACGGATTTGTCCACTTTTTGCGGGGATGGGCCGTGCGCCATGGCGGTGAGTGGCAGGACTGCAAGTGCAAGTAGTGCGAAAATCTTTTTCATACGAGTTTCTCCATTCCTATTATAAAAATAACAAACGACTTCTTATTCACGATACAAATCGGAATTCATGGATAACAGCATCTGCGTCAACGCCTTCAATCCTGGCCGTTGAGAATGAAACGTCCGAACGCACGGCTTTGTTGACCGGTTTTGATGGTATCGACAATTTTGTGGGTGCTGGCATCAATCACGGTAACAGCATCATCTGACCAGCTGGCGACATAAACGCGCTGCGAGACCTTATCAAAATCGATACCTTCTGGAAAGCCACCGGTTTCAATGGTGGTGATGAGTTTGCGCGATGCGGCATCGATCACGGAGACGCTGTCGTCCTGGGTGTTGGTGACAAAAACGGTTTTGCTGTCCGGGCTGATGGCGGCACAGTAAGGGCGTGTGCCGACCTGAATCTTGTGCGTCTCGCCGGTGGCCAGTCCGATGACCGATACGCTGTCTTCATGGACGTTGACTGCATAGAGATGCTGCCCGTCCGGGCTGATGCTGATGCCGAACGGGTGAGCGCCGACTGGGATGCGGGAGGTCACGGTCATGCTGGCTGTGTCGATGACGCCGATATCGTCGCTGTCGCGATTGCTGACGTACAGCGTCTTGCCGTCCGGGCTGATGGCAAGGCCAGCCGGGGCTTTGCCGATGCTGACTTTGCGTTGCTGTTTGGAATCCTGTGTGCTGATGGCAATCACGCTGTCCTGATACCAGTCTGCAACGTATAGCGTATCGCCGTTTGGTGAAATAGCGACGGCTACGGGTGAGCCGCTCAGCTGTATTTCATCGAGCATGACATTGCTTGCGCTGTCGATGACAGAGATGGACTGGCTTTCCACATTGGAGACGAACACGCGTTGAATGGCCGCGGATACCGAGACACCTACAGGGCCTTTGCCGACGGCGATGGTTGCTATCACTTTGTTGCTGCCGAGGTCGATCACGCTGACATCATGGCTGCCTTGATTGGTGATATAGGCATAATCATTGGCCAGCCCCGGGCGGGATAAGGTGAGTAATGCAATGAAACAGCCGGCTATGAGGTTTTTTGAGTTCAAGAAGATGTGCTTAAAGGATGGTTGATGGCGTGTTGAAAACGCAGTATGACTGATTATGGTTGACCCGGAAGTATAAGCGTCGGCGCCAAACGGCGTCAAGGCGGCATGGCTGCCGGTAGTGAATGACCCCTATCAATAAAAGGTGAAATATGAAAAAATAAGGCCAAACTTTTAAGGTCTTTTTATCATGTTAGATCGCGATGGATATCGACCTAATGTAGGCATCATTTTATGCAACGCCAGCAATAAGGTATTTTGGGGTAAACGTATCCGGGAGCATTCCTGGCAATTTCCGCAAGGTGGCATCAAGCACGGTGAGACGCCTGAGCAGGCAATGTACCGTGAATTGATGGAAGAAGTCGGTTTGCGTCCTGAGCATGTCAAAATCCTTGGCCGCACTCGGGATTGGTTACGCTATGACGTACCAACCAACTGGATCAAGCGTGAATGGCGCGGTAGCTACAGAGGGCAGAAACAGATTTGGTTCTTGTTGCGTATGGTGGGTCGCGATACGGATGTTTCCTTGCGCGCCACTGCGCATCCGGAATTCGATGCCTGGCGCTGGAATGAGTACTGGGTGCCGCTGGAGAGTGTGATCGAATTCAAGCGAGATGTTTACCGCATGGCCTTGAATGAGTTGTCGCATCATCTCAACCATGATCATCCACGCCGCAGTGTGAACAAACCTGCGCCTGAAACCAAGGCAGGTCGGCTGACGAACTGTTAAAAAGTTCAGCTTGCTCCATTCTGTGAGTTCATGGCTTGCTGGCCATGAACTCACCCAGGCGAACTGTATTACCGGCAGTCCATTGCGGATTGAAATCCAGCTTGCCGGTCGGGAACAGCATGACAACCGTGGATCCCAGCAGGAAGCGCCCCATCTCTTCACCCTGCCTTAGGGCAATGTTCTGTTCATCATAGCGCCAGCTTCGCACGGCTCCTGACCGTGGCGGGTTGACGATGCCATGCCATGTGGTGGCCATGCTGCCGACGATGGTGGCGCCGACCAGTACCAGCACAAATCTGCCGACCGCTTCGGATTCAAATTCACAGACGACGCGTTCATTGCGGGCGAACAGGCCGGGCACACCTTCTGCCGTTAGCGGATTGACCGAGAACAGGTCGCCCGGCACATGGCACATGCTCTTCAGTTGGCCGTCGCACGGCATGTGAATTCGATGATAGTCCCGAGGGCTTAAATACAGCGTGGCGAAGCTGCCGTCCATGAAACTTTCTGCCAGCGCTGCATCACCCGCAAGCAGGGCGGTGGTTGAATATTGATGCCCCTTGGCCTGGAAAATCTGGTCGTTTCTGATTGCACCGAACTGGCTGATGGCGCCATCCACCGGGCAGATGAAATCCGCGTGGGCGATGGGTCTTGCATCTGCGCGCAGGGCGCGGGTGAAGAAGTCATTGAAAGTTGCGTAGTTGCCGATGTCCGGCTTCTCAGCTTCATTCATGTTGACGCCATAACGACCAATGAACCAGCGAATTACGGTCGTAGTCAGCCGCCCGGCCTTCGCATTGGCGAATTTCCCGGCGAGGATGGTGATGGCCTGTTTCGGCAGGCAATACTGAATGATGACGGCAAGACGTTTATGCACAAGGGCCTCGGTGGAATATTGGCGGATGGCTTATTATATGGATTAATCGGTTGATAAAAAAAGGCAGGACGTGAAACGTCCTGCCTTTTTGGTTTCAATGCTTACAGATTGGTTCTTGGCAGATTAGTTCTTGGATTGGTCGACCAGTTTGTTCTTGGCAATCCAGGGCATCATGGAGCGCAGTTTGCCGCCGACTTGTTCAATCGGGTGCGCTGCATTCAAGCGACGACGTGCGGTCATTTCCGGATAGCCGGTACGGCCTTCCAGAATGAATTTCTTCGCGTATTCGCCGTTCTGGATGGCCTTCAAGGCTTCCTTCATTGCCCAACGGGATTCGTCATTGATGACTTGCAGGCCAGTGACGTATTCACCGTACTCGGCATTGTTGGAGATGGAGTAGTTCATGTTGGCGATGCCGCCTTCGTACATGAGGTCGACGATCAGCTTCAGTTCGTGCAGGCATTCGAAGTAGGCCATTTCCGGTGCATAGCCGGCTTCCACCAAAGTTTCAAAACCGGCCTTGACCAGTTCGACAGCACCGCCGCACAGTACGGCCTGTTCGCCGAACAGGTCGGTTTCGGTTTCTTCGCGGAAGTCGGTCTCAATGACGCCACCCTTGGTGCCGCCGTTGGCGGCGGCGTAGGACAGGGCGATGTCCTTGGCCTTGCCGGAAGCGTCCTGATAGACAGCGATCAGTGATGGTACGCCGCCACCCTTGAGGTATTCGGAACGCACGGTGTGACCCGGGCCCTTGGGTGCGATCATGATGACGTCGACGTCCTTGCTCGGCACGATCTGGTTGTAATGGATGTTGAAGCCGTGGGCGAAAGCCAGTGCGGCGCCCTTCTTCAGGTTGGGGGCAACTTCGGCTTCGTAGATGCTGGCCATGTTTTCGTCCGGCAGCAGGATCATGACGACATCTGCATTTTTTACAGCATCGCCAATTTCTGCAACCTTGTGACCGGCGTTTTCAGCCTTGGCCCAGGAGCTGCCGTTCTTGCGCAGGCCGACAGTCACGCTGACGCCGGAGTCCTTCAGGTTTTGCGCATGGGCGTGACCTTGTGAGCCATAGCCGACGATGGTCACGTTCAGCTTCTTGATAATGGAAAGGTCTGCGTCTTTGTCGTAATAAACTTTCATGGGGTTTCCTTAGTTCAATCTTTAAAAATAGTGGTGGTTCTATACTTTGAGAATGCGGTCGCCGCGACCGATGCCGGAGGCACCGGTCCGTACGGTTTCCAGAATGGCGCTTTTGTCGAGCGCTTCCAGAAAGGCGTCCAGCTTGGAACTGGAACCGGTGACTTCGATTGTGTAGCTGCCATCTGCCACATCGATGATGCGGCCGCGGAAGATATCGCACATCCGTTTCATTTCATCGCGAAAGATGCCGGTTGCCTTGACCTTGACCAGCATCAGTTCGCGTTCGATATAACGCCCGTCATTCAGGTCGAGCACCTTGACCACATCGACCAGCTTGTTGAGCTGTTTGATGATCTGCTCGATCACTTCCTCTGATCCGGAAGTGACGATGGTCATGCGTGACAGCGTGGCATCTTCGGTGGGCGCCACGGTCAGAGATTCGATATTGTAGGCACGTGCCGAGAACAGACCGGCGACACGTGACAGCGCACCGGATTCGTTTTCCATCAGCAGCGAAATGATATGTTTCATCTTATTCTTCTCCCGCCAGAATCATTTCGGACAAGCCCTTGCCGTTCGGCACCATGGGGAATACGTTTTCCGTCTGGTCGGTGATGAAATTCATGAAGACGAAACGATCCTTCATGTCGAAGGCTCCCTTCAGCGCGCCTTCCACATCGGCCGGGTTGACGATGTTCATGCCGACGTGACCGTAGGATTCGGCCAGCTTGACGAAGTCCGGCAGGCTGTCCATATAGGATTCCGAATAGCGGTTCTCGTAGAAGAACTCCTGCCACTGGCGCACCATGCCGAGATAACGGTTGTTCAGCAGGATGACCTTGATCGGCAGCCTGAACTGATGGCAGGTCGATAGTTCCTGAATATTCATCTGGATACTGCCTTCACCCGTGATGCAGGCGACCTGTGCCGTTGGATTGGCCAGCTGGCAGCCCATGGCGTACGGCAGGCCGACACCCATGGTGCCGAGGCCACCGGAATTGATCCAGCGGCGCGGTTTGTCGAATTTGTAGTATTGCGCCGCCCACATCTGATGCTGACCGACATCGGAAGTCACGTAGGCGTCGCCTTTGGTGACTTCCCACAACTTCTCGATGACATATTGCGGCTTGATCACGTCGGTGCTGTTCTTGTATACCAGCGATTTCTTTTCGCGCCAGGTATCGATCTGTTGCCACCAGGACTTGATTTCACCGGCATCCGGTGCCTTGGTTTCGGCAATCAGCAGCTCGTTCATCTCGGCCAGCACGGATTTGACGTGACCGACGATAGGCACGTCGATCTTGACGCGCTTGGAGATGGAGGAGGGGTCGACATCGACATGGATGATGGTGCGATCCTTGCTGAAGAAATGGCCGGGGTTGCCGATGACGCGGTCATCGAAGCGTGCGCCGACGGCAAGCAGCACGTCGCAGTTCTGCATGGCCATATTGGCTTCGTAGGTACCGTGCATGCCAAGCATGCCAAGGAATTGATTGTCTGTGGACGGGTAGCCGCCCAGACCCATCAGCGTGTTGGTCACCGGGTAGCCCAGCTTGCGCGCAAGCTGAACCAGTTCTTCCGCTGCGTTGCCGAGTACCACGCCGCCACCGGTGTAGATCATGGGACGCTTGGCTTCCAGCAGCAGTTTGACTGCCTTCTTGATCTGTCCGGAATGGCCTTTCATGATCGGCGTGTAGGAGCGCATCTCTACGCTGGCCGGATACTCGAACTTGGCGAAGTGCGCCGTGATGTCTTTCGGAATGTCGACAACCACAGGGCCCGGGCGACCGGTGGCGGCAATATAGAACGCCTTCTTGATGGTCGCGGCAATGTCCTTGACGTCCTTTACCAGGAAGTTGTGTTTAACACATGGGCGCGTGATACCGACCATATCGACTTCCTGGAATGCGTCCATGCCGATGGCTGGCGCAGGCACCTGACCGCTGATGACGACCAGCGGGATGGAATCCATGTAGGCCGTGGCAATGCCGGTGATCGCGTTGGTAGCACCGGGGCCGGAAGTGACCAGCGCTACGCCGACTTCGCCGGTGGCACGCGCAAAAGCGTCTGCTGCATGTACTGCAGCCTGTTCGTGACGCACCAGGATGTGTTTGAAGGCATCCTGTTTGAAAATTTCATCGTAGATGTGCAGAACCGCACCGCCGGGATAGCCAAAAACGAATTTGACTTTCTCTTCCTGCAGGCAACGAATGAGAATTTCAGCACCTGAAATCTGGTGAGAGTGTGGCGAGCTTCGGTCTTCCATATAGTGCTTGTTTTTACTGAGAATTATTGAACCCTAAACAGTAACTGCTTGCATGATTTTGGTCAAGGCTAAATCCTTGCGGAATCATGTGGCCGGAGTGCGGGGCAGCTGATGTGAGAAGTATGTTTTTCCTGCCTAATCAAGGGGAGAGGGAGCGACCTTGAGCAATTCTTCGATCGTGGTGATGCCTGCCGCAACTTTTTCCGCACCATTGATCATCAAGGGTTGCATGCCTTCACGGTGGGCAGCTGCACGAATGGCAGCAAGGTCCGCATTCTGCGCGATCAGTTTCTTGATGGCGGGGCTGATGGTCAGCATCTCATAGATGCCGCTGCGACCGCGATAACCGGTCATCCTGCATTCAAGGCAGCCGACCGCTTTCTGAATCTGGTTGGGTTTGGCGATTTTCCAGGGGCTGACCAACGCATCCCAGGTATCTTGGTTGATGTCCGCCGCTTCCTTGCAGTGCGGGCAAAGTGTCCGCACCAGGCGCTGCGCCATGATGCCGATCACGGTGGAGTTGATCAGGTAGAACGGGACTTCCAGATCGAGCAGGCGGGTGATGGAGGAAGGCGCGTCATTGGTGTGCAAGGTGGAGAGCACCAGGTGGCCGGTCAGTGCCGCCTGGGTTGCCATCTCGGCAGTCTCTCCATCGCGGATTTCGCCGACCATGATGATGTCCGGATCCTGGCGCAACAGGGTGCGGATGCCGTCGGAGAAAGTCAGATCGATGTTTTGTTGAACCTGCATCTGATTGAAGGCGGGCTCGACCATTTCGATCGGGTCTTCTACCGTGCAGACATTGACTTCTTCGGTCGCCAATTGCTTCAGTGTCGAATAGAGGGTTGTCGTTTTGCCGGAACCTGTGGGGCCGGTGACCAGAATGATGCCGTTCGGATTGGCAGTCCATTCCTTCCACAGTGCATCCTGTGCCCTGGAGAAACCCAGCTGGATGAAGTCCTTGACCAGATTCTCCGGTGTGAAGATACGCATCACCAGTTTTTCGCCGAAAGCGGTCGGCATGGTCGACAGCCGCAATTCAATTTCCTGGCTTTCTGCCGACAGCGTTTTGATACGGCCATCCTGCGG
>DLMX01000126.1:8711-11808 GCA_002479405.1 Methylophilaceae bacterium UBA7525
GCATATTTGAACAACCAGTCGACGATGTTGACGATATGCTGCTCGTTGGCGTCCAGATTCTTGCTGTTGCCGAGTTCGACCAGTTGCTCGAAATTCTGCACACCGACGATCTGGCCGGCTTTTGCGTTACTGGCCAGATTGATGGAATTGGCGAGGTTGTAGATTTCCGGCAGATAGCGGTTGATTTCGAGCGGATTGGTGACCACCAGCTTGATCTTCATGCCCAGCACACGCTCCAGGTCAGGTACCCATTCGGTCTGGAAAGGTTCGGCAGTGGCGATGGTCGCTATGTTGCCCTGCACCTTGACCGGCATGATCTTCAGGCGTTCGGCATAGGCTTTGGAGACGATCTGGGCGACCGATCCGAAATCCAGCTTGAGCGGGTCGACGTGGTAGTAATCGAGTCCGGCACGTTCAGCCAGCCAGACGGTCAATGATTCGACGGTCAGCGGCTTGTTTTCGGCTGCCAGGTTGTTCCATTGCTGCTCGCCAACAACGACCAGCGGATGCAGGTTGGAGCGGTCGAGTCTGCGGTCCTTGTACAGCTTCTCCGCCTGTGATTTTTCGACCATGCCGTCATTTACCAGCATGCGCAGCACATCACCCAGTGTCAGGCGACCTTGCAGTGTGGGGATGGTATTCGTTTTGACCATGCGCCACCTTACTCGAAGCGCATGGAGAGGTCGATAGCCCGCAGGTCCTTGGTCAGGTGACCTATCGAGATGCGGTCGACACCGGTCAGCGCAACCGTGCGGACGTTATCGATGCTGATGCCGCCAGATGTTTCAAGGATGGCGCGGCCCTGATTGATTTTGACCGCTTCCGCCATGTCCGAGTGGCTGAAGTTGTCCAGCAGTATGGAACTCGCACCGGCTTCCAGTGCAGTTTGCAGATCCTGCAGGTTTTCGACTTCGATCTGAACCGGGATATTCTCGCCGATCTGTCTGGCTTTGGTCAGTGCCTGCGCTATGCCGCCGGCAGCAGTGATATGGTTTTCCTTGATCAGGATGCCGTCGTACAGCCCCAGCCTCTGATTTTGGCCGCCGCCAACCAGTACGGCATATTTCTGGGCAAGCCTGAGTCCCGGCAGGGTTTTGCGTGTATCGAGAATGTCGCAGTGGCAGCTTTTGACGGCATCGACGAATTTGCGGGTTTCCGTTGCGGTAGCTGATAGCGTCTGCAGGAAGTTCAGCGCGCAGCGCTCGGCGCTCAACATGGCGCGGGCATGGCCGGAAATGCTGACCAGTTGCTGTCCTGGCCGGACAGTGTCACCTTCGCTGACCTGCCAGTCGATTTGAATGCCCGGTTCCAGTTGCGTGAAGCAGGTATGTGCCCAGGGCAGGCCGCAGATCACTGCCTGCTCGCGACTGATGATGTTGGCGCGGGCGTGTTGTTCTGCCGGAATCAGCTTTGCTGTGTGGTCGCTGGAGAAATCGGCAGAACCAATATCCTCGCGCAATGCTCCAAGCACATTATCCAGCATGACCTGCTGCAATTGCTGCAAATCGACGCCTGTCATGCGAGCGTGAAATAAGGAGGGATTCATGAATTCCATTATAATGCAGGCCTGTACTTACCGTATTCAATTACCCGTATTCAATTAACTGACGATACCCGCCAATCATGAAGCTACTCTATTCCCTTACCAGCCCCTATGCCAGAAAAGTGCGTGTGGTCGCCGCTGAGAAACGCATCGAAATCGAGATGCTGAAAGTGGTGCTGGCAGACCCGGACTGTCCGGTGATACATCACAATCCGTTGGGCAAGATTCCGGTGCTGATTCTGGATGATGGTGAAAGTCTGTTTGATTCGCGCGTGATTGTCGAATATCTGGATAACCGTACGCCGCTGGCCCGGTTGATTCCACAGGAGCATTCGGCCAAGATATGGGTACGACGCTGGGAGGCGCTGGCAGACGGTGTCTGCGATGCGGCGATCCTTGCCAGACAGGAAGCGGCACGTCCGGAGAATCTGCGCGACCCTGCCGTGATCGAGAAGCAGATGGGCAAAGTCACGCGTGGCCTGACCCAGTTGAATGCAGAGTTGGGTGAGAACAAATGGTGTGTCGACGATACGTTCAGTCTGGCAGACATTGCGCTCGGCTGCATGCTGGGCTGGCTCGATTTGCGCTATACCGACATGGGCTGGCGCGACGCGCACCCGAACCTGGCGCGGCATTTCGAAGAGATGATGAAGCGCTCCTCATTCAGCGAGACCGTGCCGCCGGCAAACTGAGCGAATAGCCGAATACTGTGCGCCTGAAGAATCAGGTTCGCAAGCAATCAGATGGCGTCAGGTCCGCAGGCAATCAGATGGCGCGGGTGATGATGCCGCCGCCAAGGCAGACATTGCTTTCGTAGATCACGACCGATTGCCCCGGGGTCACTGCCCACTGTGGCTGACCGAAACGCACTTCCACTTCATCTCCCTCAAGACGATCGATCTCGCAGGGTGCATCAGGTTGGCGATAGCGCGTTTTCGCGGTATAGACCCAGTGCGTCTCTGGATCGCTGCCGGCGATCCAGTGCAATTGGCTGGCGACCAGTCCGTCACTGAGCAATAGTGGATGTTCATGACCCTGCACCACAATCAGCACGTTTTTCTCCATATCCTTGCCTGCGACAAACCACGGCTCGCCACTACTGCTGCGTGAGCCGCCGATGCCCAGGCCCTGGCGCTGGCCGATGGTGTAGTACATCAGCCCCTCATGCTGGCCGATCACTTTGCCGTCGGGTGTCTGCATCTCGCCGGGTTCGCGTGGCAGATAGCGGTTGAGGAACTCGCGGAACGGACGTTCGCCGATGAAGCAGATGCCGGTGGAGTCCTTCTTCTCGCTGGTCGGCAGTTGCGCCTGACGGGCGATATCGCGGATCTCGCGTTTCAGCAGGTGACCCAGCGGGAACAGGGTTTTCGACAGCTGCGCCTGATTCAGGCGGTAGAGGAAATAACTCTGATCCTTGCCGCCGTCCTCACCCTTCATCAGTTGGAACAGGCCGTTCTTTTCCCGTACCTGGGCGTAATGACCGGTAGCGATGAGGTCGGCACCCAGGCCCATGGCATGATCAAGAAAAGCCTTGAACTTGATTTCGGCATTGCA
>DLMX01000126.1:12034-13870 GCA_002479405.1 Methylophilaceae bacterium UBA7525
ATCTCGATGCCGATCTTGTCGGCGACCGAGACGGCATCGATCAGGTCCTGTTTGGATGAGCAGTATTCATCGGTGTCGTCATCTTCCCAGTTCTTCATGAACAGGCCGACGACTTCGTAGCCTTGTTGCTTCAGCAGCAAGGCCGCTACGGATGAATCGACTCCGCCGGACATGCCGACGACTACGCGTTTGGTTTTCATAGGTGTGTCAATACGCTCAATGGAAAACGTTGTCCTGCCAGATAATGTTCAATGCACGTCAGCACTTGCGGGCTTCTGTGTATCGCCTGTGTTGCACGAATCTCGCCGGCACTCATCCAGACTGCGCGCAATATGCCCTCATCCAGCTTTTGTGCCGGTCTGTGCTTGTCCGCATGGCCGATGAAAGCGAAGCGCAGATAGGTGAGGTCTTTGCCCGGGTGATGCCAGTGATATATGCCGAGCAGATATTCGGGCGTGAAGTCGTAAGCGGTTTCTTCACGGGTTTCGCGAATGGTCGCCTCGATCAGTGTTTCACCTTTTTCCAGATGCCCTGCCGGTTGATTGAGCCGGATACCGTCAGTCGTTTCTTCTTCAACCAGCAGAAACCTGCCATCTTGTTCGATGACGGCGGCTACGGTGGTGTTGGGTTTCCAGATCATGTCGGGTATCGCGCTGCAAAACGCCCATTTTACCCCGCCGGACCGGAGTTAGGCCAATCTCGGGGAACAACCCCTGTAGCCCGTGCGCGATGAACTCGACCGACATGGCAGCCAGAATCAGGCCCATGAGGCGCGTGACAACGTTGATGCCGATGGTGCCCATGCGTGCGGCGATCCTGGTGGACAGACTCAATGCCAGCCAGACGATCAGGCAGATGACGCCAATCGGAATCACCAGTGAAAACTGGCTGAGCAGCCCCGGATTCTGTTGTGCGGCGATGATCATGCTACTGATGGCGCCGGGGCCGGCCAGCAAGGGGATACTCAAGGGGACGATGGCGATCGCCTCGCGGTCGGTGACGGCTTCGGCTTCCTCCTTGGTCTGTCTGGCCTCGCTTAATTTTCCGTGCATCATCGAGATGGCGATCAGCATCAGCAGGATGCCGCCACCGACTTCGAAGGATGGGATGCTGATGCCGAAGAAGGCGAGGATCTTGTCGCCGACCAGTGCCGAAACTGCAAGGACCAGAAATACGGTGAAGGCGACGATTTTGGCAATGCGTCTTCTGTCGTACGTGGACCAGCCCTCGGTCGCGCCTATGAATATCGGCACCGTGCCGATCGGGTTGACGATGGCAAACAGCGCGATACCGATTTTGAACAAATAGGCCCATTCGAGCATAGGTGAAACCTTTCAGTTTGGGTATTATCGGTCTTGCTTTGACCATTCTAAGTGACTTCGACGGAAACGCCATACGCATCATGACAAACGCTATTTATCTGGCATCCCAATCTCCCCGGCGCAAAGAGATTTTGCAGCAGCTGGGTTTGCACAGCATTGTTCTGCCTTCCGACGTGGACGAGTCCCTGCGTGCCGGTGAGCCGGCGGAAGACTATGTGGTGCGCCTGGCACATGAGAAGGCGCTGATGTGCCGACAGGCGCTGCTGCGTGATGGTAAGCCCCTGTTGCCCATCGTCGCTGCGGATACTACCGTCTGCGTTGACGGTGTTATTCTCGGCAAGCCGGAAAATGAACAAGAGGCCTGCAATATGCTCAAAAGCCTGTCCGGACGTTGTCACGAGGTGCATACTGCGGTGGCGGTGGCTAATGCCGATGAGATTGAGACGGTATTGTCGACCACGCATGTCGAGATGGCGCCGCTGACCGATGCCGACATCCGGGCCTACATCGCCAG
>DLMX01000126.1:14071-18289 GCA_002479405.1 Methylophilaceae bacterium UBA7525
ATCAAGTCTATCACCGGCAGTTATTCCGGCGTGATGGGGCTGCCGGTCTTCGAGACGGCTCAACTTTTAAGAAATGCAGGAATTGAGTTATTGAAACATGAGTGAAGAAATTCTGATCAATGTAACACCTCAGGAAACCCGCGTGGCAATTATGGAGCAGGGGGTCGTGCAGGAGTTGCATATCGAACGTAACGGTTCGCTGGGGCTGGTCGGCAACATCTACAAGGGGGCAGTCTGCCGGGTGTTGCCTGGCATGCAGTCGGCCTTTGTCGAGATCGGTCTGCAACGCGCCGCATTCCTGCATGTGGCCGATATGCTTGAATGCAGCGGCGACCATAGCGAGAAGACCATACAGGAGGTGTTGCAGGAAGGTCAGCCGCTGATCGTACAGGTAATCAAGGAGCCGATCGGCACCAAAGGCGCGCGATTGACGACACAGATCAGCATCGCCGGCCGTTTTCTGGTCTACCTGCCGCAGCAGGAGCACATCGGCGTGTCGCAGCGTATCGAGGACGAAGCCGAGCGCGAGCTGCTGCGCGATCGCCTGCTCAAGTTGCTGCCCGAGGATAGGGAAGGCGGCTACATCATACGCACCATGTCAGAAACGGCGAGCGATGAAGAATTGCTGGCTGATATCGATTACCTACAAAAGGTCTGGCGCAACATTCAGGAATCCAGCAAGATGGCGGCCAATCGTTCGCTGGTATTTCAGGATCTGAATCTGCCCATGCGCGTCCTGCGCGATGTGGTCAGCGCCGACACCGACCGCATTCTGGTGGATTCGCGTGAAACCTATGAGAAGCTGGTGGAGTTCGGTGAGCAGTACGCGCAGCGCGCGGTGCAGCGGCTAGAGCATTATCAGGGTGTGCGTCCGTTGTTCGACATGTACAACGTCGAAAACGAGATCAGGAAGGCCATGGCGCGCAAGGTCGAGATGAAGTCCGGTGGCTATCTGATTTTCGATCAGACCGAGGCGCTGACGACGGTGGATGTCAATACCGGCAGCTTCGTCAACGGCAAGTCCCTGTCAGATACCATCTTCAAGACCAATCTTGAGGCGGCGCAGTGTATCGCGCGACAGCTGCGGCTGAGAAACCTCGGCGGCATCATCATCATCGACTTCATTGATATGGATGAAGATGAACAGCGCGCCGCAGTGCTGGATGAGCTGAACAGCAAATTGGCCAGAGATCGGGCGCGCACCTGGGTCAGCGGATTTTCGGTGCTGGGGCTGGTGGAAATGACGCGCAAGCGTACACGTGAAAGCTTGGCTCATATGTTGTGTGAACCCTGTGCGGCGTGTCAGGGACGCGGCGAACTGAAGACCGCGCAGACAGTCTGTTATGAGATTCTTCGCGAGTTGCTGCGACATGCGCGACAGTTCAGCGCACGCGAGTTCCGCGTCATCGCTTCGCCCAAAGTGATCGACCTGCTGATGGATGAGGAATCGCAGAGTCTCGCCAACCTGTCAGACTTCATCGGCAAGCCGGTGTCGTTGCAGGCAGACCTGCAGTACGCGCAGGAATCATTTGAGATCGTGCTGTTGTAGCTATTGTCAGATGGATTCAGGCTGCTACAGCCGGGCCGGTCGCCGTTGAGATGTTTTGCGGTTTTGCATCCTGCATTAGTTTCAGCAGCAGCTTGTCCAGCATCGCGCCTTGTTCCTGCAAAGATGCGAGATTTTCTTCAAGCGCGGTGATATTGCTTTGCAGCTCGTCCACATTCTGGTGGATCTGCATCAGGGATTTGCTGCGTTTTTCCAGATTTTCCCTGTGTTCGTCTATCTGCTGCCTCAGCGGCGCCAGTACCTGCTTCAGCCAAGTCTGCGCCTGTTTGCATGTGTCGGCAAAAATCGCTTCAACCTGACGTCCCAGACTCATGAAGAACTTTCTGATGAGAAAGTGTTTTTCCGTCATGACATTGACCGGGTCGCGGCAGAACGCCTCAGTGATCTTTTCCAGAGCGGCCATGCGCTCGGTGAATTCCGACATGTCCAGTTTGGGAGGGATGCGCGCTTCGAATTGATGCCGGCTGGCAAACAGCTGATAAAGCTGCTCGGCCTGTTGCTGGATATTGCTGCCCATGCCGTTGATTTCATTCGCCATCTGCCTGGTCTGCTGGATCAGTTTCCTGATGCCGCGATTCAGGCCGACAGTGCTCCAACTGCCACCGATCTCACGCTTGCTCTCCGCAAGCAGGTTCTGCAGATTTTCCGGCTCCAGGAGCTGCAGCAGTTGTTTGCCCTGACCTGAGATCACATTGCTGCCCTGGTTGAACGTGGCGACCGAGGCATCGTAATGTTTGCGGCTGTCGCTGACTTCCGTCAGCAGGTTTTCGATGATGCTGCGATTCTTGCCACGCAGGGATTGCAATTCATCGAGTCGGCTGCGCCGGTTGGCAAGACGCTGCTGGATGAAGCGTCGTGAATTCTTGACCATGCTGCTGGTTTCCATGACCAGTGTGCTGCGCAGGATGTCGTGTTTGGCGCCTACCACGTTTTCAGCCAGCATTTTTTCCAGCTTAAGGATCCCGCTGCGTTCCAGCAACTCCGTATCACGTTTGATTTTTGCCAGCAGCGCCTTTTGCGCGGATATGGCCAGTACGCTGGATGTATCGACATGAAGTTGCCTGGCAGTTTGATTGACTTGCGAAATGATCTCGGCATCGACTTCGGCTTGCGTCTTCAGCGTATCCCAGAGTATGTCGATCTTGTTGAGCAAGGCAATCTTGCGACGGCAGTGGCTGCCGATATGATCGGTCCATATCTGCATGTCGGATTTGGTGACGCCGGTGTCGGTGGCCATGATGAAAATCACCGCATGGGCATTGGAGATGATGTTCAGCGTCAGTTCCGGCTCCGCTCCCAGTGCATTCAGGCCCGGTGTGTCGAGGATGACCAGCCCGCTTTTCAGCAGCGGGTGAGGGAAATTGATAAGCGCATGACGCCAGACCGGTATATCGATCTTGCCCTTGGCTTGCAGGGCCTGTGTCATGACCTGATCGCTTTCATCCCAAAGCCCGACGGCGCGTGCATCCTCCAGGCTGACTTCCTTCTGTTCGATGATGGACAAAAAGGCTTGTTTCATCTGGCTCGGCGAATTGATTTCCAGCCGGATTTTTGACCAGGCCTGGGGGGTGTTTTTGTAATAGTTCAGACTGTCATCGCTCTTGCGCGTTTCTATCGGCAGCAGTTTGATGCAGGGTTCTTCACGGTCATCCCAGAAGATTTCGGTCGGGCACATGGTGGTGCGGCCCGGGTCGGATGGCAGCAGCCGTTGTTCATATTCGGAAAAGAACAGGGCATTGATGGTTTCAGTCTTGCCACGGGAGAATTCGGCGACGAAGGCAAGGATCAGTTTGTCGCGTTCCAGCGCCTGCTCGATGTCATACAGGCGCAGTTCCTCCAGGCCGCTTTCCGGATTGGCTTTGCCGAGCCAGTCCCGATAGCTGGAAATGCTTTGCGACAACTCATCCCGCCACACCTTGAGGTCGGCGATCTGCTGATTCAGGCTTTTATCCATGGGCTTTTCTGCATCGCATACAAGCTCGACTTTTTGTTGATTTTCAAGCTACTGTAAATGAATTCTGCAGGAATTCCAATTGCCTAAATATTGTCAGGCCCACCTTGGGCATTGGGCTGCGAGTAATGCTTAAAACAGTCTGAGGAATTGCAGTTCCAACGGCGTTACAATCAGGATCAACAGCAACTCGGCGACGATGAAGATGACCAGCGGCGACAGGTCGACGCCATTCAATCGCGGGATCAGGTTCTGCACCGGGCGCATCACCGGTCGCGTCAAAGCGTGGAGCGCCGGACTGATCACGGTTTGCTGGTGGAACCAGCTGAGGATGGCTTGCAGGATGACGGCATAAAGAAAAATGTAAATGCTGAACTTGATGATGCCGACCAGCGCCAAGCCAAGCAGAGCGAGCCAGACCGGGTGGCCGGCGACGAACAGCGGAAAGTCGCGCGTGAACTGAATCCCGATATGTAACATGAGCTGGCTGAGATAGGCCAGCAGCAAGGTCGAGAGGTCGAGGCCGCCCCAGCTTGGCACGATGCGCCGCAAGGGTCTGACTGCAAAATTGGTCAGCGCGACGATGGTCTGGGACACCGGGTTGTGAAACGGCGCATTGGTCAGCTGCAGATAGAAGCGCAGCAGTACGGCGATGGTGAACAGTCCAAGGATGGTGTGCAGCAGGAATTGTAATGCGTTG
>DLMX01000126.1:18480-28821 GCA_002479405.1 Methylophilaceae bacterium UBA7525
TGGAGCGTAAAGCCGCGGCTTGTGCGGCATCGATGATGGCTGTCTTGACCTTTGCTGCTTCCAGGCTTTGGATGGCACGTTCGGTGGTGCCGCCCCTGGACGTCACCTGCTGCCGCAGTTCGGCAGGACTACAGGTGCTCTGCAGGGCAAGTTGGCAGGCGCCGGCGAAAGTCTGCTGACTCAGCATCCGTGCCTGTTCTTCCGGGAATCCGAGGTTCATGGCGGCGTCCTGCAGTGCTTCCATCAGGTAAAACACATAGGCCGGTCCGCTGCCAGAGATGGCAGTTACCGCGTCCATTTTTTCTTCATTATCCAACCAGAGTGTCTGGCCGACCGCCTGCAGCAGCATTTCCGCCTGCTGGCATTGTGAGACGTTGACTGCCGGCGCGGCCAGCAGGGCGGAAACGCCGAGCTGAATCTGTGCCGGTGTGTTGGGCATGACGCGGACAATGGATTGATAGCCGCCAAGCCAGCGTGACAGATCCGTGATACGCACTCCGGCTGCGATCGAAATCAGCAACTGGTGCCGGATCAGACTGCCGAGGAATATCGAAACGTCCCGCAGTTGCTGCGGCTTGACGGCCAGCACGATGATGTCGCTGGCCGCCGCGCTGGGGAGTTGCTCCGTTACATGGACACCATAATCGCGGTTGAGGTCGGCACGTTTCTGCGCATCGGATTCGATGACGCTGATTTGAGCCGGCGTGAATCCCTGGTTCAGCATGCCGCCGATCAGGGCTCGGGCCATGTTGCCGCCGCCGATGAAACAGATTTTCAGGGAATTGAGCTGGTCTTGTGTCTGCATGGTGTTCACTGGTTTCTGGGTCCAAAAATGGCGGAGCCGATTCTGACGATAGTCGCGCCTTCGGCGATTGCGGCTACATAGTCATCAGACATGCCGATGGATAGCGTGTCCAGCATCAGGCCCTGTTGTTGAAGTGTTTCAAAGGTTTCACGTACCTGCCTGAACTGCTCCCGCTGCAATTCGACATCGTGCGTCGGTGCGGGAATCGCCATCAGTCCACGCAGTTTCAATCCGGGCAGTCCGGCCACTGCATTTGCCAGTTCCGCGGTTTCATCTACGGATAAACCGCTTTTGCTTTGTTCCTGACTGACGTTGACCTGCAGACAAATCTGCAAGGGCGGCAGATGCTGCGGCCTGGCCATGCTGAGCCGCTGGGCGATTTTCAGACGATCCACGCTGTGCACCCAGTCGAAATGCTGGGCGATGGGCTGGGTCTTGTTGCTCTGGATCGGCCCGATAAAATGCCATTCGATGGCGAGGTCGGTCAGTTCGACCTGTTTGTTCAATGCTTCCTGCAGGTAATTTTCGCCAAACAGTCGTTGGCCGGCTTCATAGGCTTCACGTATGGCGCCGGACGGATGTGCTTTGCTGACGGCAAGCAGATGCACCAGACGCGGATCTCGTTCCGCGCGGATTGCTGCATCCTCAATGCTTGCCTTGACTGCTTGCAAGCGTTCGCTAATAAAGGTCATAATCCACTCAATCTTTGCTGTGACTGCCAAATACTTGCCGTAATCAAAAAAATTATAACAGGAGCCCATAGTGGATATCTCGGATTTACTCGCATTCTCGGTTAAAAACAACGCATCCGATTTGCATCTCTCCGCCGGCCTGCCTCCCATGATTCGCGTACATGGGGATGTGCGCAAAATCAATGTGCCGGCGATGGGGCACAGTGAGGTCCACGACATGGTGTATGACATCATGAATGACGGGCAGCGCAAGGTGTACGAAGAGGTGCTGGAATGTGATTTCTCGTTCGAGATTCCCAATCTGGCGCGTTTCCGGGTCAATGCCTTCAATCATAACCGCGGTGCCGGCGCGGTGTTTCGTACCATTCCCTCCAAGATTCTGACGCTGGAGCAGCTGAATTGCCCGCCGATCTTCAAGGAGATCGCGCAGAATCCCCGTGGCATCTGCCTGGTTACCGGACCGACCGGTTCCGGTAAATCGACTACACTGGCGGCGATGATCGATTTCATCAATGACAATGAGTTCGGTCACATTCTGACGGTGGAAGACCCGATCGAATTCGTCCATCAGTCGAAAAAGTGTCTGATCAATCAGCGTGAGGTCGGTCCGCATACGCTGTCGTTTGCCAATGCCTTGCGCTCGGCTTTGCGTGAAGACCCGGACGTCATTCTGGTGGGTGAAATGCGCGACCTGGAAACCATTCGCCTCGCCCTGACTGCAGCGGAAACCGGCCACCTGGTGTTCGGTACCTTGCACACCAGTTCTGCAGCCAAGACCATCGACCGTGTCGTTGACGTGTTTCCGGCTGCGGAAAAGGAAATGGTGCGTTCCATGCTGTCTGAATCCTTGCGTGCGGTCATTTCGCAGACGCTGTGCAAGACCAAGGACGAAAAGGGTCGTGTGGCGGCACACGAGATCATGATAGGCACACCGGCCATCCGCAACCTGATCCGCGAGAACAAGATCGCGCAGATGTATTCGGCAATCCAGACCGGTCAGAATGTCGGTATGCAGACGCTGGACCAGAACCTGAAGGAGCTGGTGCAACGCAACATCATTTCGTTGGCTGAAGCCAGATCCAAGGCTGCCAACAAGGAAAGCTTCGGTTAACTGAAGGCGACTTCAAGTCTTAAGAACATACAATTGAAAGTCTAGAAAATGGATCAAAGTCAGGCAGAGAAGTTCGTATTCGATTTATTGCGATTGATGGTGGCGAAGAATGCCTCGGACCTGTTCATTACGACCGGTTTCCCGCCCGCGATGAAGATTGACGGCAAGGTGACGCCGGTGACCAACCAGTCGCTGACAGCACAGCAGGCTAAAGAAATCACGCGCTCCATCATGAATGACAAACAGGCCGCCGAATACGATGCTACCAATGAATGCAACTTTGCTGTCGGCATTCCCGGTCTGGCCCGCTTCCGGGTCAACGCCTTCGTCCAGCGTGGCAATGCTGGTCTGGTGTTCCGTACCATCGCCACCAGGATCCCGAAATTCGAGGAACTGGGCCTGCCTGAAGTTCTGAAAGAGGTCTCCATGACCAAGCGCGGACTGGTCATCTTTGTCGGCGGTACCGGTTCAGGCAAATCGACCTCGCTCGCTGCCATGGTGGGTTATCGAAACGAGAACAGCTATGGCCACATCATCACAATTGAAGATCCGGTGGAATTCGTTCATGAGCACAAGAATTGCATCATCACGCAGCGCGAGATCGGCGTCGATACCGACAACTGGCATATCGCGCTGAAGAATACGCTGCGTCAGGCGCCGGATGTGATTTTGATCGGCGAGATCCGCGATCGCGAGACCATGGACTACGCCATTGCCTTCGCCGAGACCGGCCACCTGTGTATGGCGACCTTGCACGCCAACAGCACCAATCAGGCACTGGATCGCATCATCAACTTTTTCCCGGAAGAGCGTCGCAATCAGCTGTTGATGGATCTTTCGCTCAACGTCAAAGCCTTCATTTCGCAGCGCCTGATTCCCAAAAGGGACGGCAAGGGGCGTGTCGCTGCGATGGAAATCATGTTGAACTCGCCGTTGATCTCGGACCTGATCTTCAAGGGCGACGTGCATGAGATCAAGGAGATCGTTGCCAAGTCGCGCGAACTCGGCATGCAGACTTTTGACCAGGCGCTGTTCGATCTATACGAATCCGGCCAGATCAGCTACGAGGATGCCTTGCGCAATGCCGATTCAGTCAATGAAGTGCGCCTGCGTATCAAGCTGGAAGGCAAGGAATCGAAGGAAAAAGACCACTCCGCCGGCTTGGATAATCTGGGTATCGTCTGATCCTGTACCAGCACGGCATTCCTGCCGCTAATGCAAGGAGGCCAGTGCAGGGGGCGGTGCATGGGATATCAATGCGCCGATCTGGCAAGAAAGGTATCTGCCACCCCGCTCGCTGTGAAGCCGGAAATTTCTGTGCAGTCCTTAAGGCTGGCGGTCAAAGGCGGGCACTCTGCCGACCCAGGATTCCAGCATTCTCAATTCATCATCCGTATGGTCGATGACGTCCATAGTGTTCAAAACCATGCCGGCCATCTTGTCGCTGGATTTGCCAGCCGGATCCTTCACGATTTCATGGGCGGTGTGATAGCTGGCACTGATGGGTTGCCGGTGGCGGCCGATGCGTAAATCGGTTTCGCCGTAGCAAGTGCAGGTATACAGGCGGTGAGGTTCTGCACTGACATATACGGCGGTGCCGCGTATGCCGATGGTTGCGACGCTGGTGACAATGTGTGCCGGCTTCTTGCGTTGCTCAAAGGCTCCCAGCAAACTGCCGGTAAGCAGACGCAGGCTGGAGATCACTGCGCCGCCGACCAGTTCCAGAGCGGTACCGCTCCTGAGCAGAAAAGCATCGCCGCCAATGCTGAAAGCCAGCTCTCCATCATGCGAGACCACTATCTTGCTTCCTCCGGTGATGCGGCTACCGAGGTTGGCGGGACGGTTGTTGATGAAGACCTCGCCGCGCAGTTGGTGAATATTGGCGCTGGCAAATGTGCGGCCAGACAGTGTCAACAGAACCGGCACGGCCAGAGCTGCCTGCATGAATTTGCGGCGTGACGTGCTGGTTGGAGCATACGATCGCTTGTTTTGCAGATGGTCTTTCACGCTGGTTCCTCCATGTTTCAGGTTTTGTAGACGATATCTCCATCAAGGATGGTGTAACGGACTTTACCTGCCAGTTCCATACCGGTAAACGGCGTGTTCTTGCCCTGGCTCTTCAGTGCTTTGGGTTCAATTTTCCAGTATTGTTCGGGGTCGAAAATGCAGACATCGGCTGCTGCCTGCAGACCGAGATGACCGCTCTTGAGGCCGAGAATCGCTGCCGGTCTGGTGGTCATGCATGCAATGGCTGTGCTCAGCGGCAGTGTCTGTTCGCCAGCCCATTTAAGCGTCAAGGGCAGCAACAGTTCCAGCCCGGTAGCGCCTGCTTCCGCTTCGCCAAATGGTAACAGCTTGGCATCTTCGTCCACCGGCGTGTGATCCGAGCAAACGGCATCGATGGTGCCGTTGGCGAGTCCCTGTCGCAGGGCATCCTTGTCGCGCGGTGAGCGCAGTGGCGGCTGCAGATGACAATTGGCATCAAAGAAGCCGATGTCATATTCGGTCAGATGCAGATGGTTGGCCGCGATGTCGCAGGTGACCGGCAGGCCTTCGGCCTTGGCTGCAGCAACCATGTCGACGGATTCGGAGGTGGACAGCCGGCAGACATGCAAGCGTGCGCCAGTTTCCCGGGCGAGGCGCAGAATGGTGGCCAGTGCGATGGTTTCAGCCGCGGCAGGGATCGGGCGCAGACCCAGGCGGGCGGCAATCTCACCATCGTGGGCGACACCATTCGCTGCCAGATAAGTGTCCTGTGGGTGCAGCCAGACGGTAAAGCCAAAGGTGGCGGCGTACTGCATGGCGCGCCATAACACCAGTGTGTCGGTAATCGGTTTGTCTGCCTGCGAGAAGCCGACGCATCCGGCCTCCGTCAGTTCGCACATTTCCGTCAGGTTGACGCCCTGCAACTGTCGGGTGAGTGCGCCAAGCGGATAGACATGCGCCAGATTCAATTGGCGGGCCCGATGTTTGAGCATCTCGACCAGGCCCGGCTCGTCGAGCACAGGGTCGGTGTCAGGCGGACAGGCCAGACTGGTGACGCCGCCGGCAGCAGCAGCCTGCATTTCGCTTTCCAGTGTGGCCTTGTACTCGTAACCCGGTTCGCGCAATCTGGCAGAAATGTCGACCAGTCCCGGGCAGACCACCAGGCCGGTGGCGTCGATCACCTGATTTGCAGTGAAATCCGCCGGCACCTCGCCGATACCGACTATCTTGCCTGCCGCGATAAACAGATCCTGTTTGGCATCGACGCCATTTTGCGGGTCGATCAGCCGGCCGTTTTTGATTTGAATCTTCATCAGTTGTTACCTGCAAGAATGGACATCACCGCCATGCGTACTGCAATCCCGTATGTGACCTGTGGCAGGATCACGGACTGTCGGCCGTCGGCCACCGAGGAATCGATCTCGATGCCGCGGTTCATCGGTCCCGGGTGTGTGACGATAGCGTCCGGCTTGGCTAGTGCCAGTTTCTCCTGGGTCAGTCCGAAGGTCTTGAAATATTCCTGCGCGCTCGGTAGCAGGGCGCCTGTCATGCGTTCGTTTTGCAGGCGCAGCATCATCACTACATCGACGTCCTTGAGGCCGGCTGCCATGTCGTGATAGACGTGCACGCCCATCTTTTCGACATGTTCCGGCAACAGTGTTTTCGGTGCGATGACGCGGACTTCCGGCACGCCCAGTGTCGTCAGAGCGTGGATTTCCGAACGGGCGACGCGCGAATGCAGTACATCGCCGACCAGTGCAACTCGCAGGTTGTGCATTTCCGGTTTGTAGCGACGGATGGTGAAGACGTCGAGCAGGGCTTGGGTCGGATGGGCGTGGCGGCCGTCGCCGGCATTGATGACATGGATGTGCGGCTTGACGTGCCTGGCAATGAAATGGGCGGCGCCGGATTGGGCGTGACGGATGACGAACATGTCGGCATGCATCGCGGTCAGATTGTCTACCGTATCGAGGATGGTCTCGCCCTTGGATTGCGAGGAGGTGCTGACATTCAGATTGATGACGTCGGCCGAAAGGCGCTTGGCCGCGATCTCGAATGTGGTGCGTGTGCGTGTGCTGTTCTCGAAGAAGATGTTGCAGACTGTCTTGCCGCGTAACAGTGGCACTTTTTTCACTTCCCGCTCGGCTACACCGACAAAGGATTCAGCCGTATCCAGAATCTGGGTAATGATGCTTTTCGGCAAACCTTCAATCGAAAGCAGGTGCTTCAGTTTGCCGTCATCGGTGAGTTGCGGGTTATACATCTTGGCTTTCTTCCAGAGTGAGATAAAAACGGCCTTCCGCATTCTGCATCAATTGCAGGTTGCGGTTTGCCGGCAGCTGCATGTCGTGAGCGCAGAATTGCGGCGTGATCGGCAACTCCCTGCCCCCGCGATTGACCAGCACGGCCAGTGATATGCTGGCCGGACGGCCGTAATCGAACAGTTCGTTCATGGCGGCGCGTATTGTGCGACCGGTATAGAACACGTCGTCGATCAGAATGATGTGGCGGCCCTCGACGTCGAAGGGAATCTGAGATGGCAGGGTGTCCTGATGCAGGCCGCGTTGGCCGAAGTCGTCACGATAGAAGGACACATCCAGCCGGCCGTGTTTCATATTCTTGCCCAGCATGGGCAACAGGCGCTCCATCATCCAGACGCCACCGCTATGGATGCCGACCAATGCAGTTTCGCTGTTGATGACCGGCTTGAGTTGCCCGGCCAGTATGGTCAGTAGCTGCTCGGCGTCCGGTAAATCGATTGGCTGCATCATTGCTTGAGTCCGTCAAAGTACGATTGAAGAATGTGCTGTGCTGCTACCTGATCTATCATCGGCTTCTGTTTGCGGCCGCCTATGCCCAATCCCTTGAGCGTCCGGCTTGCTTCCGCCGAGGACAGGCGTTCATCAATCATGACGACAGGCAGGTTGAAGCGGCCTTCAAGACGGCGGGCGAATCTTTTGCACAACAGCGTCAGCTGGTGTTCTTCCCCGTCGAGCGAAAGAGGCAGGCCGACAACCAGAGTTACCGGCTTCCATTCCGCAATCAGATCACCGATCAGACGAAACCGCTCATTATTGATTTCGGTGGCGATGGTGGTCAGTGGATGGGCAATGCCAAGCAAATGCTCACCCAGCGCGACGCCGATGCGTTTTTCGCCGAAGTCGAAGCCCAGTACGCTGCCTTCGAGGCGGGCGATGTGCTCAGGGAAACCGGAGGGTTGTGTATTATCAGGATGGAGATTTTTCTGCTCGGCCGCGCGTGTCGCCATCATGCGTGACCCGCCTGTTCAGAGAGTGCGGCGAAGTCTATGCCGAGCAAGGCCATGGCAGCGCTGAATTTTTCCTCGTTCGGTATATCGAAAATGAGCTTGTCCTGTGACTGCTCGCTGTCCGGTTTGACGGAAAGCCAGGCATTCTGTGCCATCTCATCTTCCAGCTGGCCTGCTGACCAGCCGGCATAACCTAGCGTCACCAGCATTTTCTCTGGCCCATTTCCTAGTGCAACCGCTTCAAGGATGTCCTTCGAGGTCGTCAGAGCGGTATCGCCATGCACGGCGATGGTCGAATCCCAGGAGCCGGTTGGCTGGTGCAGGACGAAGCCGCGGTCGATCTGCACGGGTCCGCCGAAATGCACGGCAGCTTGCGCCAGGTTGTTATTTTCGAGTTGCAGGTTGATTTGTTCGAACAGGGCGTCCAGTTTCATGTCGATTGGGCGGTTGATGACGACGCCCATGGCACCATCCTGATTATGTTCACAGATGAAGGTGACGGATCTTGCAAAATAAGGGTCTTTCATCGCAGGCATTGCGATCAGGAAGTGGCCGGAGAGATTTACATTTTCCACGAGGCACATTATCTCATAAAAATCAGCTGGATAAATAGCAGGGCTGGCGCATCAGGCTTCCAGATAACCTGTGACTTCCAAGCCGAACCCCGTCATGCTTGGCATTTTTCTTGGTGTCGCCATCAGCTTCATTTTGCGCACGCCGAGATCCAGCAGGATCTGTGATCCTATACCGTAGTTGCGCAGGTCCTGCCGGATGCGCACTGGTTCGTCGGCATGCTGAATGCGCTCAACGAGGTCGGTGCCGCCTTCATTATGGTTGAGCAGGACCATGACGCCGGCTTCTGCCTGCTGGATAGTCTGCATGGCTTTTAGCGTATTCCAGGAGTGACTGTTGCTGGTGCTGTCCAGCAAATCGAATACCGACAGTGGTTCATGTACACGCACCAGTGTTTCGGTCTCCGTATTCGGCTCGCCCTTGACCAGCGCCAGATGTGTTGTGTTGGCGATTTTGTCTGCGTAGGCGATCAACCGCATTTCACCATAGGGGGTCATGACAGTGCGCTCGGCGGCGCGCTCCACCAGCGATTCATTTTGGTTGCGATAGTGAATGAGGTCGGCGATCGTGCCGATCTTGAGTTGATGCTGTTTGGCGAAAGCCATGAGATCAGGCAGACGCGCCATGCTGCCGTCGTCGTTCAATATTTCGCAGATGACGGATGCCGGTTCCAGCCCGGCGAGCGCCGCCAGATCGCAGCCGGCTTCAGTATGGCCGGCGCGCACCAGGACGCCGCCATTCTCTGCCGCCAGCGGAAAGACATGGCCGGGGCTGACAATGTCTCCAGCACTTGCATCGCGGGCGACAGCCGCCTGGATGGTGCGTGCCCGGTCGGCTGCCGAGATGCCGGTAGTGACGCCGCTCGCCGCCTCGATCGATACCGTGAAGTTGGTGCGCATGCTGCTGCCGTTTTTTTGCACCATGGAGGGCAGGTTCAGCTGGCGGCAACGTGCTTCTGTCAGGGTCAGGCAGATCAGTCCGCGACCGTATTTCGCCATGAAGTTGATGTGTTCTGCCGTAGCGAATTGTCCGGCGAGTACCAGGTCGCCTTCGTTCTCCCGATCTTCTTCATCGACCAGGATGACCATGCGGCCCTGGCGGATTTCCTCGATGATCTCGCTGATGGGGCTGATTGCAGTGGTCATCAGGCGCTATCTCCGCTGTCTTCCATATTCCATTGCGCCATGCGTTCGACGTAACGGGCAATCAGGTCGATCTCCAGATTGACGCGGCTGCCGATGCCGAGGTTTTTCAGCGTCGTTACTTCCAGCGTATGTGGAATCAGATTGACGCTGAAGGTGTCCTTGTCGACCTCATTGACTGTCAGGCTGACCCCGTCGACTGCGATAGAGCCCTTGACTGCGATGAAACGCGAAATCATGTGTGGCGCACGGACTGCCAGCAGCCAGCAATCGCCGACAGCTTCAAATTTGATGACCTGTCCGACGCCATCAACATGACCACTCACCAGGTGACCACCCAGGCGGTCGGAATAGCGCAGCGCTTTTTCCAGATTGACGGGACGTGTTGTATCGAGACCGACAGTGCAGGATAGTGTCTCCCTGGAAACATGCACCTCGAAAAAGTCGTCACCCAGTTTGACGGTGGTCAGACAGACGCCGTTGACGGCGATGCTGTCGCCGATGGCGACATCGGCAAGGTCGAGTGTGCCGGTGTCAATAACGAGTTTGACATCGCCATCCGCCGGTGTGATGCGTTTTATTTGGCCAACGGCTTGTATGATTCCTGTAAACATAGTGTAATTTTAGCAGGTAACCCTGATAAATTGAGGATGTCCATCAATTTGATGCAACAATTCCTGCAGATGGAAGTCTTGTTATCAGGTGGTCTTTGAATGAGAGTTGGCACAGAAATCATGTTGAGAACAAATATCCGTTCCGCCCCC
>DLMX01000126.1:28948-39660 GCA_002479405.1 Methylophilaceae bacterium UBA7525
TGACGATTCAGGGGGCTAAGGCAAACGACATGCAGGCCTACCATGAGCGTCAGGATGTGCAGGCATTCATGACACAGATGGAAGAGAAACACGGTTTTGCTGCGCAGGAACTGCGAGAGCTGTTCGCCGGCGTCAAGTTTCAGCCTGCTGTCATCAAGGCCATGGAGCCGCCAAGCACTCCCGGCGTGCGTTCCTGGGAGCGTTACCGCTCCAGGTTCGTCAATCAGAATCGTATCAATGGCGGTCAGCGATTCATGCGCGAGCATGCAACGGAGCTGCAGCGCGCCAGACAGGTCTATGGTGTGCCGGAGGCAATTGTCGCGGCCATCATCGGTGTGGAAACCCTGTACGGTCAGCATACCGGCAATTACCGCGTGATTGATGCGCTGACGACGCTGGCATTCGATTACCCGCGACGGGCTGAATATTTCCGTGGCGAGCTGGAGCAGTATCTGCTGCTGGCCAGAGAGCAGGGCCTCGATTATTACTCAGTGCTCGGCTCCTATGCGGGGGCGATCGGACTGCCGCAGTTCATGCCGACCAATGTGCGGCAACTGGCTGTGGACTTCGATGGCGATGGCAAGGTGGATCTGCGCAACAGCGTGGTCGATGCGATTGGTAGTGTCGCGCATTATCTTTCCGTGCACGGCTGGCGCAATGGAGAGCCGGTCGCCAGTCACGTTGCCTTCGACGACGCGGTGCCGGATGCGTGGATAGAAACCATCCTGCCGGTCATGACCAAAAAGGATATCCAGCATGTCGGTTTCAATACCAGTATTGCGCTCGACCATACGCTCAATTTTGCTGTGATTCCATTGGAAACGCCGGACCGGCCGGCGGAATTCTGGCTCGGCTTTAATAACTTCTATGTCATTACGCGCTACAACAAGAGCAGCTTTTATGCGATGAGCGTCTGGCAGCTGGCCGAGGAGCTGGCAAGCCGCCGTTGAGCATCAATGTAAGGCAACAAACCGGCATTTCCCTGCTAGAATCCGTCCATGTCGTTTTTTAAATCCCTGCCTTTCGAGCTGTTCGTCGGCCTGCGCTACACGCGCGCCAAACGCCGCAACCATTTCATCTCCTTCATTTCCATGACCAGTATGGTCGGCATCGCTCTCGGTGTCGCCGCGCTGATTGTCGTGCTTTCGGTCATGAACGGTTTTCAGCAGGAATTGCGCACACGCATTCTGGGCGTGGCCTCGCACATGCAGATCACCGGGCCGGATAATCAACTGGCCGACTGGCAATTTATTGCCGGGCGTGTAAAGGATGAGCCGCATGTACAGGCGGCAGCTCCTTATATCATGGCGCAGGGCATGCTGTCCTACGGCCAGGCCGTGCAGGGCGCGATTGTGCGAGGTGTGCTTCCGGCCGATGAGGATCAGGTGGCGGAAATCGGCGCCCACATGCGTGCCGGCCAGCTGGCCGACTTGCGTGCCGGTGAATTCGGTATCGTGCTTGGCGCCGAGCTGGCACAGGCGCTGGGGGTGCTGATTGGTGACAAGGTGGTACTGCTGGCGCCGCAGGGACAATTCACACCTACCGGCATCATCCCGCGGATCAAACAGTTCAGGGTGGTCGGTCTATTTCAGATCGGCATGTATGAATACGATGCCGGTCTTGCGCTGATCCACATGGACGATGCGGCGGTGCTGTACCGTATGGGCGACAAGGTCAGCGGTCTGCGTCTGAAGCTGGACGATCTCTTCCGTGCGCCGGCACTGACCCATCAGCTAGGCGCCGCTCTAGGCGATTATGGCCGTTATTACGTCAGCGACTGGACACAGCAGCATGCCAACTTCTTCCGTGCGGTGCAGATGGAAAAGCGCGTGATGTTCATCATTCTGACGCTGATCGTCGCCGTGGCCGCATTCAATATCGTTTCGACTCTGGTCATGGCAGTGACGGACAAGCGTGCGGATATCGCCATTATGCGTACCTTTGGCGCCAGTCCGCGCAGCATCATGCAGATATTCATCGTGCAGGGGGCTCTGATCGGGGCAATCGGCACGATCATCGGCGCCGTCATCGGCATTGTCGTCGCGCAGAACATTGATGTCATCGTGCCGGCCATCGAGCGCCTGTTCAATATCCAGTTCCTGGCCAAGGATGTCTATTACATCAGTGACCTGCCTTCGCAGTTGTTGTGGTCCGATGTCGGCGTGATCGTTGTGCTTTCCTTTGTGTTGAGTCTGCTGGCAACGCTCTATCCCAGTTGGAAAGCGGCAAAGATGAATCCGGCCGAGGCCTTGCGTTATGAGTAATCCTGTCCAGACAACCAGCATTCTTGCCTGCAATGGTTTGCACAAAACCTATGCCGGGTTGGAAGTTGAAGTGCTGAAAGATATCGCTATCGAGATTCATGCCGGCGAACAGGTTGCCATCGTCGGGGCTTCCGGTTCCGGCAAGAGCACCTTGTTGCACCTGCTGGGTGGGCTGGATGAACCCAGTTCTGGCAAGGTCAGCATACTCGGTCAGGACTTGGCCGGGCTGGACGAGGCCGGGCGTGGGTATCTACGGAATCAGGCCCTTGGGTTCGTCTACCAGTTCCATCACCTGCTGCCGGAATTCACGGCACTGGAAAATGTCGCCATGCCCTTGCTGATTCGCCGTGTTGAACGGTCGGAAGCGTTGCGTCAGGCGGGTCAGGTATTGACCAAGGTAGGTTTGGCTCATCGCATGGAGCACATGCCGGGCGAACTTTCCGGTGGCGAACGGCAGCGTGCGGCAGTAGCGCGCGCCCTGGTGACCGATCCGCAATGTGTGCTGGCGGACGAGCCGACCGGCAATCTCGACCGGCATACCGCCAATGCGGTGTTCGATCTGCTGCTCGATCTGAACCGTGATCGAGGCACCGGACTGGTCGTGGTGACCCACGATCTGGAACTCGCAGCCAGGCTGCACAGACAATATCGTCTGCAGGATGGCGTTCTTTCCCCAATCCGGCTTTAGTTCCTGAATTGATTGCTCTTGCGCTGATATTCGTTCTCGGTGCCTGGGCTCTACAGCAACTTCCTGCTTTGCCTAATCTGGCATGGGCGCTGGTGGTCCTGCCCTTGGCCTTTTCCGCATTCATCACTCGATTGTCGTTTGTCTGGTATTGCCGGGCGTTCTATCAACTCAGTCTGGCTCTGCTGGCCTTCACTCTTGGCTTTTTCTGGGCTGCAGGCTTTGCGCAGATCAGGCTGGCTGATCATTTGTCAGCGGAATGGGAGCGAAAGGACATCCTGATTGTCGGGGTGGTCGCCAGCATGCCGCAGCCCAACGAGCGTGGCCTGCGTTTCGAATTTGATGTAGAGCAGGTACTAACGCCGGATGCGGTCGTGCCCGGCCATATCTCGCTGTCACATTACTCCAATGGTTTTGTCGGACAGCAGAGCGAGCAGCCTCCCGATCATGCAGTTTATCGAGCCGGGCAGCGCTGGCAACTGACCGTTCGCCTCAAGCAGCCGCATGGCAGTCTGAACCCGCATGGTTTCGATTTTGAAGCCTGGTCGTTGGAACGTAACATTCGTGCCAGTGGCTATGTGCGCGATCGGGCCGATAATCACATGCTGCAAAGCCTGGTTTATCGACCGGGTTACGTCTTGGAACTGTTACGCGAACGCGTGCGTGATCGCATGAATACCGTGCTGCAGGGAAAGCCTTACGCCGGTGTCCTGCGTGCCTTGGCGATCGGTGACGAGAGCGGTATCCGCCAGAATGACTGGCAGACCTTTCTGCGTACAGGTACCAATCATTTGATGGCGATTTCCGGTTTGCATATCACCATGCTGGCCGGATTGGCATTCTCGCTGACCTATGCCTTGTGGCGACGTTCTGAAGTGCTGACGCTGGCGCTTCCGGCCCGCAAGGCGGCGACACTGGCCGGTGCCTTGTTTGCGCTGGCATATGCATTAATGGCCGGATTTTCCATCCCGACACAACGTACCTTGTATATGCTGACGGTGTTTGCTGTTGCCCTGTGGCTGGGACGAAACGTCTCCATCGCCCGGGTGCTGGCCTACGCGCTGTTGGTTGTGGTGCTGCTCGACCCTTGGTCAGTACTGGCAGCCGGCTTCTGGTTGTCGTTCGGTGCGGTGGCGGTGATTTCCTACGCGCTTGCCGGCCGCCTCAGGTCGCCACACTGGTTTCGAGAGGCTGTCACCACGCAGTGGGCCGTGACGCTCGGCCTTATGCCCTTGCTGTTGTTCATGTTTCAGCAGGTTTCAATTATCTCGCCGCTGGCAAATGCGCTGGCCATCCCCGTGATCAGCCTGATTGTAGTGCCGTTGACCTTGCTCGGTAGCGTCGTGCCGCTGGACTGGATATTGTTGCTTGCCTATCAGGTTGCAGACTGGTGCATGCTGGTACTGGAATGGATGGCAGGTTCCAGTCTCAGCGTCTGGCAACAGCAGGCACCACCATTCTGGACTTTGCTGCTGGCCGTGGCTGGTGTTTTGTGGATGTTGCTGCCGCGCGGGTTGCCACTACGCTGGCTGGGCGTTTTTGCTGTGCTGCCCATGTTTCTGGTGCAGGTGCCACGTCCGGCTTATGGCGCCATGCGCGTTGTCGTACTGGATGTGGGGCAGGGGCTTGCTGTCGTGGTCAACACACAACATCACACACTTTTATATGATACCGGGCCGCGCTATTCATCGCAGAGCGATAGCGGCAGCAGAGTGATCGTGCCTTATCTCAGGGCGGCAGGCACCGGTCATCTGGATGCCCTGCTGGTCAGTCATGATGATAATGACCATAGTGGGGGTACAGAGTCCATATTGAATCAGATTGTTGTGCATCAGTTTTTGAGTTCTCTGCCGTCAGAGAATCCCCTGACGCATAGTCAGCATCACACACGCTGTCAGGCCGGGCAATCGTGGCAGTGGGATGGAGTGAAGTTCGATGTGTTGTTCCCGCAGGCTGAAAGCTACCAGAGGCAGCGTATCAAGGATAATGATCGTAGTTGTGTGTTACGCATCAGCAGCCGGTTTGGTCGTGTTCTGATTCCGGGCGATATCGAGCGCCGCTCTGAGAACGATCTGCTGAACTCTGAATATGCCCTTCAGTCCGATGCCCTGATTGCGCCTCATCACGGTAGCAAAACATCTTCGACATGGTCGTTCGTTGAGGAAGTGAACCCTCGTGCTGTGGTATTCACTGCCGGCTACCTCAATAGATTCGGACATCCGCATCCGATTGTATTGCAACGCTACGAGGACGCCGGCAGCCGTGTTTATCGCTCGGACCGGGATGGTGCCGTCATTATTGATTTTGCTGCGGAGACGGGTATTGAGATCACGCGCTGGCGTCAGTATGCAAGGCGGTACTGGCATCAGGACTTTACCGGTGATGCGCAGTCCGGACGTTGACCGAGCTTGCTGAAAAAGGCTTCACACGCTAAAGTAGCGTCACTTTAAGAACATTCGGGAGCTTCACGTGTGGGAAATTATTCAGGCAGCAGGCTGGCCGATCTGGCCACTGATTTTTGCCTCTGTTGTTGCTGTTGCCATTGTTGTTGAGCGTTTCTGGACTTTGCGGGCTGACTCGATCTCTCCAAAGACGCTGTTACCTGAAGTCAGCCGAATGGTCGCCAACGGCGGCATTACCAGAGAGGCCTGTGCCAAACTTGCACAGCACTCCCTGTTGGGCGAGATTTTCGCTGCGGCCTTGTTGAACGCCAGCAACTCGCGTGAAGTGATCAAGGAGTCTGTGGAAGAATCCGGACGCGTAGTCGTACACAAGTTGGAGCGTTACATGAACACGTTGGGCACAATTGCTACTGTTGCGCCTCTGCTTGGCTTGCTGGGTACCGTCATCGGCATGGTGGAACTGTTCGGTGCATTCACTTCTACCGGCCATGATGTCGCGCAGTTCGCACGCGGTATTTCAGTTGCACTGTATAACACTGCCGGCGGTATTGTTGTCGCTGTGCCTGCCATGATCTTCCATCGCTATTTCCGCGGCAAGATCGACAACTTCATTGTGGATATGGAGCAACAAGCGATCAAGCTGGTTGAAATTATTCATGGCGAACGCCAGAGCTGAGGCATAAGAGTCAGAACATGAATTTTCATCGCGGCAAGAAATCGGATGACCTGGAGATCAATTTTATCCCCTTGATCGACGTGCTACTGGTCATCATTATCTTTCTGATAGTCAGTGCGACCTTCTCCAGAGTCAATGAGCTGCAGATCAATCTGCCTACTTCCGAGACGGCCTCCCAGCAGGAAGACAAGCCGCTGGTGATTTCAGTCGGTGTTTTTGCCAATGGCCGTTATGTCGTCAACGGCAAGGATCTGAATGACATCAGCACCGACGGCATCAGTCTGGCATTGAAAAAAGCGGTGGGCGACGGCAAGGATCCGACCATTGTGATTGAGGCGGATGCCGAAGCCACGCATCAGTCGGTCATCAAGGTGCTGGATGCTTCACGCAAGGCAGGCTTCCCTAACATTACCTTCCCGGCTCAAGAGTCCAGCGGCTTTTGAGCGCGGTTTACCGGAATCTCACAATTTAATCGACGCCCCGCATGTCGACACACACAACATCACCCTCCATAGCCAAGGCAGTAAAAATTCCAACCACATCTTCGGACCTCAGCGCCAAAACCCTGTATCTGCGTCTGCTGAAATACGCCAAGCGCCACTGGATCGTCTTCGCCATCAGTATTTCCGCTTTGGTGGTTTTTTCTGCCACCAACACCGGCTTTCTGGCGACCATCAAAATGGTGACGGATGAGGGCTTTGTCAACAAGGACTCGAACAAGCTGAGCTTGCTGCCTTTGATGCTGGTCGGCCTGCTCGCGATACGTGCGTTCGCCGGTTTTATCTCTTCATTTGCTATGCGCTGGGTCGGCCGCAAGGTCGTCGAGGATCTGCGCCTTGACGCATTCCGCCGTCTGATGACATTGCCGGTCAATTTCTTTGACGCGCATTCGGCCGGCATAGTCACCTCCAAAGTGACCTACGATACCGAGCAGATGTCCAAGGCTGCAACCAGTGTGGCAGTCACTGCAGTACGAGACACGTTGACCATCATCGGGATGGTAGGCTACATGCTCTATCTGGATTGGCGTCTGACCATGATATTTGCAGTGATGGCACCGTTGATGGCGTGGTATCTGAAGAGAATGACGCCGAAGCTGCGCTCTTCCGGCAAGCATGTGCAGCAGACCATGGGTGAGATGACGCAGGTAGTGGAAGAATCGGTCACTGGTCAGCGCATGGTCAAGATATTCGGTGGCGCAGAGTATGAATTTCAGCGATTCGCCAAGGCGGCGGGCAAGAATCGTCAGATGCAGGTGCGCCTGGGGCGGATTTCAGGTCTGAACAGCATGGTGATTGAATTGCTGGCGGCCTTTGCCCTGGGTCTTGTGGTGTTTTACGCTGTGGGTCGCTTCACTGCGGGTGAGTTCGCTGCCTTTATCGGTGCCTTGCTGATGCTGATTGCCCCGATCAAGAGCCTGACTTCGCTGAATGAAGACCTGCAGGTGGGCCTTGCCGCGTCGCATAGCGTATTCTCTCTGATCGATACCGTGCCTGAAGCTGATGACGGCGACAGGGAAGTGGGACGGGTCAAGGGTGAAATCGAGTTGCGTGGCGTTACGCTGCGCTATGAGAATGCCAAACGTCCAGCATTGAAGAATCTGAATCTTGCAATCAAGCCGGGTGAAAAAGTTGCCCTGGTTGGTCGTTCCGGCGGTGGCAAAACCACGCTGGTGAATTTGCTGCCGAGATTCTATGAGCTGCAACAAGGCCTGGTGCTGATTGACGGCCTGGATATCCGCTCCATGACACTCAAAAGCCTGCGCCAGCAGTTCGCAATGGTCAGTCAGGATGTGATTCTTTTCAATGATACGGTTTTCAATAACATCGCCTATGGCACTCTGCGCGATGTCGATGAGGCGCAAGTGATTGCTGCAGCCAAGGCGGCGCATGCCTGGGAGTTTATCCAGCAGTTGCCCGAAGGGTTACAGAGTGAGGTCGGCGATCGCGGCGTGCGGCTTTCCGGCGGACAACGCCAGAGATTGGCTATTGCACGCGCCATACTCAAGGATGCCCCCATCCTGCTGCTGGACGAGGCGACTTCGGCGCTGGATACCGAATCCGAGCGGCATGTGCAGGCGGCGTTGGACGAGCTGATGCGCAATCGCACGACCATCGTTATTGCGCATCGTCTATCCACCATTGAGAATGCGGATCGCATTCTGGTCATGGAGCAGGGTGAAATCATCGAGAGTGGCAGCCATCAGGATCTCCTGCGTCAGAACGGCAGCTACGCCAAGCTCTACAAGAAACAGTTTCATTAAGCGGGTGCCTGTATGTGCGACCGTTTCTCAATCTGGATACAGCAGCAATGGGTTCGTGTCGGTGTCTGGCATATTCTGCTGATTCCCTTGTCCTGGCTGTTCTGGTTACTTACCATCAGCCGCCGCAAGGCTTACGAAATTGGTCTGCTGAAAAGCTATCGCCCGGTTGTGCCGCTCATCGTTGTAGGCAATATCAGCGTTGGTGGTACAGGTAAAACTCCGCTAGTGATCTGGCTGGTTGAACAGCTCAGGCAAGCGGGTTATCGCCCGGCAGTCATCAGCCGCGGATATGGTGGTGGCAGAACTGCAGCGCAAGCCGTGCTCGCGCACAGTTCACCGGCTGATGTCGGCGACGAACCCATCTTGTTGGCCAGGCGGACAGGCTGTCCGGTCTGGGTCGGTGCGGATCGTGTTGCCGTGCAGCGTGCGTTGCTGCAGGCTCATCCGGACTGCAATATTCTGATCAGTGATGACGGTTTGCAGCATTATCGAATGCAACGGGATATTGAACTTGTGGTGGTGGATGCGGCACGCGGCTTTGGCAATGGGTTTCTACTCCCCGCAGGCCCCTTGCGCGAGCCGCTTTCCAGGCTGAGCAGGGTCGATGCGCTGGTTTACAATGGCAGGCAGGCGCCCGCAGGTGGTTATGGCATGATGTTCAGAGCTGGGGTTTTGCACAATCTGCTGGATAGCGGATTGACGACAGAAATTGCAGCATTGCAGGGTCAGAGGATTCATGCTGTTGCCGGCATCGGCAATCCCCGGAGATTTTTTCAACAATTGCATGATCTTGGCTTGACGGCAGAAACGCATGCATTCGTCGACCATCATGCATTTCGTGCAGAAGATCTGGCATTCGCAGGTGATGCTCCCGTATTGATGACGGAAAAGGATGCTGTCAAATGTGCCGCTTTTGCCAGGTCGAACTGGTGGTATCTGCCGGTCGATGCCGAGGTTGATCGCGCGCTCGCCGATGATGTCATCCATAAACTGAGGAAATAAAATGGATTCGAAACTGATACAGATATTGGTCTGCCCGGTATGCAAGGGGCCATTGGTATATAAAAAGACGCAACAGGAACTGGTCTGTAAGCCTTGTCGACTCGCTTATGCAATCAAGGACGATATTCCCGTGATGCTGGAAGAAGAAGCGCGCAGATTGCCGGATGCGGAAGAGGTTTAGCACATGAGCTTCAAGATCGTTATTCCTGCACGCTATGCCAGTATCCGGTTGCCCGGTAAGCCCCTGCTGGATATTGCAGGCAAACCGATGGTAGTGCGCGTCGCAGAAAAGGCTCAGGCTACGGGTGCAGAGGTGGTTGTTGCTACCGACGACCGCAGGATATTAGAAGCCGTTGAAGCGCATGGTTACAGTGCGGTCATGACTAGGGAAGATCATGTCTCCGGCACCGACCGTATAGCAGAGGTTGCCATGAAGATGGGCTGGGCTGAGAACGAGATTGTCGTCAATGTACAGGGTGATGAGCCCTTGATAGAACCCACCTTGATTGAAGAAGTGGCACTCAATATGGCGCAGCATAACGAAGCGGCCATTGCCACAGCCTGCCATCAGATTCACGACAAGGCCTTGATGCTGAACCCCAACGTCGTGAAGGTCGTGCTCGATAAGGAAGGCTATGCGCTTTATTTCAGTCGTGCGCCCATTCCTTATCCCAGGGATGCCTTTGCCGCTGGTCAGGAATTGCCTGATGCGATACTGATATACCGGCATATCGGCATCTATGCCTACCGCACTTCATTCCTCAAGGCATATGCCGGCTTGCAGCCATCACCTATAGAACAGTATGAATCGCTCGAACAATTGCGTGCGTTGTGGCACGGATACAGGATCAGTGTGGCGGTGACAACCCATCCTCCTGCTGCCGGTGTGGACACCCAGGAGGATCTCGATACCATGAGAAAATTGTACTCTGCTGTTGAATCAGGAGCTTAGTGGATTCCTTGAGAATATCGGCCGATTGTCGTTGACAGCGATTAGCCGGTTTTGCTATAGTTTCACCTCTCGACGGCATCAATGTCGAATCGGACGCGGGGTGGAGCAGTCTGGCAGCTCGTCGGGCTCATAACCCGAAGGTCACAGGTTCAAATCCTGTCCCCGCAACCAATAAATCAAAGCACGTAGTGCTTTAGATTTTTGCGGTACCCGAAGTGGTGCAACCAAATTCTTTTTGTCGGTTAGTATTATCAAGCGGCAAAAAATCGACAGCGAAATTTAGTTGTTGACGAAGTAAAAACGCGCTGTATAATGCGCACCTCTTGATGCAAACGCGGTGACGCAGATGTGTTGAGAGTGAAGTAAAGCCTGATGTCCGGGGCGATAAAAAATCGGGACGCCGCTCTTTAAAAACCTGAACAATCGATAAGTGTGAGTGCTTGTGGATGGGGAAGTCACCTGATGGTC
>DLMX01000114.1:0-819 GCA_002479405.1 Methylophilaceae bacterium UBA7525
CGTGTCAGGGCCAGGAAGTCATCATTCTTGGCAACGAAGTCAGTCTCACAGTTGACTTCGACAATGGCACCCTGTTTGCCGTCAGCACTGACGTAAACGCCAACGGTACCTTCAGCAGCAACACGGGCGGCCGCCTTGCTCAATTTATTACCAAGTCGCGCACGCAGCAGCTCTTCCGCCTTGGCCATATCGCCTTCAGCTTCAACCAGGACCTTCTTGCAGTCCATCATCGGCGCATCAGTGCGCTCACGCAGTTCTTTCACCATGCTGGCGGTAATTTCAGCCATGCTTTACTCCTAATAAACTAATAATCTTGAATGAACGAGACAGGCATAAAAAAAGGGGCACAAGTGCCCCTTTTTTCAAGGGTTATTCCGCTGCCGTTTCTTCGACTTCGACAAACTCTTCTTCAGTGGCAGACTTCACGATTTCCGTGATTGCCTGACTGCGACCTTCCAGTACCGCGTCAGCGATACCACGGGCATACAGTCGAATCGCACGGCTGGAGTCATCGTTACCCGGAATCACATAAGCGATACCGTCCGGTGAGTTGTTGGTGTCAACAACACCGATAACCGGGATGCCGAGCTTGGCAGCTTCAGTCACAGCACCGCTTTCGTGACCGACGTCGATGATGAAGATGGCATCAGGCAAACCACCCATGTCCTTGATGCCGCCGATGGAGCGCACGAGTTTTTCCATTTCGCGCTTGAGGCCAAGCACTTCTTTCTTGCCGAATTTCTCCATGCCGCCATCTTCGAGCAGGGCTTCGAGCTCATTGAGGCGCTTGATGGATTGCTTGACGGTCTTGAAGTTGGT
>DLMX01000114.1:945-20775 GCA_002479405.1 Methylophilaceae bacterium UBA7525
GTCAGCATGCCGCCGAGCCAGCGGTGATTGACAAAGGAACAGCCAGCGCGCTGGGCTTCTTCCTTGACGATTTCACGAGCCTGACGTTTTGTGCCAACGAACAGGATACGACCCTTGTTTGCAGCAAGTTGACGCACATATTTCAGTGCATCTTCAAACATGGGCAGGGATTTTTCCAGATTGACGATATGGATCTTGTTACGGTCACCGAAGATGAACGGTGCCATTTTTGGATTCCAATAACGGGTTTGATGGCCGAAGTGAACCCCGGCTTCCAGCATTTGACGCATAGTTACGGACATAATAGTCTCCAGTAAGGGTTAATGCTTCCACACTCCCAACAACACCTGCCGAGCTGGAATTCGTCAGCTGAGACTGGCACCCTGTACGGGGAATGTGTGCAGATTTCCATCTGTCAGGATGATTCCTGCCAAATGGGTGCAATATGCTACCATAAGCGCCTGTCTGGATTCAAGGAAAATTAGGCTTTCGGAGCCGCACAAAGGCATTATGGCAATCACCATCAAGAACAACACCGATATCGAAAAAATGCGCGTAGCAGGCAAGCTGGCCTCTGAAGTGCTGGATTTTATCACCCCTCACGTCAAACCCGGCATCACCACCGGCGAGCTGGATAAGCTGTGCCATGACTACATGGTCAATGTGCAAAAGACCATTCCGGCTCCGCTGAATTATGCACCCCCGGGCCATGCGCCCTACCCCAAATCCATATGCACTTCGGTCAACCACCAGATCTGCCACGGCGTACCCGGCGAAAAGATCCTGAAAAACGGCGATATCGTCAATCTGGACATCACCGTCATCAAGGACGGCTATCACGGCGACACCAGCCGCATGTTCTGCGTCGGCGAGCCGTCGATCCAGGCTAGGCGCCTGTGCGACATAACGTATGACTGCATGTGGCTGGGCATCGCCCAAGTCAGGCCGGGTGCCACGCTAGGCGACATCGGCCACGCCATACAGTCCTACGCCGAGAAAAACGGTTACAGCGTTGTGCGCGAGTTCTGCGGTCACGGCATCGGCAAGAAATTCCACGAAGACCCGCAAGTACTCCACTACGGCAGACCCGGCAGCGGCCTCAAACTGCAGGCCGGCATGATTTTCACCATCGAGCCCATGATCAACGCCGGCAGGCGCGATATCAAGCAGTTGAACGACGGCTGGACCATCGTCACCAAGGACCATAGCCTCTCGGCCCAATGGGAGCATACCGTGCTGGTGACTGAAACCGGCCATGAAGTGCTGACCGTTTCCGCCGGCGCACCCGCACCGGCTACCGTCATACAGGCATAAGCTTGACCCGGGTCACTCAGGAGCCGGACACCTTCGCCAGAAGCTGGCGTCTGCGCTTGCAGCGCGAGCAGGCTGCACTAAAATCCGAATTTGATGCAGATGCCAATACCTCGCACCTGCTCAAACGGCATAGCCGGCTGGTCGATGCCCTGCTGCAAGACTTGTGGCTGGCGGCAAAAATCAGTCCGGAGGTCTGCCTGATCGCGGTCGGCGGCTATGGACGCGGCGAACTTTTCCCTCATTCCGATGTGGATCTGCTGATCCTGCTGCCGGAACAACCCAATGCCGATATCGACCGCTCAATAGAATCCCTGATCGGCCTGTTCTGGGATATCGGCCTGGCAGTCGGCCACAGCGTCAGGAACCTGCAGGAATGTGCGGAAGAAGCCGCCAAGGATGCTACCGTACAGACCAATCTACTGGAGTCGCGCTATCTGATTGGCGACAAGGGTCTCTATCGACGTTTTGAGAGTCTGCTTGCCGGCCTCATCAAGCCAGCCGAGTTTTTTCTGGCCAAGATGCTGGAGCAGCAGCAACGTCATGCCCGCTTCAACGATACTGCCTATAACCTGGAACCGAATATCAAGGAAAGCCCCGGCGGCCTGCGCGATTTGCAGAATGTGCTGTGGATCTGTCGCAGCCTGGGCCTTGGGCATGACTGGGGAGCACTGGTCAGGCACGGATTGATCACGCAATCCGAGGCGCGGCAGATTCGCCGCCATGAGCGCCATCTGCAGATGTTGCGCATCCGCCTGCATTATCTGGCCAATCGCCGCGAGGACAGGCTGATCTTCGATTTCCAGAATGATATGGCCAAGGCGCTGGGCTTCAGCAACACACCGCGACGACGCGCCAGCGAGCAGCTGATGTATGGTTTTTACAACAGCGCAAAGTTCATCAGCCTGATGAACGACATCCTGCTGCAGCTGCTGGAAGAGCGCATCAAACCCGATGATTTAGCAACGACCCCAATCAACGCACGTTTCGAAGCACGCCACGGCCAGCTTGAGATCAAGTCGACCAGCATCCTGCAGCGCGATCCCTCGGCCATATTGGAGAGCTTCCTGCTGCTGGAGCAGCATCAGGAGCTCAAGGGTATGAGCCCGGGCCTGTTGCGCACCCTGCACCGCGTCAAAAATCTGGTCAATCGTGAATTCCGCTCATCCGAAAAGAACAGGAAGCTTTTCATCCAGATATTGCAGGCACCAGTCGGCGTTACACGCGCACTCAGACTGATGAACCGCTACGGCATCCTTGGTCGCTATATACCGGCTTTTGGCCGCATCGTCGGGCAGATGCAGCATGACCTGTTCCACGTTTACACGGTCGACGAGCACATTCTGAACGTGCTGCGCAATCTGCGCCGTTTCGCGCTACCCCGCTTCAATCATGAGTTTCCGCTCTGCAGCAGGCTTTTTTCCGAATTCGATGCGCCGCATCTGTTGTATCTGGGTGCATTGTTTCATGATATCGCCAAAGGCCGCGACGGTGACCATTCCACGCTCGGTGCCGTAGATGCCAGAAGATTCTGCCGGCAGCATGGCTTGTCGAAACCTGACTGTGAGCTGGTCGCATGGCTGGTTGCCTCACACCTGACCATGTCAAAAGTCGCCCAGAAATCCGATCTTTCCGATCCCGCCGTGATTGAACATTTCGCCCAGCTGATGGGTGAAGAGCGCCGACTGACTGCTCTGTATCTGCTCACGGTCGCCGATATTCGCGGCACCAGCCCCAAGGTCTGGAATCAATGGAAAGCAAAACTGCTGGAGAACCTGTTCTATGCTACACAGCGATTCCTGCGTGGCGACAGCACGGATGCGGAGATGGAGATCGGTCAACGCCAGGTGCAGGCCAGGGAAAGGCTCAGCTATTACGGCATCAATCCGGAAAGCTATCAGGATTTATGGAAAAATCTGGGAAAACAGTATTTTCTGCGATACGAAGCACAGGAAATCGCATGGCACACGCGCATGCTGATAGCACATGCGGACACCCCGGATGTCATCGTACGTGCACGGTTGAGCCCTGCGGGCGATGGCATTCAGACCATGATCTACACCAAGGACAGGAGTGACCTGTTTGCGCATATCTGTTCTTTCTTCGAGCGTAGTGGCTACAACATTGTTGAAGCGCGCATCTATACCACCTTGCATGGCTATGCGCTGAACAGTTTTATCATTCTGGATCATAATGATAAGTCGATTAGTTATCGTGATTTATTAAATTTCATCGAGTACGCACTGACCGAAAAACTGGCCATTCAATCCATTAGCATTACGCCTGTTTCAGGCCGGGTCAGCCGTCAGGTCAAACACATGCCGATTCCTACAAGTATCAGCATTCAACCGGATGGCAACACCAACAATCACACGATAGAAATCGTTGCCAATGACAGGCCAGGTTTGCTGTCCAAACTGGCAAACATTTTTCTCCAGCACGAAGTGCATCTGCACAACGCCAAGATCAACACACTCGGCAACCGGGCAGAGGATATTTTTGTGGTTTCCGGACGCGCAGGGAGCAAGCTCGGCGAGCATGGCCTGAAAAAACTGGAAGAAGAGCTGATAAGGGAGCTGTAGTTCCGGAGCGGGTTTTGAAATCAGGAAGCTTCCGGATCGCACGCCAAAAAAAACGCCGGTACTAACCGGCGTTTTGTTCCAACTGAAAAAGCCTCAAGGCTGAATCTTAGTTGAGTGCATCCTTTAGAGCCTTGCCGGCGCGGAAGCCTGGAGCCTTGCGTGCAGCAATCTTCAACTCTTGACCGGTTTGCGGGTTACGTCCGGTGCGAGCTGCACGGGCGGAAACTGTAAATGTACCAAAACCAATCAATGTAACAGTGTCGCCACTTTTCAGCGCCGCTGTAACGCTATCGGTGAATGCATCAATCGCCTTACCTGCAGCCGCCTTGCTGATACCTGCTTCCTTGGCGACTTGTTCAATCAGTTCTGCTTTGTTCATTTAGAAACTTCCCTTGAGTTATTGTTCGGAAGGGCTATCTTAACCTAGCCCGCAAGCCATTTCACCACTTATTTGCACAAAACCGATGAAAATTTGCACTTCATCTAAGTACACTTCATCTAAGTACACTTCATCTAAGTACACTTCATCTAAGTACACTTCATCTAAGTACACTTCATCTAAGTATACTCAACTAGCGCAGGAATCTGCCGCCACTGATATCGATCAGCGCGCCATTGATATGCGACGACATGTCGCTGGCCAAAAACAGCACCGAACTTGCCACCTCTTCCGCCATGGTATTGCGCCCCAGCGGCGTCTGCTTGCGGTAGGCCTCCATCATTTCCTGAGTGGAGTGGATCTCGTGATGCTGGGTTTCCACCGTGCCCGGCATGATGGAATTGGTGCGCACATGCGGCGCCAGTTCTTTCGCCAATGTATGGGTAAAAACCATCAATGCTCCCTTGCCGGCAGCGTATGCACCGGCACCGTTGGCGCCACCGGTCTGCACTGACAAGGAAAGCAGGTTGACGATACGGCCGCTGCCGGTGGCACGCAGATGCGGAATGGCACGACGGGTGACCAGAAAGGCACTGGTCGCATTGATGTCCAGCGATTTGCGCCAGACATCCAGCGGACACTCCTCGATCTTTGCACGCTGCACCAGGCCGCCACTGTTGTTCACCACAATATCCAACCGCCCTGCCGCCTTTACCAGATCATCTACTATGCGATTGGCATCTTCCTCCGTCGTCAGATCGCCTTGCAGCAACACGGCATCTATATTCTCGGCCTTGAGATCGGCCAGCAATGCCTCCGCCGCCTCCTTGCTGCGATGATAATGCAACCCGATAAAGGCGCCTGCCCGGCCAAGTGCCAGCACCGAAGCTTTGCCGATACCGACTGCGCCGCCGGTGACCAGTGCCACCTTGCCGCTTAAGTCCAGTGTTTGTACGGGTACCATCATGCTCTCCTCATCCATCATCAATTAGCGTTTCATTATTACACCAAGACCTGAACAGTGCGAACAATCGGGGAAATATAGCCTTAAACGCCATTGCCAGAGCTGGAACGTTGCCAGCAACAACTGCCTTCCGGTGAATCCGGACTTCCGCCTCCAGGCCGGCTGATGCCGGTCAATTCAACGAAATCAGCATGGTGTCGGCGTTTTGCTGCACGCGCAACTGACTGAGCACACTCATGCCCAACAATGGCATTTCGCCACCCTTGTTGAAGCTGACTTCCATCTGCTGGAATTGGAAACCGCCTATCGTCAGGCTCTGTACGACAGCCATGCAACCTTGTACCCGCCCTGCTGCCGTGATGAAATGCGCTGGTTTGCAGTTCTTGTCCAGATCAATTTTAGTCGCCAGGCTGTAGGGTATCGTCACCGAGGTGGCGCCGGTATCGATCATGAAAGTAATCGGATTGCCTTCAACGCTGCCAACGACATGAAAATGCCCATCCATCTGGCGCGAAAGCTCAAGAATCTCGTTGCGGTTCGTGGCTTGCGCCACGCCATGAGCAGCAAATGAGAACATTACGGCATCGGCTGTACTACCGAACGACAGCAGGTTCATGCTGGAGCGAGACTGCCGCTCAAGATGGATCTGTTCAGGATACGGCATCACATATCCGTCGCTGAAGCCGCTATCGAGGTTGCACCAACGGCTACCGGACAATACGGTGAAGCCATAATCACCGGCCGGCAGCACGAGGCTGGCTTTCTGCCCGGTTAACAGATAGACACCCCGATACTCCACTTCGCCGTCCGGGCTGGTCAGAATCGCCAGCACCGGATAACGGTGCTGATTATCGACGTCGATTCGCGCCGCATGCTCTGACTTTTTCACTCGCGGCGGCGCGTCGATATCAAACGCCCTGCCACTTTGCGGCGGCCGTGTGTCACAGAAGCCATCTACATTTGCATCAGCGACCTCTGAACCATGCTCTGATTGCTGAACAGCCCCATTAAGACCGAGCTTTGCCGGCAGATCAAAGACATAGGCGGCATAGACCAGACCTGCCCACAGACCCACTACCAGCAACCAGAATAATCTTTCCGGCTTCAATGCAGCATTACCTCATGGGGTATTTCGGCCGGCAACCCGTTGCCGAACGGCTTTTGCATGGCTCGAACAGGTAAGCATCGGCCTTTTCGATGTAGTAGGCATCGGTATTGCGCATGACATATTGATTTTCATTGACAATGGAAGTCGTCAGCAACAATTCGACACCGGTTGGTTCCGTCATCTTGTATACATCATAGCCTGCTGCCGCGGCCAGTGTGCCTGCGGCGAGGCCGCTGGTAGAGGCATTGCGCAGCACCCAGAAGCCAGCCACGCCACCTGTCGCCAAGCCCGGCTTGTAGCCGAATACGCTGGGGTCGAAAGAAGCGCCGTGGCGGATCACCTGTGATTCATAGCTGATCTCGACTGCGCCTTCCCTTTTGTCCGAAACCACCATGCCGGCGTTGACCAGGCCGGTAATCATGTAATTGCGGAACGCACGATCAAAATGCGTGTTCTTGTTATCTGTTACAAAAAGCGGTCGATTCTTGATCTGCTCCTGACTGTTGACCGCCAGCCGGGTTTGCTCGACTGCATCTGCGGCAATCAGACCCCAGTGCTGCACGGCGTTGAGCTTCATCTGCTGGGAACGATCCTGCCACTTGCCCGCCGGCTGGTTGGAACAGGCGCCGAGCAAGGCTGCCAGAATGGCAATCGAGGCAAATTTCATGGACTTCATGCTGCTTCCTTTATTCAAAACGTTTCTGCAATAACAACCGTCATCTACCAGGCCTGGTCAGACACCTCAACCATGGTATCCGCCGTCACCAGTTCGCCGTCGCTCGGGTTCTTGATGATGCGCGGCGTAATGAGCAGGATCATTTCGCTCTTGGTATTGGTTTTGTCCTTCTTCTTGAACAATTCGCCGACCAGCGGGATATCGCCCAACAGCGGCACCTTGGTTTCGTTATAGGAAGACGAATTGCTGATCAGCCCGCCGATGGCGACCGTCAGGCCATCCTTGGCAACGACGATACCTTCGATGTTCGCCACCTTGACCGAATCGATATTGAAATTTTGTACCGTATTGCCGACGGAAATCGGCGGCAGGGAAATGGCGCCCGGCAGCACGCTGGAGACATCCTGCTGGATGGATAGCGTCACCGTGCCATCAGCGTTGATCTTGGGCACGATATTCAGCGTGTTGCCGATATCGCGCAATTCGGTCTGATACGTCACCCTGCCCGGCGTGATAACGGTACCGACCGAGCTGATCACCGGATCGGTGACCGTTAAGCCAGTGACCAGAATGCGCTCCTCACCGACGAACACGCGTGCCGGACGGTTATTGGAAGCCAGCAGAATCGGTGAACTGAGCGTATTGATCTGATTGTTCTTCTGCAATAGTTCAATCCGCGCCGATATCTGCGAATCGAGGAAATTGTAGATAAACGAACCAGCCTGGGTCGGTATGGGGCTGTTGCCAAGGCCGAAATACTCCTTGCCGCTACCGGACAGATACTCGAAGTTGAACAGCTGGTTGAAGGAATCGCCTATGGTCAGTTCCAGAATCTTCATTTCCAGCAGCACCTGGGTGGTCGGCCGGTCCATCTCCTTGATCAGGCGCTCGATATCCCTTAAAACGCCGACATCGCTGGTACGCACGATGATCAGATTGTGTTCTCGATTCACGGTCACATAGATCGGCTGCTCGGTGCGCGATACACTCTTCAGGTCTTCGGAGGAAACCACCGTGCTGCCGTCAGCCGCGCTAATCGCCTGTTCGAGTTTGGCAAGCCGTTCTGGCGTCAATTCCTCCGTCACTGCCAGCTCAGAGGCCTGTGTGCGTCCGCCAGTCGCGCCTCTACTGCCGCCTGCAGCATTTCTGTTGTTGCTTCCGGTACCGCGCCGCAGTGAATTCTGTCCGCTTCTGGCCGATGTGCCGCCCGTGCTGCTGGTATTGAAATCATCGGCTTGCACGCCCAGCGACAAAATTACACGCCGGCCGTACAAATCCTCGATCGCCTTGGCAACGATGACCGGGTTCGGGTGTAGCAGGTTGAATATTTGTGTCACGTCATCGCGAAAGACGACAACATCATCCTGAAACTCCTTGGTTGTCATCACACGGTAAGCCTTGGATATCTTGTCCTGCCGGTACCACAGGCCATTGCTGCGGCTGATGGTATCGATCGCCTCGTGTACCGTCACATTGCGCAGGTAGATCGTCACCTCCTTGTCGCCGGCCTCACTGGTCGGCACGATATTGATATCCGAAATCTCGGAAATCGTGCGCATGACATCAACCAGTTTGGCCTTCTTGAACTCCAGCTTCTGGATACGGAAGTTGTGGCTGTCGCCACGCTGATTGCCCCGCGGCATGCGCGGCGTATTGACCACAGGCTCTGTCGTCACCGGGGGCGTCTCGGTTTTCTCCAAAGGTGTAATCACCGTCATTGCGGTCTTTTCAGATGGCGCAAGCTCCTCGGCAGACAACGTTGCAGCATAGAGCAGGCCGGACAATATCAGTGTACAGGCCAGCAATGCGGGCATGTAACCCGCTTTGATGAGATGCTGGAAGTCGAATTTCATTTCATGTTGTTTCATAGGGTGATGACCGTTTCCAATTTGCTACTGACTTACTGAACAATGATGACCTGACGCAGGCTGCCGGATTGCACCTCGACTTTTTTCTGATCGACGTTGATGACCTTGAGTACCGCATTGGGCTGGCCTGCCCGTGACTGAATGCCGATCTCGTCGCCTTTCTGCACCAGATGTATGGTTTCGTCGCCGTCGATCTGCAACAGGGCCATGGCCTCCCTGGGGCCGTTATGCACAAAGCCCCTCACGCGCATTTTCGGCAGGCCGCCACCACTCAGAAATGGTACAAACCCCTGCCCTCCGGACCTGCTGGCGCCGTTCTGGCCGGACAACCTGAACATCTTGTCGCTGGTCGTGAACGGATCACGGCCGGATGGCGGCTCGGCATAATCCTGCAGCGCGTAATCCTCCATCACGTCTACATCAATCGGCCCTATTGTGCCTACTACACCACCGGCCTGTGCCGATGCGATGAAGCTGGCAAGCCAAAGAAAGAAATACGAATACCTGTTAAAAATCCATTTCATGTTCAGACCTTTGCCAATTGAAACAGGGCTTGAAAAAACGCGTAGTAAACAAAACCGACCATGCCGCCAATCACCAGTATGAGTGCCGGTTCCATCAGTGCACTCAGACGCCGGATACCGAGTTGCAGCCGCTCTTCATAATAATCGCCAAGTTGCTGCAGAACGTTGTCCAGCGTACCTGTCCGCTCGCCGACCGCGATCATTTGCGTCACAATGGTGGGAATGCGCGGATGCTGCAGGCTGCCGGAAAGATCCTTGCCGGCGAGAATCTGCTCGGAAGCCGTACCGAGTTTGTCGGAGATCACCCGGTTGCCGACCACTTGTGCGGAGATCTTCAGTGATTCCAATGCGGTCAGGCCGCTACGCAGCAGCATGGAAAGCACCCAGGTGAGTTGCGCCATGGCGGCGACCGTCATGAGCTTTCCCAGCACCGGCAGGCGCAAAAGCAGATCATGCAGTTTGAAGCGCCCCGCCTTCGTCTGATAGGTAATCACCAGCGCCAGCAAGACGAGGATGATCAGCGCCAGGATATAAAGCCCGTAATCCACAAAAAAGGCAGACAGATCGACCAGGAACTGGGTGGAAGGCGGCAATCCCCGCCCCTTGCCGGCAAAAAACTTGGCGAAAGCAGGAATGATCTTGATCACCAGAAAGATAAAGACCCCGATGGATGCCAGAATCACAATGGCCGGATAAATCATGGCATTGATAGTCTGCGTCTTCAGTGCTGCCTTCTTTTCAAGATGATCGGCCAGACGGTCCATGACCAGATCCAGCTCACCGGTATTTTCACCCGCCATGATGAGGCTGGCAGCCAGTGGCGGGAACACTTTCGGATGCTTGGCTACGGCCTGGGACAAGGGCAGGCCATTTTCGATATCCGTGATCATCCGGTCGATCACGCGCCCCAGTCTGCCGCTCGCAATCTGTGTCCGGGATAATTGCAATGCCTGCAGTACCGGCAAACCTGCACGCAACATGAATGTCAGCTGCTTGAAGAAGAAAATCAATTCCTGCGTGGAAACCGAGTGCAGATCACCAAGCGCACCAAGGTCAATTTCCTTGCTCAAGCCCTCCCCTTGCTGCTCGCCCGCATCCTGTTTACCTTCACCCATCTCGACGACAAAGATCGATTGCTGGCGCAAATAGGCAATCGCACTGCGGGAATCGGCAGCCTGTATGCTGCCTTTGATCTCCTTGCCATGCTGGTTGACGGCCGTGTATTTGAAATTGGGCATGCGGTTTCCTAATGCCTTTTCACTGCAACTGCCTGCAACTCACTGAGCGAGGTCATTCCGGCCAGCACTTTTGCGCTGCCGTCATTCCACATCAGGTTGAGTTTACCGGCAGCAATTGCATGCACTTCCAGTTCGTCTTCCGTGCACTCGTTGGAAACCAGTTTGCTCAAAGCCTCGTCAAACCAGAGTGTTTCGAACAGGCCGAGTCGCCCGCGGTAGCCGCGCCCCTGACAGGCGGCACAACCGGCAGGCTCATAAATCGTCACCTGCCTGCCCTCCTGGCCGAGCAATTTCGCTTCCTCCTCATTGGCAACACGCGGTTTACGGCAATGCGGGCACAATTTGCGCACCAGCCGCTGTGCAATCACGGCATTCATGGTGGAACCGATCAGATAGGGCTCGCAACCGATATCGGCAAGACGGGCAACGGTGCCGGCAGCCGTGTTCGTGTGCAGCGTCGAGAACACCAGGTGACCCGTCATCGCCGCCTTCAACGCCACGTCTGCGGTTTCCTCATCACGGATCTCACCCACCATCAGCACATCAGGATCGTGGCGCAATAGTGAGCGCAATGCGCTGGCAAAACTGATCTTCGGCCCGGTCTGGATCTGCGAGATGCCATCCATCACGTATTCAATCGGGTTTTCCACCGTCATGATGTTCAATTCCGGATCGTTGATCTCCTGCAACGCGGCAAACAAGGTTGTCGATTTGCCGCTGCCGGTCGGGCCGGTCAGCAAAATCATGCCGAACGGTTTACGAATGGCCTGGCGGAAATGCAGCATGTCGCTGTCCGACATGCCAAGTAACGGCAAAGTCAGATTTTGCGCCTCCTGTCCAAGCAAACGCATGGTGACGCGCTCACCCAGACGGGTCGGCGCAGTCGCCACACGGATATTGAACTCCGTATCGATCGGCGGCGCCAGGGAGTAACTCATGCCGCCGTCCTGCGGTTCGCGCTGCTCGGCGATATCCAGATTGGAAAGCACCTTGACACGTGAAATCAGGCCATTGGCAACACTGGCATCGGCATCAATATGATAGTCCTGCAGCTTGCCATCAACCCGCAACCTGACGCGCAAGCCCGATTCTTCCAATGTCATATGTACATCGGAAGCGCGGCGCAAGTAGGCTTCCTTCAAGATACCGTCCAGTAGACCGATCAAATCGGTATCCGCCAACTGCTGGCTAGCAATCCCGGGCTGTTGGCTCGACGTCAAGTTGCGTCCTATTGCGACATTGAGGGCCTCGGGTTCCGCCACCACTGTCTGCACACGCTGGCCGAACAGGCGCTGCAAGGTATCCAGTGTAGCCCTGTCGTCCGGATCGGCTGTGGCAACCAGCACACCCTGCTCATTTTCGGAAAGCGGTAATACCAACTTGCGTCTGGCCAATGCCTGCGGTACACGCTTGAGCAGTTTCTGCGACGGTGTCAGGCTGATCGGATTGACGAATGATAAACCGCGCAATTCTGCCGCAGCCTGATAAAAAGCGGAAAGCGGCAAACGGTAATGCGCGGCAACCGTGTCCAGCAGATCCTGCCTGGCACGCCGCGCATCCAGGCGTAGCTTGCTCAGCGTTTCGCCCTCTATCAGGTTTTGACGCACCGCCGCATCAATCAGTTGTTCAGCACCTAATGCCATCCAATATTCCTCGCTGAAACAACACCATGCCCCATCAATTCTTCTCGGAACATACGATTACAGCGCCAATACCATGGTGGCTGTCAGGCGCTGGTTATACCCCGGCGGCGGTGTTTGCGGAGCCGGCATCATCTGCAATTGAACGATGGTCGCCATCTTGTCCATATCCTCCAGCCCCTGAATAAAGCGCATGATGGCGGCAAAAGTACCTTCCATCGTCAAGCGCTGCATGGGCCGCTCCATCGGAGCATTTACGGCCATTTTCCTGATCAGCTCGGTGACCTGTTCCGGAGTGGCAGTCGCCACAGCCCGATTCACGCCAGCGCCGAATCGATTCGCCCGCCTTGCCTCGCGTGCCTGATTTCTGAGTCTGCGTGTTGCAGCATCCCCCAGTCTTTTTTGAGGTTCTGCGGTAGCCCCCTTGGTTGCCGTACCTTTGGCTGCGGGGGTGGCAGCTACCGGTGCCGGCAACATCACACGGAATTCCTCGTTGGCATTGATCCTGACCAGTGCTGTACGCGCCACCTCCGACATGGCCAGACGCACTTCTGTCGTATCGGATGGTGACAGACGCTGCTCGGCACCGATGACCATGTTTCTGGCGTCTACCAGCTCATCTTCCAGATCGGCCAAATCAAGCTTCAGAACCTCTGCCGATTCAAAAGGCTCTTCAGGCACAACGCCGGTCTTGATGGCGCCATCCATCATCTCGGTATTCGTTTTGATATCCGCAATTGCCTTGTTGGCCGGATAAAAACGGAAAGTGCCATATGCACCCCCGATGATCACCAGCGCCGCAATCAGCACCAGCAGCTGCTCGCGCAGACTCATTTTGCTCAGCTTCATCATCTTGTTCTCTTCCTTCTTGCCTGCTGCTCAGGGGCAGGAGCCGCAGTAACAACCGGCTCGCTCACGCGGATACTTACCAGACGGAAATGAATGTCATAACCCAGCAAACCCAACCGGCCGGACTGCGCCCTTACGATCGGGTCGGTCACATCCATCTCCAGCGGGGCCATGGCTGTCTTGAACGACTGGATGAACTGCTGTGCCGCCGTTTCGCTCAATGCCCAGCCGGCAATACGAAAACCGAGGTTCGGCGTTTCCTCTACAGCGTTGATCACCACATCATCCGTCACATTGTTCACCAGCTCATTGAGCAAGGTTCTGACGAATCCCATGCGGGCAGGCAACTCAATGGCGAAGAAATCGAAACGTGCCATCAGTTTGGCCAGTTCCTGCTCCTTCGCCTTGATCTCCTCCTGCAATTTGGCCACTTCATCGACCTTGGCCTGTGCGCTTGCAACAATCGCATCGAACTCCTTCTTTGCCTCGGCGGTTCTGGCGTGCTCTGCCTGCGCCAGGTCCTTGCGCACATAGAGCGAAAACTCCAGCGTGGCAATCACCATCAGGATCAGCACTGCAGCCGCAACCGCGCGAACCTCCACGCGCTTGAATATCGGCGGCCTCGGGCCGCGCACAGAAACCCCGGCAACATGGCGCGCGCCGTTCTTCAACAACAACGTAGTGGCCGCACCCAGCATGCCGGCAGAAATTTCATTGCCGTGCTCCGGTAGCGCCAGCACCTCGCGGCCGATCACTTCGCCGAATCGCTGCAACAACTCCGCGCTCGCTTCGCCACCGGCAGCCAGATAGACTTTTCCCACCCCCGGCGTCGCCAGGTCGTGATAACTCTCCAGACAGGCGTCCAGCACCGCCATTGATCTGCTTTGCTGCGTCTTGATAGCAGCCACGGTACCGGACTCCAGCCGGATGCCGGAAACCAGCCCATGCATACTCTCCAGCACCATGGCATCGGGGGTGATATCCGCCAGTTCCACCGCACAGCCAACCAGCGGATACACCTCATTCAACACCACTTTTTGCGACGAAAAGGCAGATTCCCACTGCCGCATCATGCCGATATTCGCACCACTCACCAGCCATTGATGGCCACCAGCCTCCTCACCCATCGCCTCATCACGCACGATTTCCTGTGCGGCCCAGCCGCAGGAGAAATCTTCGCTATCCGAACGCAGCCAGGATTGCCGGGCAAGACACTCATCGATCTTGATCTGGTCGATGTACCCCATGTCCATCGCCAGCTCGCAAAAGCGCTTGAATGAATACGCACCGCCATGATCGTCACCAACTCCGATACCGGATTTCCCCTGCTGGCGCTCCAATACCGCTGCGACCTGCTCTTCGTTCATATAACCAAGCGCCAGTAAGGTCTGCCCTGCAGACCATAACGTGGCATGCTGCAGCAGCAATGGCTCTATCTCCCAGCGGATCAGCTCCTGCATCTGCAGCGCAGTGCGCGGATGGCCCGGCGATATCGGTAGCTCGATCAGGGTCGAGAACACGGCCGGCGTCAGCAATACCGTTTCACGGCCTTTCCAGCCTTGTTCGCGTAAACTGGAGACCAGTTCCTTGACCGCTGTGCGGTATTCAGTCGCATCAGAGCGGGCAGAAAATTCGATTTTCAACTTTCCTGCATCACGGCTGATGACGGCACCATGCAAATGAAAGCCATCGGTCTCGCAGACGAGGATGGCGGATGTTCCACCAAGGAAAGGCAGACGCTGTAACTGTGATTTCAAATTCATTGGACTGTCCATTCCACCGTCATTGGCGGGGTGTAAGCTCTAGGGATCAACTTGAAGTGATAAGGCGGCTGCGGTGCGCCCGGGCAGTTTCCGTTATAGACGGTGCCATCATTACAAACGACAACGGCTGCATGCATACCCATCGGCAACAACTTTTCACCAGCTGAAAAAACGGGCTGTGAAACTACCCCGGAAACGGAATTTATCTCGAAAGCGACGCTATCAAAACTTTGTTGCTGGCCATTCTTCAAATAATAAAGTCGCAATTTCAGATCACTAAATGACCCGGACGGTACTCCATTGAGCTGAATTTGAAATGTCTGCTCCTGCAAATCGACTGCCCAATCATTGAGCGCAATCCGGTAGCCGTCATTTGGATAATCAGCCTGATATGGATTATTTTCATCAGCCTGCCCGATGGCACCATCGACCCCCAGGCTCTGCACTCTAAGCGCAACGGCTTCAGCGGGGTCCGCAGTATCCGTGTCATCGGATTTCTTCAATTTGAATACCCAGCCAAAATTCGCCTCGTCGCCTGACACGTCCGGGTTGCCCCAACCATCCCGGAAAGCACGGACGCCGGAAACGCCGGATTCCTGAACCGCTTCCAGATAAGGCCCCCGCCAGCCGCCATTAAGAGTTCCAACAACCACTGCACCCACTTCAATATCGGTTATCCCCCACAAGTGTTCTTCGTCGGCTGGCGGTTCAATCAACTCCTGCAGATTCGCCGGTAACCGGCCCATGTCCGCCACAAAGCCGCTGATTTCAGGTTGTCCGTTGAGCGTGCGGGAAGTGTCGCCAATGATGGCGCGGCGTATCTGTTCCAGACGGGTCCTCGTGGTTTCGAACCGGTACTGCTCGTTCGCGTTATCGACAAACAAGGTGGTGACCAACGCCAGGCTGCTCAACAGGAAAATCACCAGCAACAACTCCACCAGGGTAAAACCGCGTGATATTTGCAAGCAGAATGACAATGAAGAGGTCGGGAAACGATACATACTTGCCACTCCGTCTACTGCACCAGACACAGCACGATATCGTCGCTGCCTGCGATGGGGTTGCAATCCGTTGCATCGCTGTTCGGTGAACCAGCCAGGCCATCCTGTCCATCAGGACCGAAACTGACGATTCTTGCCATACCGGAGCCCGGTACTGCATCGCCCTGATCGTACAAACGGTATGGGTTGCCCCATGCATCGAAATAACCGGTTCTGACAGGATCATCCATTCGCTCCGGCAAGGCATAAGGCCCGTTCCAGCCGCGCGCAGTGTCGATGTTGTACGGCCTGCAACCGGGGTCATAGGTCAGACTGGCATCATCATCCGCATCCTCAGGCTCATCATCAGATTGGCAATCTCTCAAAAGATCCAGAACTTCATCTTCCGCTGGTGGAAAAGGACTATCCACCCCGGGGAAATGCCCGATATCGCGCCTGAACTGCAGCAATGCCTTGCGTAACTCACCCATCTCCGCCTTGGTCAGACGTTCCCGTGCATCGTCATCCACACCGTCCAGCGAGACCACAATGCCGATCGCCAGCAAACCGACCAGCGAAATTACCACCAGCAGCTCGATCAACGTGAATCCTCCCTGGGATGGCTGGCTGACTGCCATAGCCGGATCGGTTGCGGAGCGTTTTGAGATGGAAAGCGCGTGCCGCAAGCGGTCGCGCGAATTGATGGAAAAGAAGGAAAGCTCTGCCAGCGAAGGCACGGATAAACACTCAGGCAAACCACGGCATATCAAACAGCGAAGCAAACCCCTTGCCCTGCCGAAACTTGACTGAACATTCAACTGCATGAAATCCCCACTCCTCAAGTACGCATCGTTAAGTACGCATGATTCTTTTTGTTTTTTTTATTACTCAGAAACCGCAAAAGGGACGGAGCCTTTGCAGACCCCGCCCCGCTTCTTAAACCGGCATCAACCGATATTGCCCGATTGCACCGGCATCAAGCCAAAACTTAGTTGCTGGCGTAAGCACCGGCAATAGCCTGGTCGATATTGCGGCCTTCTGTGTCGACCACTGCGATCAGACGTGGCTTGGCCAGAATATCGGCAGCAGTAACTTCATCTGGCGTAGCGCCATTTTCATCTGCAGAACCCAGATGGAACAGGGCGATGTAGCGTGCATAGTGGATGGATGGGTTCACAACGTTGCCGTTGGTGTAGGTCGGCGCGGTGCTGATCGCAACGCGGCTGCCCAGTGTGGTGCCCGGAACGTCCTTGCCGAAGCCCAATGCAACAACCAGGTGGCAACCGTCATTGTCCAGATTGTCGTTGATACGGTTCAGGACGGATGAATCAAGCACATTGTCGCCGGCCAGATTTGCAGTAAGGTCGGTGCCTGCGAAAGTACATGCTGTACCATTGCTGCTTGGAACTACAGACATGAAGAAGTTCGCTTCGGAAACTTCATCAAAAGTACCGTCGTCGTTCAGTTCCCACTCGATTTCATCAGCTGGAACAGTTACACCAGGAGCGCTCTCGTTGAAGAACTCGTTCGGAGAAAGGCCAGCGGGCAGCACAGCAGCGGTTGTCAGCGTTTGCACCTCAGTAATGCCGACTTTACCCAAAGAGACCATGGCAGCTTGTGCCGCTGCATCGGTTTCATCGAACTCAGCCTGACCGAGGAAGCTCTTGGTTTTGTCAGCCAGAACACTCCATGCGCCGCCAGCCGTTTCGCCAGCCAGGTTAGCCAGGTTGTCCCACTGGTTCGGGTATACGCCTTCGATTGCGCGGTATGCGCGGATGGAACTGTCGGCTGTCTTGATGTTGTTGGCGGCTGCAACGTTGGAAGCGTTTTCGCCGATACCTTCATAAGCGACCAGAGCGCCGACGGACAGCACGGCCAGCAGTGTGATCACTACCAGCAGTTCGAGCAGGGTGAAACCCCCTTGTTTGTTTTTCAACATTGTGACTTCTCCTAATTGTTGAGTCGATTTGTAAAAAAATTGTTTTAAACGGTTGGGCCGGTCCGGCGCTGGGGAGCCACCGAACCGCCCTAAACCACTACCGCACCTGAACCATGTTTGTGACTTGGCTTGTTGCAGGGGGGATTCAGGCATTCCCGGTACACGACCGACTTGTAACCATCGGCGCTCACCCTTATGTGTACGGAGACCTTAAAGGCAAAGTCCGTGCCAAGTTGATCGAATGATTTTTTATGTGTCTGTTTTCTATTAATTTTCAGTCATTTATCTCGTTACATTTGCTTACAAAATAGTCTAGGCTGGGGCTGAATTGGTGGTTGCAAACAACCAGGCCGGTTGTTTGCAACCACCAACTTGAACCGGAACAAGGGCATATCGGCAGATAAGTCCTTGCAGCTCCAGCGGTCTTGTTTTTTGTCCATTATTCAATCGGTTTTTCTGCTGTGCTTTCAACCGGCTGCGGCGGCACGCCGGTGTCTGCACCTCAAAATAGCACTCCCGGTGTTGCATCGGCATTTGCTGCAACCGGCTGCAGAAATCGCCCGGGGATGCCTGCAGTGCGCGGCGCTTGCAAAGCACTGCCGCCTCACGGTCGCCGTTCAAATCCAAAGCATAAGGTTATAAGCGTGGGTGTACATGGGAAGAAAGACCATGGCTGATTGTTCAGGCGGGATTTTCCGGCGGGCGTCTGCAATCGTGGCAAGTCAGGATGCATGATCCAATGCTGCCAAGCCAATAAAACCTGGAGCGCACAATGGCGACGAAGCTTTGACCCTTTACCCCGCAAGGAAGAAGGTTGCGCCCGTGAAGCGGCGGTCTGCGGCTGTATCGAGTGTCAGCCCCGACAACACAGCCCGGATCGGATGGAGTTTTTGATGTTGCTCATGTCCAGGTTCTCCCCATTTCCTCACCCACCCCCGCAATGGGGAGGAAATGATGTACAGCGTCATAGTCCGCCCTTGCCGGCTTCCCTCACCCGGCAATGTGAGAGAGTGCTATTGCAGTTTCCAAATCCGGCTCCATGTCCGCCAAACGGTCAAACCTGGTTGCGTCCGCCTGCAGATCGGGAGTTTTTCATAGCTGATTATTGCCGGATTTGATCGATAACAGATGGTATTCGCATGCCATCCTGCGTCCTGCCTTGCGTGCTATCATGGCGCGGTCATACAGCCTTTTCCGTTTCATGCATGCTCGGCGGCGGGCATGTACTTCCAAAGGGAATGCGCCGTCTGCGGCGCTTGACCGTACTGCATCAGGGGGTGGGAATGTCGATAGAACAGGACAGACAGTTTCTCCGGCAATGCGTTGCGCTTGCAGTGGATTCCGTCGCCAAGAGCGGCGGGCCATTCGCCGCGATGGTGGTGCAAGATGGCAAGATACTCGCCCAATCCGGCAATTGCGTGACCAACAGCTGCGACCCCACCGCTCACGCCGAAGTGCAAGTCTTGCGCCAGGCTGCCGCGCTGACCGGCGACCCGCATCTGACAGATTGCACCCTCTATGCCAGTTGCGAGCCCTGTCCCATGTGTCTGGCGGCTGCCTTGTGGGCCCATGTCCCACGCATCATCTATGCCGCAACCCATGACGAGGCGATACGCGCCGGTTTTGATGATACCGTTATCGCCAAGGCACTCTACGGCCAGGCATTGCCTGTGAATCTGCCGTCAGATCGTTTGCAGCACTTGCTGATCCCTGAATCGTCCGCGCCGTTCGATGCCTGGCTGGCGAAGGAAGATCGCGTACCCTATTGATTTGCATAAGCAGGTGGAACCCGACAGGACAAACACATGAAAAGACCCGCCATCATTTTCCTGCTGTTGATGTTTGCCAGCTGTGACAGCCAAACCAACCCGCGGCTTACCATGCTCACGGAGGATTCTCCGCCGCTCAATTTTGCCGTTAAGGGCAAAATCCAGGGCCAGGCGGTCGAAGTGGTCGAGGCACTGATTGAGCGTACAGGCAGCAAAGCGGATATGCACATCATGCCGTGG
>DLMX01000033.1 GCA_002479405.1 Methylophilaceae bacterium UBA7525
GGATCGACGCCGGCGATGATGGAGAAGGCGATGGCTTCCGGGATCAGTGCCAGCGCGACAACGAGGCCGGCGAGCACGTCGCCGCGGATATTGGAGAACCACTCTTGTTTGATGGTATTGAGCATTTGTCTGCCAGTGTTTGGGTCAATTAGGGTGGCGGGATTTTGGCGCGTACAGCAAGAACATCGCGCGTAACCGCACCGTGTTGCTTTGATTTGCTTTGTTTCGGAGCTTGGGGCTGGTTTGCCCGGGCTTGCATGGGCAACCGCAAGGGTGAGGTATTTACATTGGACTTAATTAATTATTTGATTTAATGGCGCGATTATATCGCTGCAGGGTGCCAACCCCCAAATCGGATATGGTTTTGCCCGATGACGGGCGCTTGCTGCTTTCTTAGTCCATACGGACTATTGGAGCAAGCAGGGGCCTGGGGTCTAATGATTTCGCAACCATTTTAAGTTGTTGGTTTTTTTTAACTTGAAAGGAGCGAATCAATATGACTCGCAAAAAAATTCTGGCGATTGCCGCAGCGTTTGGTCTGTGTTCTGCGATTGCTACACAGGTCAACGCGGTCGTTCCGGTAACGGCACATTCCGCCACCTTGAATGTGACCGAGATCAACAACCCGTTTGATCGCCATGTGCAAACAGTGACCTCTTTCATTGAGGGGTTTGCAATGGAGCATTTCCGTAGCCGTTCCGTGCAGGCGAAAGTCGTGGATGTCGAACTGTTTGCTGGTCCGCACCAGTTGTTTGCCAGTGAACGCAAGCTATCGTCGGCTGACTCCAGTGCGGGTGGCATGATACTGGCCAGCCTTGGCTTGATGGCATTGATCGTACGTCGCCGTATTGGCATGTAGCAGTTGCTTGAATGGGTGCACTGCACCTGCAAAGAAAAAGGCCCGCAATGGGCCTTTTTCTTTGCGGATTATTTCCGGCCGGTTTCTGGTCAGCCAGTGTCTGGCTCTAATGCTGTCTTTGCAGTCGGTGATCAGGATTGATACTGAATTTACGCAGGCTTGCTATCAGGGGCAGTGCGAAGAGTGCGCCCAGAATATCCGCCAGCAGGTCATCGAAACCGGCTTGGCGACCTGCCAGGAACGTCTGGTGGATCTCGTCTGCGGCGCCCAGCGAGACAGCTAGAGCGAATATCAGCGGCAACGGCAGCGCCGGGAAGGAGAGTCCTGCCAGCAGGGTGATGGCACCAAAGACGATAAAGTGTGCCACCTTGTCCCAGGGAGCGGCAAACAGTTCGCCGGCGCCGGGCATGGTGCCGCCGATGAAGATGCCGGCGAGGATCAGCACGAAGGCGATCGAAGTGATGGTTCGTATGGTCGTTGATTTGGTAAGCATTGATTTAATAAGCACCATTCTGTCCTTTCAGTACAACAAGTACAGTCTTGAAAATAATGTAGACATCGAGTTTTGGACTCCAGTTGCGCAGGTAGTCGATATCGTAATCGATGCGCGCCTTCATCTTGTCGAGCGTTTCCGTCTCGCCGCGCAGGCCATTGACCTGCGCCCAGCCGGTGATGCCGGGCTTGACCTTGTGGCGCACCATATAGCCCTTGATCAGTTTGCGGTACATCTCATTGTGCGCCACGGCATGCGGGCGCGGCCCGACGATGCTCATGCGTCCCTGCAGCACGTTGATGAACTGCGGCAGTTCATCCAGTGATGTCTTGCGCAGAAAAGCGCCGAAGGGCGTGACGCGCTGGTCGCCTTTGGTTGCCTGGGTGACTTTGGCGCCATCCTCGCAGACGGTCATTGAGCGGAATTTGTAGACAAGGATCTCCTCACCGTACAAACCGTACCGGCGTTGCTTGAAGATGACCGGGCCGGGCGAACTGAGTTTGACGCCAATGGCGATGGCAACCAGCAACGGCGAGATCAGCAACAGGATGACCAGCGAGAACAGGATATCCGCAAGGCGTTTGATCAGGCCGTTGAAGCCGGTGAATGGGGTTTCACAAACGGCCACCACCGGGATGTCCTCGATCTGGCCTGCTCGTGCCTGGATCAGATCGGCATGGAAGATATCCGGAACAAAATAGATGGACGCCGTGGTGTCTTTCAGTTCATCCAGCAACTGCATGATCTGTTCCTGATTGCTTGCCGGCAGGCAGAGATAGATGACATTGACCTTGTGCGTTTTGACGAACTCGGGGATGTCCTGCAGCCTGCCCAGCAGTTGGAATTTGCTGTCCTTGTCGGCAACTTCGGCATCATCAAAAAATCCCAGCAGGTCTGCCGCGATGTAATGGTTATCTGCCAGTCGTTCAGCCAGCGCCAGGCCCTGCTCGTTGCGCCCGACGATAATGGTCTGCTTGACCGGCCCCTGCAGCTTGATCAGTAGCGGGGCCATGAAGCGCAGTGCGAAGTCTGCGGCGAGGAGACATGCCGGTGTGAGCCAGATCCAGAGCAGGATGGCCTCGATGGCAAAATATTCGATATAGCCCGACGCGACTCCCAGAGTCAGCAGCAAGGTACAGATGATGACCCATTGCAGGATGACTTTGCTCACCATCTGCCAGGTGCCCAGATTGATCTTGGAACTGCTGGGGAAGGTCAGCGAAAACAGGATCAGGGACAGAATCAGATAGGCCGGGTCGAGCCCGCCTTCTATCCAGAAGGCGATAAACCATAGCACCAGCGTGATGACCAGCGGGTCGAGCAGGGATTCGGTGGTGTACAGCAGATTGTCACGGGCAATCGCTGCCCCCAAGCCCTGACGGCCTAAACGGGCGGATTTATAACGACTCATTGGATGCAACGGAGGCAGGGAGGTTTGCTGTGAGTTTCGCTGACATTTTAGCCACGGCCTGCGTGCGATTGAGCACATCAAGTTTCTTGAAGATGCGCTGCAGGTGATTTTTCACAGTGAATGCACTGATATCGAGAATCATGCCGATCTCGAAATTGGTTTTTCCCTTGCGCACCCAGTCCATGATTTCCTGTTCACGCGCAGACAAGGCTTCCTGACCTTCCTCGGCCGGTTGCTGCGAAGCTTCGCCGGGTTTATTGATCTGGCTGGGCTGGCCGATCTGCCTCAGCATGCAGTCGATGTAGGGCACCAGAGTTTCCAGCATCCTTCTGCTGGCCGGGGCCGGCGTTTCCGACTTGCTCAATACCAGATAGAGGCAATCGTGGCGGCCGCGTTTGTCCTTGATGGCATGGACGACGGCGGATTTCATTTGTCTGAAGCTGCCCCCCAGCTGTTCATAGCCGAACGGGTCTTTTTCCGACAGGCCGTACTTCATGCTGACGGTAAACGGTGCGCATGAATGCTCGGTCCAGTAGTCGAAAAGGCCTTTCAGCAGTGGAACGAGCCTGGCATTCTGCGCCTCGGAACCATGCACATCCGGCAAGGGCGAGACGATATCAACGGAGACGAGTCCCGATGAGAAGTCTCCACATGCCGCAATCATGATGTCATGAGGCAGAAACTGCTGCAGGTTGCCCTGCGACCACAGCATGAACTCGAAATGAGAGCGCACTCGCAACGACTCGTGTATGAGATCGAAAAAATTCGTTTTCTGAACAGCGTCCAGCTCGGTTTGTAGTGACATATCTTCAATCTTCACAATAATTTTCTTGGATTGTTTGAAATGGGCCGCAGCAAAAGCGTGTCTGCCTTTTCTGCTCCTCCAGCCCGAAAGCCCGAATGACATGTTTGATTCATCGTCGCGTGACTTGTGTTCACGCGGCTCTTGGTTGGGTCGGCATCAATCAATGGACTTGGTCGATGCAGCCACCCGGCTTGTATATGGCAAAGACTGTGCCATGTTCTCAACTTTATGATTTGTAACGTATTTTGTGCTTATTGCATGAGTCATCATCAGCGTAATCTGTCTGTAAATAACGACAGCAGATATTTCAAGGATGTTAAGCGGTTGATTTTTATCAGCTAATCGTGTCTCAAGTCGCCGACATGTTTGAAATGAGCCGCCAGACAGCCCGACAACAAGGCGTTTCCGGCAAGACGGCATGTCGTATATGCAGTGAGAGGGCGTAGTCCGAACGGCCTATTGTTGGATGGCGGCCGGATTTCTAAGATGGCTGGCATTGGGAAATGGGCATTGGGATATGGATCTGAAAGCAGGCAAGTCCTGCGGGCCAATCTGAGTAATTTCGTCTGATTCTCAATCATTTATCAACTTTTTGGTTTGCTTAAGATTGAGATGGCGATTGAGATGACCGACAGCTTGAAACACAGGTACCGCGACCTTGAGGATCTGGGCAGTGCCGACCGCTACATGGATGAGATCCTGGAGATCGTTCATCAGATCGACCTGTTCGATGACTTGAATGAAGCTGAAGTGCGGCTCGTTTGCCGGCACATGCAGTGTTATGGCGCGCCGCGAAATTCCATCATTCTGCAGGAAGGCTTGGCGGGTGACGGGCTGTTGCTGGTGTTGACCGGTGCCGCTCGTGAGATCGGCCGGGTGGCGGGTGAGCAGGTCGAGACTGAAGTGGAAGTGGGTACGACCTTGGGTGCGATGTCGTTCATTGATGGCAAGCC
>DLMX01000113.1:0-4475 GCA_002479405.1 Methylophilaceae bacterium UBA7525
TCTGCAATGCGCTGGCCTGGTTGCTCTGGCTTTATGCCTTGCAACGGCTGGAGGCTGGCGTGGCCAGCATGGTCACGCTGCTGGCGCCGGTTATCGGTGTGCTGGCAGCTTGGTGGGAACTGCAGGAACAGCCGAGCCATGGCGAGTTGTGGGGCATCCTGTTCATACTGGCTTCGCTCGTGATTATCTCGATCCGCGGCATGCGGCAGCATCAGAAAATCGATCCGGCAATGGCGCAGGAATGATGCCGCCCTGATATGCTAAAATCACGCGTATTTTAGATAGTTATCAGGGTAAAAAATGGCAGGACATTCCAAGTGGGCCAATATTCAGCATCGCAAGGGTCGTCAGGATGCGAAGCGCGGCAAAATCTTTACACGTTTGATCAAGGAAATCACAGTAGCAGCCCGCATGGGCGGCGGTGATGTGGCGACCAATCCGAGGTTGCGCATGGCGGTGGATAAAGCCAAAAGCGAATCCATGCCGAAAGACAATATCGAGAACGCCATCAAGCGCGGATCCGGTACGCTCGAAGGCGTCAATTACGAGGAAATCCGTTACGAAGGCTATGGCATCGGCGGCGCTGCCGTCATGGTCGATTGCCTGACGGATAACAAGCAGCGCACGGTCGCCGATGTACGTCATGCATTCAGCAAATTTGGTGGTAATCTCGGCACTGACGGTTCGGTTGCCTTCATGTTCAAGCACTGCGGCGTGATTCTGTTCGAGCCGGGCGCGAATGAAGATCAGGTGATGGAAGTCGCCCTGGAAGCCGGTGCGGAAGATATCGTTACCGATGAAGATGACGGCAGCATTGAAGTCATCACCCAGCCTAACGATTATCAGGCAGTGAAAGATGCTCTTGAGGCAGCTGGCCTCAAGCCGGCGCATGGTGAAGTGACCATGCGCGCTGCTACAGACACGGTCTTTACCGGCGACGATGCAGTCAAGATGCAGAAGCTGCTGGATGCGCTCGATGACCTCGATGATGTACAGGAAGTTTATACCTCGGCCGTCATAGAAGAGTGACCGCCATCCGCATTCTTGGCATTGACCCCGGCCTGCGTCAGACAGGCTTCGGCGTTATCGAAAAGGTTGGCGAAAAACTGCACTACATCGCCAGTGGCACGATCAAGACCACGACCGGCAAGGGTGCGGATATCGAAGACCTGCCGAGCCGCTTGAAAATCATACTGGACAGTCTGTTTGAAGTGATTGATACCTATGCGCCGAAGCAGGTCGCCGTCGAGAAGGTCTTTGTCAACGTCAATCCGCAGTCCACGCTGCTGCTCGGTCAGGCACGCGGGGCCGCTATCAGCGCAGCTGTCATCCGTAATCTTACGGTTGCCGAATACACGGCGTTGCAAGTCAAGCAGTCGGTCGTCGGCAACGGCCATGCGGCCAAGGAACAGGTGCAGGAGATGGTCAAACGCCTGCTCAAGCTGCCGGCTACTCCGAGTCCGGATTCCGCCGATGCCTTGGCCTGCGCCATCTGCCATGCGCATGGTGGTCAGGGTCTTGGAAAATTGGCGACTGCAGGTTTTCGTGTGCGCGGCGGTAGGCTAATATAAGCGCATGTCGGCGATTACTTACAGCCTCTGTTCCATAGCGCTGGATTCACCAATTTCATTTTTGAGAAAACTCCCATGATTGGTCGCCTGAACGGTGTTCTGCTGGAAAAAACGCCACCTCTGGTGCTGATAGACGTCAATGGGGTCGGCTATGAGTGTGAAGTGCCGATGAGTACCTTCTATAATCTGCCGACGGTCGGCGAAAAAGTCGTGCTCTTGACCCAGTTTATCGTGCGGGAAGATGCGCAGTTGCTTTATGGATTCGGCAGCGATCGCGAGCGCCTGACCTTCAGGCAGTTGCTCAAGGTCAACGGTGTCGGTGCCAAGTCGGCGCTATCCATTCTGAGCGGCCTTTCTGTCGATGATCTGGTGCAGGCAGTTGCCCTGCAGGATACGGCCTTGCTGACGCGGGTGCCGGGTGTAGGTAAAAAAACTGCCGAAAGACTGCTACTCGAACTCAAGGACAAATTCTCCATTGATGGTATGTCCATCGCCCAAGGCGGACAAACCAAATCCGCCTGCAGCGATGTGCTGAATGCGCTATTGGCACTGGGTTATAACGAACGCGAAGCTTCGGCTGCCGTTAAACAGTTGCCTGCGGATGTCAGTGTGTCCGACGGTATCAAACAGGCGCTGAAATCGCTCTCCAGGACTTAGGAATCAGGCGATGATAGAAACCGACAGACTGATAGCTCCCGTAGCCGAAAGCCCGCAAGAGGAAGCGATCGAGCGCGCACTGCGGCCCAAGGTGCTGGAAGAGTATATCGGTCAGGAAAAAGCGCGCGGCCAGCTGGAGATTTTCATCAATGCTGCCAGAGGCCGCTCCGAAGCGCTGGACCATGTCCTGCTGTTCGGTCCGCCGGGTCTGGGCAAGACGACGCTGGCCCATATCATCGCCAGAGAGATGGGCGTCAACCTGCGACAGACTTCCGGGCCGGTACTGGAACGTGCCGGCGACCTCGCTGCCCTGCTGACCAATCTTGAACCCAACGACGTGCTCTTTATTGACGAGATTCATCGCCTATCGCCGGTAGTGGAGGAAATTCTCTATCCGGCAATGGAGGATTACCGGCTCGATATCATGATTGGCGAAGGCCCTGCGGCGCGCTCGGTGCGACTCGATCTGCCGCCGTTCACGCTGGTCGGCGCAACCACGCGTGCCGGCATGCTGACCAACCCATTGCGCGACCGCTTCGGTATTGTCTCTCGATTGGAATTCTATACAGCTACTGAACTGGCGAAGATAGTGCATCGCTCAGCCGACTTGCTGGAGGTATCCATGCAGGCAGCGGGCGCGCTGGAAATCGCCAAACGTTCACGCGGTACTCCGCGTATCGCCAATCGTCTGCTACGAAGGGTGCGTGATTATGCGCAGGTCAAGGGCGACGGCACTGTCAATTCCGATATTGCCGATGCGGCGTTGAAGATGCTGGATGTCGATAAACTCGGTTTCGATGTGATGGACAGAAAACTGCTACAGGCGGTACTGGAGAAATTCGGCGGCGGTCCGGTCGGTCTCGATAATCTGGCTGCTGCCATCGGCGAAGAGCGCGATACGATTGAGGATGTGCTGGAACCTTACCTGATTCAGCAGGGCTATCTGATGCGTACGCCGCGCGGCCGCGTCGCGACGCAGCTGGCTTATCAGCATTTCGGTCTGGCGGTGCCAAGCAATCTGGCGAATGGAACGCTCTGGCAGGAATGAACAAGTTCGACTGGCCGGTACGCGTCTATTACGAAGACACCGATGGCGGTGGCGTGGTATATCACGCCAATTATCTGAAGTTCATGGAGCGCGCCCGAACCGAGTGGTTGCGCAGCCTTGGCTTCGATCAGAGTGAACTCCGGAGCGAAATAGGCGTCATCTTCGTAGTGCGGAATATTGCGCTACAATACAAGCGCTCCGCGAATTTCGACGATGCGCTTACCGTGACTACAAGTCTTTCTAAAACTGGACGCAGTTTGCTCGTGTTTGAACAAACCATATACCGCAATCACGCCGTGCTGACCCAGGCGACTGTAGAAGTCGTTTGCGTCAGTGCCTCTGAGTTCAAGCCTGTCAGTATTCCCCATACCATCCGCCATGCCATGCATGCGCTTACTTCAAAATAATGGAGTCTGAATGAATCCGACTGATTTACATACCACCACCGATATGTCCCTGATCGCGCTGGTATCCGGTGCCAGCGTGCCGGTACAGATGGTGATGCTGCTGTTGGTGCTGGTCTCTCTTGCGTCCTGGTGGTATATCTTCATCAAGGTCTATACGCTGAAACGTGCAGAAGCGGAAGCCGAGGATTTCGAGGACCGGTTCTGGGCCGGCGGTGACCTCAACAAGCTCTATGAAAGCGTGACTTCCAGTCGTCACAAGCCGCAGGGCATGGCCAGTCTGTTTGAGGCCGGTTTCAAGGAATATGCGCGGCTCAGGCGTCAGGGCGGTATGGAGATCAGCGATACCATGGAAGGCGCAAGGCGCGCCATGCGGGCGACCTATAACCGGGAAATGGATGAACTGGATGCGCACTTGCCCTTTCTCGCGTCGGTTGGTTCCGTCAGCCCATATATCGGCCTGCTTGGTACGGTCTGGGGCATCATGAATGCTTTCCTCGGCCTGGCCAATACTGCGCAAGCGACATTGGCGCAGGTGGCGCCCGGGATTGCCGAAGCGCTGATCGCTACCGCCATCGGCCTGTTCGCGGCGATTCCCGCGGTCATTGCCTATAACCGTTTTGCCTCCTCAGTCGATCGGCTTTCTGTACGCTATGAAAGTTTTATCGAAGAGTTCACCAATATCCTGCAGCGCAAGGTCTAGGCCATGATACGCCGCAAATCCCGCCGCATGATGAACCAGATCAATGTCGTGCCCTATATCGACGTCATGCTGGTGCTGCTGGTGATCTTCAT
>DLMX01000113.1:4675-4942 GCA_002479405.1 Methylophilaceae bacterium UBA7525
TGAAGCAGCCGAGTGCGCCGCTGGTCCTGAGTGTCAAGGCAGACAAGCGCATAGAACTCGATGGCAAGCTGATGCAGCGTGATGAATTGCTGTTCGCGGTGCGTACCCAGCTGGAAAAGGACCCGCAGCGTTCGGTGGTCATTGCAGCCGACAAGAACGTCAATTATGGTGAAGTGGTCGCCGTGATGGATCTGATGAAACAGGGAAATGTGGAAAAAGTCGGCTTGTTGTTGAGTCCGGTCACGAATTGATTTTGCATGTTACGAC
>DLMX01000065.1:0-7916 GCA_002479405.1 Methylophilaceae bacterium UBA7525
CGACTTCTCTTCCTTCATCATCGGGGAAGGTTCAGTCACGGCAGTCTTGGTTGCCATGGTCAGGTGACGCAGAACGGCGTCGTTGAATTTGAATGCCAGCTCAAGCTCATCCAGCACGGCCTGGTTACATTCAATGTTCATGAGCACGTAATGTGCCTTGTGGATTTTCTGGATAGGGTAAGCCAGTTGACGACGACCCCAGTCTTCGAGACGGTGCATGGTGCCACCGTTCGAAGTTACCAGAGTGCGATAACGCTCGATCATCGCTGGTACTTGTTCACTTTGATCCGGGTGGACGATAAAGACCACTTCATAATGTCGCATACATTCTCCTTTTGGATTAGCAGGCTCCCATTTATGCGCAATGATGAGCCAAGGTTGAAAAGTCCGCGATTATATGCGATTTCTACAATAAAGACCAGTCAAATCAGGGCATTTCCTTCATGATTCCGCACACAGACTAACCGGCAAACCACTGCCGCGCCATATGGACGGTGAGAAAACCCAATATCGTCAGCAGCAATGATCCAAGCAGATGACTGAGGATGTGCGCGGAAGCCCAGCCGTACTGGGCCCGCGACAACAAGTCCACAGCTTCGGCCGAAAACGTGGAGAACGTGGTCAGGCCGCCGAGAAAACCGGTCGTGATGAGCAGGCGCATTTCAGGCGAAATGCTGTGCTCCCCCGACAGCACCGCCATGGCGATGCCGATCAGGTAGCCTCCAATCAGATTGACCGCCAATGTACCCAACGGAATGGAGGGATGCACCGCATTCAGCAGCATGCCCAAACCCCACCGGAGCCAGGCTCCCATGGCCGCGCCTATACCAACTGCAATAAAACTGCCGATTCCCATAACATCCCCTCTATCCGCCCGGCCCTGCTTGATTCACCCTTGGCACCCCAGTATCATGAGGTGCGGCCCTTGAAAAATTAAAAGCATCATCAAAATTGACAATCAGGGTATCAGGCCGTATCGATTACATACAACAATAACAGTCCAACAATTGTTCTTAATCAGTCGGGTATTTTATCAGTGCGCATCCTGTTCGTAACTTCCGAAGCCCACCCTCTCATCAAAACGGGCGGCCTCGCCGATGTCAGCGGCTCATTGCCAGCCGCACTACAAGGTCTCGGTGCAGATATCCGTATTCTGCTCCCCGGTTATCCGCAAGTGCTGGAAAAAGCCGGAAATCTGCAACACCTTGCCCGCTTCGATCATTTGCCACTGATCGGCTCAGCCAACCTGCTGATCGGCACCATGCCAGACACTGACGTGCCGGTCATGGTAGTCGAGGCTCCTGCCCTCTATCATCGAACCGGCGGACCTTACGCCGATGCCAGCGGGCGCGAATGGGAAGACAATGCACTGCGATTCGGCATACTGTCACGCATTGCTGCCCTGCTTGCCTGCAATGACAGCCCGGTCGCGGACTGGCACCCGGATATCGTGCATTGCAACGACTGGCAAAGCGGACTTACCCCGGCTTATATGCACTACATGACAAACGCAGCACCGGCAAAGTCCATCATCAGCGTGCACAATCTGGCGTTTCAGGGCTGCTATCCTGCAGAATGGGTCGAGCGCCTGGGGTTGCCGGCCGAGAGCTACCAGATACATGGTGTCGAGTATCACCATCAACTTTCTTTCCTCAAGGCCGGACTTTATTACGCCGACGCCATCAGCACGGTCAGCCCGACCTATGCGCGTGAAATACGCACCACCGAGTTCGGCTTCGGCATGGAAGGCCTGCTGGCCAGTCGTCAGCATGATCTACAGGGCATACTCAACGGTATCGACATTCAGGAATGGGATCCCGCCAGCGACCCCTATCTCGCGAAGAATTACGACGCCAATCAATTGCAGGGCAAAAAAGAGGTGAAAGCAGCCCTGCAGGCGCAATTGGGACTCAAGGTCTCTGCCGAGACACCGTTGCTTGGTGTCGTCAGCCGCCTCACTCACCAGAAGGGGCTGGACATGTTCCTCTCCATCGCCGAGCGCATGGTGCAGAACGGCTGCCAGATCGTGCTACTTGGTAGCGGTGAACATCACATGGAGCAAGGTTACAGCCATCTGGCACACACTTACCCTGAACAAGTCAGCGTCACCATAGGCTACAACGAACCGTTGTCGCATCAGATCATGGCAGGTGCGGACATCTTCATCATGCCATCGCGTTTCGAACCCTGCGGCCTCAATCAGATGTACGGCCTGCGCTATGGCACGCCACCGGTCGTCACGCATACCGGTGGCCTGGCAGATTCGGTCACCGATACCCATGAGGAAACATTACAGAGCGGCAAGGCCAACGGCTTCGTCATGCCGGCCACAGATGCGGTCCAGCTGCTGCTTACTATAGAAAGAGCCCTGCACTTTTACCACGATGGGGCCGTCTGGTCACAAATCCAGCGCAATGGCATGGCGCTCGACCTCGGTTGGCGGCATAGCGCTCAAGCCTATATGGAGCTCTACCAGCGATTGCTTTAAGCAAGTCCTGCCTTTAGTGCCAAGTAATAAAACCAAGCAACAAAAAAGCCTGCATTGAAAAATGCAGGCTTTTTTCATATTTCTGTCACACAGGCAGGGTAAATTACGCCTCGGCTTAAGTACGAATTTTGGCACACTTAATGCTTATTCATAAGCGAGCTTTCTCCAAAGCTTTGCTTCTCCTCCCTTCGGGTGCGCTTGTCGCACCCTCTTTTTTACCGGTGCGACTCGTACCAGGAAGCTAATCCAGCTTGATAAAATGCTCTCGATAATACTTAAGCTCTTCAATTGATTCATAAATATCTGCCAGCGCCTCATGCTTGCTGGCCTTCTTGAAACCGTTGTAGATTGCCGGCTTCCAGCGCCTGGACAACTCCTTGAATACGCTGACATCCAGATTGCGGTAATGGAAATATGCCTCCAAATCAGGCATGTAGCGCGCCATAAAGCGGCGATCCTGGCAAATGGAGTTGCCGCACATGGGCGATTTTCCGGCCGGCACATGCACCTTGAGGAATTCAAGCATCTGCGCGGTAGCGCCTGCTTCATCCAGCCCGGAGGCCTTGACCTTCTCGATCAGGCCGGAGCGGCCATGGGTTCCCTTGTTCCAGGCATCCATTCCATCCAGAACCGCATCAGATTGGTGCACAACCAGTACCGGCGATTCAGCCACCACATTCAGTTCCGCATCAGTCACCACTGCGGCAACTTCCAGTATGCGATCGTTTTCAGGTGATAACCCGCTCATTTCCATATCCAGCCAGATCAGGTTGTCGTTATTCGATGCCATCATGATTTCCATTAAAATTGTGCGATAAGCCGCTGTTGGTGAACCTTCCACCAGAGGAAGCTTCTATAATGCTATTAGTTTAACTGAAAAGCGTTCAATCATGGCTTCAACACTCACTACCGTATTCGTCGCCCTGCTCGTCATCACGACCTTGACCCGTGTTTGGCTGGGACGGCGTCATGTCGATTACGTGCAGTCGCATCGGAACCAAGTACCCTCCGCATTTGCCGGCAGCATCAGTCTGGATGCACATCAGAAGGCAGCTGACTACACCTCAGCCAAGACCCGCCTGGTAATCGCTGAGAGCATCGCGCAGGCTATCCTGCTTGCACTGCTGACCGTTGGCGGCGGCCTCATGCTGATCGACGAGGTATGGCGTAGCGTGATTACCGAAAGCGAGATCATGCGCGGCGCCCTGGTCATTCTCAGCGCATTCATCGTCAGTGCGGTGGTGGAATTGCCATTCGACTATTACAAGACCTTTGTCGTTGACCAGAAATTCGGCTTCAACAAGATGACCCCTGGCATGTTCTTCAGTGATCTGATCAAGCACAGTTTGGTCGGCTTGGTACTGGGCGCCCCTATCCTGTTCGCGGCGCTGGCACTGATGCAAAGCTCCGGTGACTACTGGTGGCTCTACCTGTGGGTGGTCTGGAGTGTATTCAATCTGTTGATGCTCGCTGTCTACCCGACCTTCATCGCCCCATTATTCAACAAATTCTCGCCGCTGACGGATGAACCGCTGAAAAAGCGTATCGAAGCCTTGCTGTCCAAGTGCGGCTTCAAGTCCCAGGGGCTGTTTGTCATGGACGGTTCGACCCGCAGCAGTCACGGCAACGCCTATTTCACCGGCTTTGGTTCAAGCAAACGCGTGGTGTTCTTCGACACCTTGCTCGACCGCCTGGACGGCAATGAGATCGAAGCGGTACTGGCCCACGAACTCGGCCACTTCAAGCATCATCATGTCATCAAGCGCATCGTGCTGATGTTCGTCGTCAGCTTCCTTGGCCTCGCCCTGCTCGGCTGGCTCAAGAATCAAGGCTGGTTCTATGAAGGCCTTGGCATCACTCAGCCGAGCGATTACATGGCCCTGCTGCTGTTCCTGCTGGCGAGTCCGGTCTTCCTGTTCCTGTTGCGTCCGCTACTGGCCAGCTATTCACGCAAGAACGAATTTGAAGCTGATGAATATGCAGCCAGGAATGCCGAAGCGAGACACTTGGTCGAGGCGCTGGTGAAACTCTATCGCGACAACGCGTCGACACTGACGCCTGACCCGCTACATTCGGCATTCTATGATTCACATCCGCCTGCCAGTATCCGCATCTCGAAACTGGCCAAATTCACCGGATAACGAGAGGAAACCTGCCATGTCGAGATTGCTGCTGTCCTTCAGTCTGATTCTTATCTCATACACGGCAGGTGCCGAACCCTTTACCGAAGGCGACTTCAGTATCGGCAAAAGCATGGTCGAGAAGCATTGCATCGCCTGTCATGCCGAACGCTTCGGCGGTGACGGTTCCGCCATCTACACACGCGAGAACCGCCTGGTAAAAAGCTCGCGTGGTTTACTGGCGCAAATCCGCAACTGCAACACCATGCTCGACCTGAAATGGTTCGAGGACGAAGAACTGCATGTGGCGAATTACCTGAACAAGACCTACTACAAGTTTGAAAAATAATTGAACGAAATCCAGCAAGGCACCGTCACTGCCGCCTACGGCAAACGCTACGGCGTGGAACTGAATGATGGCCGGCAGATCAGCTGCGTGACGCGCGGCAAGAAAAATGACCTGGCCTGCGGCGATATTGTGCAGGTCAAACTCACGGACAGCCAAGAAGGCGTGGTAGAGAGTTTCAATCCTCGCAGCAATCTGCTCTACCGCAGCAATGCCTACAAAACCAAGCTGCTGGCTGCCAATGTGACTCAGGTCGTCATCGTGCTTGCCACCCAGCCCAGCTTTTATGAAGCCCTGCTCAATCGCTGCCTGATTGCTGCCGAAGCCGCCGGAATCGGTGTGCTGATCGTACTGAACAAATGTGACCTGGCCAGGAATGACGATGCCCTGCAAGCATTGAAGCTCTACCAGAGCCTGGGTTATCAGGTGCAGCTTCTCTCAGCCAAGCATGACATCGCACCGCTGAGACAATGGCTCAAAGGCCACACCAGCATACTGGTCGGGCAATCAGGCATGGGCAAATCAACCATCGTCAACGCACTATTGCCCGAACTGCAAGTCAGAACGCAGGAAGTTTCCACCGTGCTTGATAGCGGCAAACACACGACGACCGCCGCCCATCTTTACCATCTGGACAAGTACAGCCATCTGATCGATTCGCCGGGCCTACAGGAATTCGGTTTGCACCATTTGAGCATCGAGCAACTGGAAAAAGCCTTCGTTGAATTCCGACCTTATCTGGGCAAATGCCGCTTCAACAACTGCAGACATCTGAAGGAACCCGATTGTGCCGTGATCGAGGCAACGGAGTCTGGACAGATCTCCCCGCTAAGATTAGCCTGTTATCAAGACTTGTTGGGTGAAATAGGCTCATGAGCACTGCACTGATCTCGCATCCGGATACCTTGTTGCATGTGATGGATGGTTCCCATCCGGAATCACCGGCACGCATCACGACCATTCACAATGCACTGAAAACTGCCGGCATCGACCGGCAACTCAAGCAGCTTGAGGCACCTGCAGCCACTGATCAGCAACTCATGCGTGTTCACAGCAAAACCTATGTCGAGCAGATCCGGCGCCTGTCACCCAAAGCGGGCCTGGTCAGATTGGATGCCGACACGGCCATGGGTCCGATGTCATTATCCGCAGCCCTGCATGCCAGTGGCGCCAATATCCTGGCAACGGATCTGGTCATGAGCGGCAAGGTGCAGAATGCCTTCTGCTGCATCCGCCCGCCCGGTCATCATGCGCACAAGGATCGTGCCGCAGGTTTCTGCATCTTCAATCATGTCGCAGTGGGTGTCGCGCATGCCATTGAGCAGCACAAGGTCGAACGCGTGGCAGTCATCGACTTTGATGTGCACCATGGCGATGGCACGGAGGATATCTTCAAGGACGATCCGCGCGTCATGCTCTGTTCCACCTTCCAGCACCCGTTCTATCCGGGAACCGGTGCCAATAGCAGGACAGATCACATGATCAATGTGCCGCTCAAGGCTGGCACCGATGGACAGGGTTTCCGTCAGGCGGTGACGGCAGAATTCGCGCCGGCGCTGGAACGCTTCAAACCGCAGTTCATTTTCATTTCAGCCGGTTTTGATGCCCATGCGGATGACCCGCTGGCACAACTCGGACTGCTGCGCGAAGATTATGTCTGGGTCACGGAATTCATCATGGATATCGCTGCCCGTCATGCCGGTGGCCGCATCGTCTCATCTCTGGAAGGTGGCTATCACCTGCCGGCCCTGGCAGAGAGCGCTATCGCGCATATCCGGACATTGGCCGGCATTTAGATACCAGCAAGTGCCCCTGGCTTGCATCGCCCTCTTCCGGCGCTACTGATATAATCCCTTCCCATGCAAATCACCACACGTCTCGAGTTCGATGCCGGCCATCGCATCCCCTGTCACAAAAGCCAGTGCAGAAACCTGCACGGCCATCGTTACGCGATTGAGATCACACTGTCCGGGGATATCATCCAGCGAGAAGATACATCCGACAACGGCATGGTGATGGATTTCTCCGACGTCAAGGCCATTGCACGACGTGCAGTGGTCGATGTCTGGGATCATGCCTTTCTGGTCTACAAGAACGACAACGTCGTACTGGATTTCCTTAAAAGTCTGCCGGACCACAAGACAGTTGTCATGAACAGCGTACCGACTGCCGAGAACATGGCTGCCGAGGCGTTCCGTATCCTGAAATCGGAATATCAGGACACCTACGGTAACCATCTGAAACTGGAGCGCGTGCGGCTGTATGAAACGCCCAATAGCTGGGCCGATGCACTAAGCTGAGTCTTTCAGCGCTGAACCCTTTAGCCACGGCAAAGCAAAACCCTAACACCCCTATCCACGCCAAACGCATTTACCGGATTTTTCCAGTGCGGCAAGATATTCCTCATGCGCGGTTAACTCTTGGGCATCAGCCTCTACCACCGGCAGCGACTTGCCTGATGCCGCAGCATTGAATTCCATGCCGGATTCAGCATCATCCAGCAGATCCATCATCAGCGTCTCCTGACCGCGCGTCATCGACATATAGACGTCGGCCAGCAACTCGGCATCCAGCAAGGCACCATGCAGGGTACGCTTGGAATTATCGATACCGAAGTGGCGGCATAGTGCATCCAGGTTGTTGCGCTGACCCGGACGGCTGTCCTTGGCCATCTTCAGTGTGTCTATCACACTATTGCAGACCGATTCGACCTCGGGCCTGTCGATCTTGCCCAATTCCGCATTGAGAAAGCCCACGTCGAACGGGGCATTGTGGATGATCAATTCCGCGTCGGCGACGAACTGCAGAAAATCATCGACTATATCTGCAAAGCGCGGCTTATCCTGCAGAAACTCCAGCGTAATGCCATGCACTTCCTGCGCACCCTGGTCAATCTCGCGATCCGGATTCAGGTAAACGTGAAAGTGATTCTTGGTCAACCGACGGTTGACAGCCTCAACTG
>DLMX01000065.1:8048-11002 GCA_002479405.1 Methylophilaceae bacterium UBA7525
GACTGCTGCGATTTCGATGATGCGGTGCCCCTGCGAAGGCGAAAGGCCGGTCGTTTCAGTATCGAGAAAAATCTGTCTCATCATGTTTTCCTGTTATTGAGCATCCTGTTATTGCTTGCCATTCATGAAAGGCTCAGCCCCTCTGTTCGCCAAGTCATCTGCGCGCTCATTGCCGGCATGCCCTGCATGCCCTTTGACCCAGACCCACTCGATATCATGCAACTGCACCAGTTTGTCCAGATGCTTCCAAAGATCATCATTCTTGACCGGTTTCTTGTCGCTGGTTTTCCAGCCTCGCTGCTTCCAGCCATGAATCCACTCCGTCATGCCCTTCTGCACATAAACCGAGTCCGTATAGACCCTGACCCGGCAAGCACGTTTCAAGGCTTCCAGTGCCTTGATCACCGCCATCATTTCCATACGGTTGTTGGTCGTCAAAGGTTCACCGCCACATAACTCGGTCTCGTGATCCCCATAGGCCAGCCAGGCCCCCCAACCGCCGGGACCGGGATTGCCCTTGCAGGCACCATCAGTATGTATCTCCACCATATCCTTGCTCACTTGCTTACTGATTACCTTTCTGTTTGTTGTGTTGTGTCGGTTGTGTGCGTGTAGGCGCCACCACCAGACTCTTCAGTCGGTTCGACTGGCGTCCCGGCCGAATCACTCGCATGCCGAGCACACGTTTTCTGGCCACGATAAAATAGACGCCGCCCATCATCGGACACCAGCGGTTGCCAATCCTGTCCATGAACTGACAGCGCTTGAGCCAGGTTGGATTGCTCAATGGCAAGTTGTAACAAGCCATTTTCACTTCCACGATTTCAAAGTCCAGCAACTCGAGCCAGTCCCGGATTCTGGGCAGTGAGAAAAAAGTGCCCTGCCAGGGATAGCCTTTGCGTCTGGACGCCGAGCGCTTCAAACCCCAGGCGCTGAACGGATTGAAACCACTAATGACGATGTGGCCTTCGGAAACCAGCACGCGCCCGGCTTCGCGCAAGGTCTGATGGGGATCTTCGCTGAACTCCAGCATATGCGGCAGCAGCAAAAGATCAATACTACTGGTCTGAAACGGCAATTGCATCGACTGACATCGGACTGCGCCAGCGGCGACATCCGCTCTTAGCGAGAACGGCATGCGGGAGCTCTGTAGCAGATCCATCTGCAGCATCCCGAGCTGGACTGCATTGAAACCGAAAATATCGGCCACCGCCGCATCGTACAGCATCTGCTCTTTCAGCTGCAGATAAGCACCGAGCGGCGATGCCAGCCAGGACTGCTGATCACGAAACATGTGGCAGCCCCATTTTGTAGACGCGAAGCGATGCGAAGACTGTTATATTTGATGCCATGTTAAAGATTCTACCAATCCCGGCATTCAAGGATAACTATATTTGGCTAATAAATGATGGCAGGCATGCTGTGGTTGTCGACCCCGGCGATGCAGACCCGGTGGTTCGTCAGCTGGAACAAACCGGACTCACGCTTGCAGCCATCCTCATTACACATCACTGCCACGACCATATCGACGGCGTCGTCGAGTTAAGCTCAAAATACTCCGCACCGGTCTATGCTCCAGCCAATGAACATTACGACTTTCCACATACTCCGGTAGCCGATGGCGACCTGGTGAGGATCGGCGAACTGAAGCTGGAATTTGCCGTGATAGAGATTCCGGGGCATACCTTGGGCCATGTCGCCTATTTCGACCACCCTCTGCTGTTCTGCGGTGACACCCTGTTCTCATGCGGCTGCGGGCGGCTGCATGAAGGAACAGCCGAACAGATGTATCAATCACTGCAGCGACTGGCTCGGCTACCGGCAGATACACTGGTTTATTGCGCACATGAATATACCATGAATAATCTGGCTTTCGCCCTGGAACTGGATGCGGAGAACATCGCGCTGCGCAAACGCCAGCAGGAAGTCATCAAGCTGAGGGCTGCAGGTTTACCCAGTCTGCCGACGACCATAGGCTTGGAACTGGCAACCAATCCTTTCATGCGCTGCGGCAGCAAAACCATCAAACAGTCACTCAAACTGGAGGAAAGCACTGTGCCAGTGGAAGTTTTCCGGATACTGAGAGAAATTAAAAATACTTATTAATCATAATATTACAATTACTTCAAAAGAAAATACTTTTACTTGACGCTTATGCATGCATTTCGTTACCATTTACCGGATTTTCATTGACCGACTCTGCCACATGCCAGCCAAGCTGCTTTTGATTCCAGCCATCTTTTTTCTTGCAGCCGTGCCGGCCTTTGCGGCATCAGAATTTCCTGCAGACGAGTTGACAACAACCATCACCAGCACACAGGAACGGATTACCAATGCCGCAGGTATCGTGCTGGAATTCGAACCGACACCGCAATTCGAGGAAGTTGACATCTGGCAGCGCATCAAGGATGGCTACCAACTGGCAGACCTTGACTCCCCACTCACACAGAAACATGAAACCTGGTACGCCACCCGCCCGGACTATATGCAGCGCATGATTACCCGCAGTGAGCGTTATCTGCATTTCATAGTCGAAGAGGTGGAAAAACGCAACATGCCCAGCGAGATCGCCCTGCTACCGATGATCGAAAGCGGATTCAATCCTCAGGCGTTGTCACGCAGCCGTGCCGCCGGCATCTGGCAATTCATGCCGGTAACGGGCAAGCATTTCGGTCTGGAGCAGAATTGGTGGGCCGATCATCGCAAAAATGTCACAGCAGCCACCCATGCCGCGCTGGACTATCTGCAAAAGCTACACCTGATGTTCGGTAGCTGGGACCTGGCACTGGCCGCTTACAATGCGGGCGAAGGCACAGTCAGACGCGCAATGGAAAAGAACCGTGCACAAGGACTGCCGACAGACTACGCCAACCTGCCATTATCGGAAGAAACCAGAAACTACGTGCCAAAACTACAGGCCATGAAAAATCTCATCAGCGACCCGGAACGCTATG
>DLMX01000065.1:11122-18571 GCA_002479405.1 Methylophilaceae bacterium UBA7525
GGCCTGACGATCGACAGTATCCCCAACGAGCCCTACTTCACCAAAGTTTCCGCACCGCAACAGATCGACACCGAGCTGGTCGCCAACCTGGCAGGTATCCCACATGAAGAGTTCGTCGCACTCAACCCCGAACACAACCGCCCCGTGATTACGGCCAAAGCTGGCAATAGCCATGAAATCCTGCTGCCAGTAGAAGCTGCCGATATTTTCATCAGCAACCTTTCCAGCTATGAGCAACCCCTTGTCACCTGGCAAACCTACCATGCGAAACGGGGAGAGAAAGTCGAAAAGATTGCGAAGAAATTCGGCATCAGCACCGCTGAATTCCGTAGCGTCAACAGCCTGCACGACAGCAAGGCATTAACGGAAAACAGACTGGTCCTCGTTCCGGCAAACCACGCCAAGCCGGATCAATCATTCGTACTGGATAAAAACAGGATTGAATTGCTGAATACCAGCCATCGTACGGAACTCAATGCCAAACAAGCTATCAGACACGAGGTTGCGGCGAACGAAACGCTATACGCGATCGCCTTGCGCTATGGTGTCACCGTCAAGCAGATCATGGAAAACAATCAGTTAAAGAATAGCCGCCTGAAAGTCGGACAGGTGCTGGTGATCCCACCCGGAGGCAGGACATCGATACAAAAGCAGGCCGAAAGCAAAAATTCAACATTCATAGCATTGGCGAACCATTGAGTACACGAGCTCCAATATATCAGTTGTCAGTAAACGTCCTTCGCGTTCATGCAGGAACAATCACAGTCGCTTGTCATATAAACGCCTGAACAGCCCCAAAATCATTATGTCGTTCAATCGTTTGCTCTGTCTTTTACTGTTCGGTCTGATCGCAGGCTGTGGCAAATCGCAGCAAAGTACGAACGTCGATTATGATCAAGTCTTCGAACCGGTTAATGGCGGTAACATGATCAACGCCATGACAGGCGAGCCCAGCGGACTTATTCCGATGATTGCCGGCGAGTCCGCAGCCTCTGCAATCGCCTCCAATATCTTTAACAGCCTGCTCAAATACGACAAGAATCTGGAACTCGAAGGGGAGCTGGCGAAATCCTGGTCGATTTCCTCAGACTACAGAATCATCACATTCAAGCTCAAGCCCCATATGCAGTGGGCTGATGGCCAGCCACTAACCAGTGCCGATGTCCTATTTACCTGGCAGCTGGTGACCGATGAAAACACACGCACACCATACGGCTCCGACTACAAACTGGTCATCAAGGCTGAAGCTCCGGACGCGCTGACTTTTCGTGTCAGCTATCAGGAGCCGTACGCACCGGCGCTGGACACCTGGGCCGGCCTGCAGATACTGCCGAAGCATCTGCTGGAAAGTCAGGACATCAATACCACAGCATTCGCCCGCAACCCTGTCGGTAGCCATTACTACAAACTTGAGCAATGGCGTAATGGCGAGCGCATTTCTCTAATCAGGAATCCTCTTGCCACCCAGGGCGAAGCCAGAATCGAGCGTCTGGTATCGCGCTTTATCCCGGATGCAGCTTCCCAGTTCCTGGAACTGATGGCAGATAACATCGACACCATGAACCTCAACCCGATCCAGTACGCCCGCATATTTCCTTCCAGACCAGATCTGACACAAAAGATAGGTCTTTACAGGGAACTGGGCAACAACTACACCTATCTCGGTTTCAATCTGAAACGTAAACCTTTTGACGACATCCGCGTACGTCAGGCCATCAATTTTGCAATCAACAAGCAGGAACTGATCGACGGCGTACTGCTGGGCCTCGGCGAGCCGGTTTCATCTCCCTACAAGCCCGGCACACGCTGGACCAACCCGGAGTTGCAACCCTATCCCTATGACCCGCAAAAAGCCATCGCATTGCTGAGGGAGGCCGGCTACGCAGATCACGACGGCGACGGAATTCTGGACAAGGATGGAAAGCCCCTGACTTTCGAGATGCTCACCAATCAGAACAAGCAGAGAGAAATGAGCGCTGTACTGATTCAGCGCAGACTGAAGGAAATCGGTATTGATGCCAGAATCCGTGTACTGGAATGGGCCAGTTTCATAGGACGCTTCATCAAGACCGGGGAATTTGATGCTGTGGTATTGGGCTGGAGTCTGTCCCTGGATCCGGATCAATACAGTATCTGGCATTCTTCGCAACAGGCACCCGGACAGTTCAACTTCCTCGGTTATAACAACCATCAAGTGGACAGACTGCTGGAGCAGGGCCGCCTGGAACTGGATATCGAAAAACGCACGAAAATCTATCATGAATTCGCCCGCCTGTTGCTGGAAGACAGCCCAGTCGTCTATCTGTATGCAGGTTATGGCCTGCCGGCAATCAACAAACGTATAAAGGGCATTGATGACCCTGCCCCGCCCGCCGGCATCGGTCACAATTCCCATGAATGGTACATCCCACAACCGCTACGCCGACTTGAGATAAGTGCACAGTAACACCATGATCCGATACCTGTTGAACCGGTTTTTCTGGATGGTGCCGCTACTGATCGGCATCAGCCTGATCTCGTTCTTTATCATGCATCTGGCACCCGGCGACATCACGGCCAGTGAGGCGAGTTTCGACCCCAGAACCAGTGAGGAATCGCGACAGAAACTGCGCGAACTCTACAATCTGGACAAGCCCGTCATCGTCCAATATGGCTTATGGTTGAAACGCATGGCAACCCTGGATTTCGGCACTTCCTTTGCCAGCCATCAGCGCCCGGTGTTCTGGCAGGTCACCGATGAGCAGGGCAATGTACGCAAAGGCATGATTCAGCAGGCTCTGCCCATCACGCTATTGATCAACGTTCTCAGTCTGGGCCTGATAATCGCTGTTGCTCTGCCGCTCGGCGTCGTCTCGGCATTGACGCGCAACCGGGCGCCGGATCGGGCCATTACCCTCTTCGTCTTTATCGGCTTTGCCATTCCAGGATTCTGGCTGGCATTGATGCTGATGTACTGGACCGGTGTAGCCAATAACTGGCTACCGATCTCAGGCCTGCACAGCATCGGTTATGAGAACATGGGAACAATCGCACAGATATTCGATACGCTAAAACATCTAGTACTACCTGTATTCATCTCCGGACTCAGCGGTCTTGCCGGCATCTCGCTGTTTGTCCGCAACGGCATGCTGGATGTCCTGCATCAGGATTACATCACGACCGCACGCGCCAAGGGGCTGAGCGAAAATACCGTAGTCTACGGCCACGCGCTGCGCAATGCATTGTTACCTTTGATCACCATTTTCGGCTTATCGATTCCCGGCCTGATCGGCGGCTCGGTGATTGCCGAATCGATTTTTGCCATTCCCGGCATGGGGAAACTGTTCTATGACGCCGTATTGATGCGTGATTTTCCGGTCATCATGGGCATCCTGACCATAGGAGCAGCGTTGACTCTGATCGGCAACCTGCTGGCCGATCTTGCCTACGCCTGGGCAGACCCGCGCGTACGTCGGGGAGTCATGCAATGAGGCGCGCCATGTCCAACCCAATGGCCTTCGGCGGCTTCCTGATTATTGCCATCATCATGTTGCTGGCACTTACCGCCCCACTGATCGCACCCTTCGACCCCGAAGCCATAGACGTCAAATCCATTCTTTTGCCGCCCTCTTCCACCCACTGGATGGGAACCGACGGGCTGGGTCGCGATGTCTTTTCACGCATGCTCTTTGGCGCCCGCGTGTCGCTGATGGTCGGCATTGTCGCAGTCGGCATCGCTACTCTGATAGGTATCGTGCTGGGCTCCATTTCCGGCTATTACCGCGGCTGGATTGATGTGTTCATCATGCGCCTGGTCGACGTCATGTTGTCGATCCCGACCTTCTTCCTGATTCTGGCCGTCATCGCCTTTCTCACACCGTCGATCTGGAACATCATGATCGTTATCGGCCTGACTTCCTGGATGGGCGTCACCAGACTGGTGCGCGCCGAATTTCTCAGTCTGCGCAGCCGCGAGTTCGTCATGGCGTCGGAAACCTTGGGGGCACGGGACGGCAGGCTGATCTTCAGGCACCTGCTGCCAAACAGCCTGACCCCCATCATTGTCAGCTCTGTCCTCGGTGTTGCCAGCGCCGTGCTGGTCGAATCGGGTCTCAGTTTCCTGGGCCTGGGTGTGCAGGCACCACAGTCCTCCTGGGGCAACATCCTGACGGATGGCAAGGAATATATCGAATTCGCCTGGTGGCTGTCGCTGTTTCCGGGGCTGGCGATTCTGATTACCGTGTTAGGGTATAATTTGCTCGGAGAAGGTCTGCGCGACGCTCTGGATCCGCGCAGCACAAGTTAACAGCCGGGCGCCCGCAAATATCCTGCGAACTCGGCCGAACATACGCCTTATATTCACATCCATACATAAAAAAGGAAAATCTCATGGGATTTCTAGCCGGAAAACGCGCACTTATCGTCGGTCTGCTCAGTAACCGCTCCATCGCTTATGGCATTGCCGAAGCCATGAAGCGCGAGGGCGCCGAACTTGCGTTCACCTACCAAACCGAAAAATTCCAGGACCGCGTCACCAAGCTGGCGGCAGAATTCGATTCCAGCATCGTCCTGCCCTGCGATGTCGCGGATGATGCCCAGATTGACGCACTCTTCCCGGCACTGGCCAAACACTGGGATGGCTTCGACATCCTGATTCACTCAGTGGCCTTTGTGCCCAAGGTCGCGCTGGATGGCGATTATCTGGAAAGCGTCACACGCGAATATTTCCGCATTGCCCACGATGTCAGCTCCTACAGCTTCTCGGCATTGGCAAAAGCTGCACTGCCAATGATGGAAGGTCGCAATGGCAGCATGCTGACCATCAGCTATCTGGGAGCTGAACGCAGCCTGCCCAATTACAACGTCATGGGGCTGGCCAAGGCCAGCCTGGAAGCCAACGTGCGTTACATGGCGCAAAGCCTGGGCCCCAAGGGTATCCGCGTCAATGCAGTATCCGCCGGCCCGATCAAGACGCTGGCAGCATCCGGCATCTCCGGCTTCGACAAGATCCTCGGCTTCAACGAAAAACATGCACCTTTGCGCCGTAACGTCACCATCGAGGAAGTCGGTAATACCGCAGCCTTCCTATCCAGTGATCTTGCTTCAGGCATCACCGCCGAAATCACCTATGTTGACGGCGGCATGAATACCACAGTCGCTGCAGTTGTTGACTAACCATCCTCAAAACCCTGTAAAAAAGGCAGCCATAGGCTGCCTTTTTTATTTCCATCAAAATTGCAATCTGACCGGCGGTCAGTTGTCCGCTCCTGATCGCATGAGTTGCTGGTTCACGCTGACCTTGCCCTTCGCACGCAAGGTCTTGAGGTAGGCGTCTACATATTCGGCAGCCAATGCTGCCTGCATTTCAATTTTGGCAGCCTGACGCGCACTCTCATCATCCGGCAAGTTTGCGTTAACGGCCGAAACCTTGATCAGCAGGAAACCCTTGTTGGCATCTGCAACACCGGCATAAGCCGGCAAGCTATCGGTCTTGATCTTGAAAGCGTTACTCATGGTCAGATCGGTCAGGCCCTGCGCATTTTTGCGATCTACAACTACCGGTGGGATCCAGTCCAGATCTTTTGCTTCCTTGCCTGCACGCAAATCTGCCAGCACCGCTTCACCCTTGTCGATGGCGATCCTGGCTGCTGCTTCGACGCGCAAGAACTCTTCAATACCGGACTGCACCTCCTCGAAAGTTTTCGGCGCAGCAGGCTTGTGGTCCAGCACGCGTGCAACCATCAAGGAATTGGGCGCCACTTCCACTGCCTCCGTATTGCGGCCATCCTTCAGGACATCTTCAGAAAATACCAGATCACGCATTCTGTCGCTCTTGAACACGCGCGCAACATCTTCGCGGCTCATCCATGGGGTTTTCTGGATATCCAGACTGAATGCCTTGGCTGCCGGCTCCAGGCTGGTCGATTGCTCATAAACGATATTGCTGAAATCCTCGGCATTTTCCGTGAACTTTGCCAACGCCTTCTGGTAGATCAGTTCACCACGAATTTGCGGTGCAACACTTTCAAGTGTCACGGCTTCGCCGGATATCTCCGTCAGTTTGATGATGTGATAACCGAACTCGGATTCCACCAAGTCACTAATTGCGCCAGGCGCCATGGAGAACACAGCATCATCGAAAGATTTCACCATGACGCCCCGTCCGAACATGCCCAGATCACCGCCATTCTGGGCAGAACCAGGATCCTGAGAATGTTTCTTCGCCAATTCAGCGAACTGCTCTGGATTCTTTCTGACTTCCTCTAGAATCTGCCTGGCCTTGGTACGCGCCTCTTCCTTGGCTGCAGGGGTAGGACTCAGACCGAAACCGATAAGGATATGACTGGCACGTCGTTCTTCATCACCATGGAACTTGTCTGCATTATCGTCAAAGAACTTCCTGACCTCTTCTTCCGTCACCTGCATCGTCGGCAGCAAGGTGTTGGCCGACATCAGGACAAACTCAAGTTGGACCTGCTCAGGAACCTGAAACCTGTCCTTGTTTTTCTCATAGTATTCCTGGACCTTGGCCGGCTCGATGCTGACTTCGGAGAGATAATCAGCCGTCTTGATTTCAGCCACGCTGACTTCACGTTCCTGCAATTCTGCTTTCAGTGTCTGCTCAACAAGGATGTCCGGAATATACGCGAGCGAGGCAAACCCTTCCCTTGCCTGCTGTGCCTTCAGATCCTGCCTGATTGCCGATTCAAAATCCTTCAGCGTCATACGATTCTGCGTCAGCAACTGATAATAGAGTTCTTCGGAAAACTTACCGTCAACACTGAATTCAGGCATGCTGGTGATGTACTGGCTCAATTGTTCGTCGCTGATGCTGAAATTGGCACGCTTGACTTCGACTGAAAGCAAGCGGTCGTTGATCAATTTGTCTAGCACTGACTGCCTCAATTCAGGCCGGTCAAGAATGGTCATGTCAGTCTGCCCTTCGGACTGCAGACGATTACGCAGGTTTTGCAGGGCATTTCCAAATTCCTGCACCGTGATCGCATCACCTTCCACCTTGGCGATCGGTACATTTGAACCCGCACCTTGCAGATACTGGTCGATACCGAACAATGCAAAAGGGATCGTAATCAACGCCAGAATTACTTTGGCCAACCAACCTTTAGTGCGCTCGCGAATTGCTTCCAACATGACAAAGACTTTCTCTGTTTCAACATCAAAATTAAAGTTTCAGCACCCGGATGCCAATCGCTGCCGGGGTGTATGTTTAACGCATGAATATAGCATACTCGGTAAGACGATGACAGGATAAAGCGGCGCTAGTTCTTTGCCTTGACAAGTTTATGGGCTGGCCGGCAGAACAGAACAATAGAGAAGTGGCGCTTGCATACAACCACATCAGGATTGTAGAAAAGAAAAAAGCGAGCACGAGGCTCGCTTTAATATCATTGGCGGAGTGGACGGGACTCGAACCCGCGACCCCCGGCGTGACAGGCCGGTATTCTAACC
>DLMX01000065.1:18677-35822 GCA_002479405.1 Methylophilaceae bacterium UBA7525
TAACCAACTGAACTACCACTCCTAAATTTTCAGTATTGCATTATTAGGAGCGTACTCATAATAACGTTACTGCACTTTATTGGTTTTTGGTGGGTGCTGACGGGGTCGAACCGCCGACATTCGCCTTGTAAGGGCGACGCTCTACCAACTGAGCTAAGCACCCTGCACAACCAACAAAGAACGCTAGTTTACAGCATCTTTTAACGCTTTGCCAGCCCTAAACTTGGGAGAATTTGCAGCTGCAATTTTAATTGTTGCGCCAGTACGAGGATTACGGCCATTACGGGCAGCGCGTTTACCAACATAGAAAGTGCCAAAACCGATCAGTGTAACGAGATCACCCTTCTTCAGTGCTTTGGTGACTGCAGACGTTGTTGCATCCAATGAACGACCCGCGGCAGCTTTGGAAATACCAGCAGCTTTGGCGATTTGATCAATCAATTCAGATTTGTTCACGTGTAATCCCCTTTCGACATTGTTGTAAAAACAGGTGCAAGCCTGTGTTTTGCTTTATAGCAAGCGGGTTGAGCGCCTGTCAAGCATTCTCGTGCCGCAATTAATGGGTGATGACCGGCTTCGCCTTGTCAGCCACATCACCCTCCGGCTTGATCTCGGCAACAGCCAATGCGCCGTCTGCGGGAACAGGCATACGTTCCAAGGCATATTCCAGCACTTCGTCAATCCACTTGACCGGATGGATATCCAAGTGATTCTTGATGTTGGCAGGGATTTCAACCAGATCCTTGACATTCTGCTGCGGAATCAACACCGTCTTGATGCCCCCTCGATGCGCTGCCAGTAATTTCTCCTTCAGGCCCCCAATAGGCAGGACCTCACCGCGCAGTGTGATCTCGCCGGTCATGGCGACATCGGCACGCACAGGGATATTGGTTAGCACCGACACCAGCGCCGTCGTCAGCGCGATACCAGCGCTGGGACCGTCTTTCGGCGTCGCTCCTTCCGGCAGGTGGATATGAATATCGTTCTTCTCGTAGAAATCTTCCGGAATGCCGAGGCGCTTGGCGCGGCTACGCACCACCGTGCGTGCGGCCTCGATCGACTCCTTCATGACGTCGCCCAACTGCCCTGTGCGGATGATGTTGCCCTTGCCAGGCATCAAGGTAGATTCGATCGTCAACAACTCACCACCCACTGATGTCCAAGCCAGACCCGTGACCTGACCCACCTGATTCTCTGCGGCTGCAAGGCCGAAATCATAACGCTGAACGCCCAGATATTTTTCCAGGGATTTAGGCGTCACGCTGATTTTGCGAGGTGCCTTGGAGGGCGCCTTGCTCTGGGTCGTGATCAAGTCCTTAACCACCTTGCGGCAAATCTTGGAGATCTCACGATCCAGACTACGCACTCCGGCTTCGCGCGTGTAGTAGCGCACAATGTCACGGATCGCGGCTTCGGACACATGGATTTCTTCTTCCTTCAGACCATGCGTCTTCAGCTGTTTTGGCAGCAGGTAGCGCGTGGCGATATTGACCTTCTCATCTTCGGTATAGCCTGCCAGACGTATGATCTCCATGCGATCCAGCAGAGGCTCCGGAATATTCAGGGAATTGGCCGTAGCGACGAACATCACATCGGACAGGTCATACTCGACCTCGACATAGTGGTCGTTAAAGGTATGGTTCTGTTCCGGGTCCAGCACTTCCAACAAGGCCGAAGATGGATCGCCGCGAAAATCCTGTCCCATCTTGTCGACTTCATCCAACAGGAATAACGGATTCTTGACGCCGACCTTGGTCATGCTCTGCAAGACCTTGCCCGGCATGGAGCCGATATAGGTTCTGCGGTGACCGCGAATTTCGGATTCGTCGCGCACACCGCCAAGCGCCATTCGCACAAACTTGCGATTGACGGCCTTGGCTATGCTCTGGCCGAGCGATGTCTTGCCGACGCCGGGGGGACCGACCAGACAGAGGATAGGCGCTTTCAGCTTGTCGACGCGCTGCTGCACGGCAAGATACTCGATGATACGTTCCTTGACCTTGTCCAGGCCATAGTGATCGGCATCCAGAATATCCTCGGCAGCACCCAGATCCTTGCTGATCTTGGTCTTCTTCTTCCATGGCAAGCTGACCAGAGTCTCGATGTAATTGCGCACAACAGAAGCCTCTGCCGACATAGGAGACATCAGCTTCAGTTTTTTCAATTCAGAATTGGCTTTGGCCAAAGCCTCCTTCGGCATGCGCGCATCCTTGATACGCTTTTCCAGTTCCTCGATATCGGCATTCTCATCCTGCTCGCCGAGCTCTTTCTGTATCGCCTTGACTTGCTCATTGAGGTAATACTCACGCTGGCTCTTTTCCATCTGGCGCTTGACGCGGCCACGGATGCGCTTCTCCACCTGCAGAATATCGATTTCAGCTTCCAGCAGATTGAGCAGATGCTCCAGACGCTCAACGACACTGAACATCTCTAGTATCTTCTGCTTTTCTTCCAGCTTCAGTGTCAAATGCGCCGTAATGGTATCAGCCAGCCGACCAGCATCATCGATGGTCGCCAGTGAAGTGAGTATTTCAGGCGGGATCTTCTTGTTAAGTTTGACGTATTGGTCGAACTGCGTGAACACTGTACGCATCAGTGCCTGCGATTCGTTATCCGTATCTGCCGCATCTTCCACATCTTCAGCCCGCGCAGCAAAGCATTCTTCCGTTTCCACGAACTCGATCACGCGCGCACGGCGGATGCCCTCGACCAGCACCTTCACAGTACCGTCCGGCAACTTCAACATCTGTAGGACAGTGGCGATAGTGCCGACTTCATACAAATCGGTGGCATCCGGATCGTCGTTATTGGGAGATTTCTGTGCAACCAGCAGAATCTGCTTGTTGTTTTCGGAAGCGATTTCCAGGGCTTTGACCGATTTTGCACGTCCGACAAACAATGGAATCACCAGGTGCGGGTAGACGACAACGTCACGCAACGGCAACAATGGTAGCAGCCCTGATTCGGCTGAGAAAACCGGCAAGCTAGATTCAGTCATGTGAGTACCTTAAGTGTTGACCACACGGCACTGCGCCGTGTGTATATGTAACGCAGTTGGGGGCAGAACTACAAGTTTCAAGTAGAAAATCGAGTCAGATATGACAAACTTAGACTGGTTCAGATCAGGGCTGAACCAGCCATCTGTCTGGCTAGCTGGCAGATTCCGCCATCCGAGGCTCATCAGAATAAATCAGGATAGGCGGAGTATCGCCTCGTATAACGCCCTCATCGACGACAACCTTGCTCAGGTTGGGCAACGATGGCAGATCGAACATGATGTCAAGCAATGCATGCTCCATGATGGAGCGCAGCCCTCGCGCTCCGGTCTTGCGTTCCAGCGCTTTTCTGGCGATCAGCTGCAGTGCGGATTCGCGGAACTCGAGTTCCACACCTTCCATCTGGAACAGTTTGCTGTATTGCTTGGTGAGAGCATTCCTGGGCTCGACCAGTATGGTCACCAAAGCTGACTCATCCAGCGATTCAAGGGTAGCAACTGCGGGTAGGCGGCCGACAAACTCAGGAATAAGACCGAATTTGATCAGATCTTCCGGTTCCACATCACGCAGGACTTCACCGATAGCACGTGCATCTTCCTTGCTCTTCACTTCGGCACCAAAACCGATACCACCCTTTTCGGAGCGCTGGCGGATCAATTTATCCAGGCCGTCGAACGCACCGCCGCAGATAAAGAGAATATTGGTAGTGTCGAGCTGTACGAACTCCTGATTGGGATGCTTGCGGCCACCCTGCGGCGGGACCGAGGCGACAGTACCTTCGATCAGCTTCAGAAGCGCCTGCTGCACACCCTCGCCGGAAACATCACGCGTGATGGAGGGGTTCTCTGATTTACGCGTGATCTTGTCGATTTCATCGATATAGACGATGCCGCGTTGCGCTTTCTCAACTTCGTAATCACACTTCTGCAGCAGTTTCTGCATGATGTTTTCAACGTCTTCACCGACATAACCCGCTTCGGTCAGCGTAGTCGCATCGGCGATGACGAAAGGTACATCCAGCACGCGCGCCAAGGTTTGTGCAAGCAGGGTCTTGCCGGAGCCGGTAGGGCCGATCAGCAGGATATTGCTCTTGGCAATTTCAACATCATCCTTTTGGGCCGACTGCCCGAGACGCTTGTAGTGGTTGTAGACGGCTACCGCGAGGCTTTTCTTTGCTGAAGTCTGGCCAATCACATATTGATCAAGGATTTCGCAGATTTCCTTGGGGGAAGGCAGGCTGTTGTCGCGGGGCTTGATACCTTCTTCACCGTGAATCTCTTCACGGATGATGTCATTGCACAAATCCACGCATTCATCACAGATGAACACGGATGGCCCTGCAATCAGCTTTCTTACTTCATGCTGGCTTTTGCCACAGAATGAGCAATAAAGCAGTTTTTCACCTTCTGCCTTGGTGGCCATAGAACTTCCTAAAATATCGAACGGTTATATCTTATGCGGCATCCGCGCGACTGGCAATAACCTTGTCAACCAGACCATAACTTACAGCCTGCTCGGCACTCATGAAATTGTCGCGGTCAGTGTCTGCCGCAATGGTCTTGAGGGGCTGGCCGGTATGATGCGCCATGATGTGGTTGAGCTTTTCACGCAAATAGAGAATCTCCTTTGCATGAATTTCGATGTCTGAAGCTTGCCCCTGGAAACCACCCAGAGGTTGATGAATCATGACACGCGAATTCGGCAATATGAAACGCTTGCCCTTCGCGCCTGCAGTCAACAACAATGCGCCCATACTCGCTGCCTGACCGGTACACAGGGTACTGACATCCGGCTTGATGAACTGCATGGTGTCGTAGATTGCCATACCTGCAGTCACGGAACCGCCGGGGGAATTGATGTAAAAGGAAATATCCTTGTCAGGATTTTCAGCTTCCAGAAACAGCAACTGGGCGACCACCAGATTAGCCGTCATGTCGTTGACGGGGCCAACCAGGAACACCACGCGCTCTTTCAGCAAGCGAGAGTAGATATCGTAAGAACGCTCTCCTCGACCGCTCTGCTCGACCACCATGGGAATCAACCCCAGATTATTCGGCTCCCACTCGCTGCGCATGCTCATATCAGGCATTTCCCATCAGTTCATCGAATTTGACTTTTTTGTTGCTGACCTTGGCCTGACCAAGAACCCAGTCGACCACGTTTTCTTCAGTAGCCAACGCTGCCGGCTCATCCAGACGCTTGGGCTCAGCGTAATACCAACGCACCACTTCTTCAGGACGCTCAAAGCTTTGGCCGAACTGATCAACCATCGCCCGCACCTGATCCGGATTGGCTTGCAATTCATTTTTGATCACCACTTCGGATAGGATCAGACGCAGCCTGGTTGCACGCGTTGCCTGTTCTTCGAACATGGCAGGTTCCAGCGTCACATTGCTGACATCAACGCCACGTTGCTGCAGATTGCGACGGGTCATTTCTATCTGACGATTGATTTCCACATCGACCAGCGCCCTTGGGAGCTCAAGCTCGACATTCTCCAGCAACACCTGGAATACCTGTTCCTTCAACTTGGCCTTGACGCGCTTGTCTACTTCCTGACCCAGGCTGGCTTTGATTTCGGCCTGCATTTTTTCCACATCGCCATCTTCCACACCCAGACTGCGTGCAAATTCAGCATCGACCTCCGGCAACCTTGCCTGTTCTACGCTATTGAATTTAACCTCGTAAACCACGGTTTTGCCAGCCAGTTGCTGGGGATTGTGGTCTGCCGGATAGCTGATTTCGAAAGTCTTTTCACTGCCAGCCTTGCCACCGACCAGATTGTCATCAAACTCCGGGTAGCGGTTACCTTCACCCAGAATCAGATCAACACCCTGGTCGCCAGTGCTTTCGACTTGTTGTCCATCGATCGAGGCGCTCAGGGAAACGTTGACCTTGTCACCCTTCTTGCTCGCACGCTTGACCGGTTCAAAGGTCGCACGCTGCTTGAGCAGAACGTCGATGGTTTTCTTGACATCTGCATCTGTCAGTTCCAGCGTAGGACGTTCGATCTTGGCTTTGGCCAAGTCACCGATAACGACTTCAGGAAAGACTTCGAAAGTGGCTGTATATTCAAATTCCTCAACCACATCGCCGAACGGCTTGTGTTGAATATCCGGGAAGCCGGCGACACGCAGCTTGTTCTCTTCAACCGCCTCGGTAAAAGTCCGCTCTACAGTATTTGACAAGACCTCGTCACGCACCTGGGCACCGTATTGCTGCTCGACAATCTTGCGTGGCACCTTGCCTGGACGGAAGCCTGCAAGCTTTGCAGTACGCGCCAAACGGTTGATGCGCTGATTAACTTCCTCGATGATTGGCTGCATCGGCACTACGACGGTAATGCGGCGGCCAAGATTGCTTATGGTTTCAACAGTTGCTGACATGTACCGAATCCCTTAAATCATAATATTTGGTGCGAAAGGAGAGACTCGAACTCTCACGCCTTGCGGCGCTGGAACCTAAATCCAGTGCGTCTACCAATTCCGCCACTTTCGCAATTTGCAGGTTTGCATTTAGCTTGTAGCCCGCTTCAACGCCTGGCTTATACAAACTTCCGGGCTATCGCCCATGGACAAGGCGATTATTGTAGCGCACTCTTGAGTCAGCGGAAACTACCAAAATCAGGCAAATCCAAATCATGGAAACCTTGATTGACGATAGGTGGCAATAGGTAGCAAGATAGGGGCAGTTCAATTCAGCTAATTTAGAAAGTACGTTATGCCCGATACCATCAATCAGGAAGAAATCCGCATGTTGCGCTCAGAGGTCGAAATCCTGATGAAAGAACGTCATGCACTACTCAAGGTCACAGGCGCTGCAGCCGGGCTGGTTGCCGAACTTGACAGCCGCGAATTGCCGCAGCACACCGCCGAAGCTGCGGAGTTGCTTGCTGCCAGCATTAATGAGCTGCCTGAGGAATCACTCCAGGACGCATTGAGAGCGGTAAAAGCTGCCATCGTCACTTGATGTAAAGCTATTGAGAAGTTAAGCCTGGATTAAGTTTCAGACAGCACAATCACGCTCATCACACTAAAATTTCAGTTATTCAAATTCTGACCGGGCTCGACATGCCCGGCCCGACTGGTCTGGGGAGGCTTGTCACGATTGCAATATCGGCATAAAACAACGCAATGTTTGAGACTGGGCACTGCAATCCTGAGCGTTGTGCTTACCGGCTGCGCCTATCAAACATACAACGCGAAGCCAGTAGATATATCGGCCATTACCAGCGAGTTTCGGGCCAGAGACCCGCTCAGCAGTGATTTTCAGGCCTACCTCAAAAATCAGGGTTACGACGAAACAGAGCTGCCGGCTCAATACTGGGGCCTCAACGAGCTGACCTACAGCGCCCTTTATTTCCATTCCGATCTTGATGTTGCAAGAGCCACATGGCGCGCGGCACAAGCTGCAGAAGCAATTGCCGGCCAGCGCCCGAATCCCGGCATTTCCGGTGACGTCGAACGTCACAGCGAACATGATAATGGCGTCTCGCCCTGGACCTTCGGTCTGGCAATTGATATCCCCATCGATATCGCAGGCAAGCGCCAAGCACACATGGACCGTGCAAGCAGCTTGTCGGAGGCGGCACGCATCGAGATTGCACAAGCCGCCTGGAAAGTGCGCAGCCGCGTACATGCCAGCTGGATCGAATGGCAACATGCACAACGGCAGGTCAACCTGCTGGAGCAGGAACACGCGCTGCGCTCGGAAATTGCCGAAATGCTGGAAGCCAGGTTACGCGCTGGCATGGCCTCCAGTCTGGAGTTGTCGAATGCCAGACTGCAACTGCAAAACAACAGGCAGCTACTCGACACTGAAAAGGCAAGATTGGCTGAACTCAAGGCCAGGCTTGCCAGTCATGCCGGGCTTCCACTCCATGGACTCAGCAAGATTCAACTAACCCCACCAGATGAAGCGGCGACCATCAGCAGAAGACAGGACCTGACCAGCAAACCGGACCTGCTCGATCAATTACGGGAATCCGCCCTCCTGAACAGACTGGATATTCGTGCAGCGCTTGCCAGATATGAAGCGGCCGAAGCCAGACTGCGGCTGGAGATCGCACGCCAATATCCCGACATTGTCCTGTCGCCAGGCTACAGTTATGACCAGGGCGACAAGATCTGGTCCTTCGGCCTTTCCACCCTGCTTTCGCTGCTGAACCGCAATCAGGCGAACATTACGGAGGCGGAGGCGCAGCGCGAGATCGAAGCGGCAAAAATCAGGGCCCTGCAGACCCAGATCATCGGGGAGCTCGAAGGCCGCAGCGCAGCCTACCTGCAGACCGTATCCAGCGTGAGTGATGCAAGACAGTTGGTTGATGCTCAGACTGAAAGGACGGCACAGACAGTGAAACAATTTGAAGAAGGTTTTGCAGACCGGCTGGAATTGACAAGTATCCGTCTTGAAAGTCTGCAGGCTCAACGGAACCTGCTTGCCAGTGAGATCCGTATGCAATACGCGAGCCATGCTCTGGAAGAAGCCCTGCAGCAGCCCCTGGAAACCTCACTGTCCATGCCCGATGATCCCGATATTGAAGCCACACCGGAATAAAGCCAAAAGCGAGCCCTATCATGAATCGTAAACTAGCCACCATCATCGCACTACAGGCATTCATCATCATCATGCTGTTCTGGATGCTCGTGTTCTACGGCAAAGACGAATACGAAGCTTTCGTGCAAGGCGAGATTGAAGAAGAGATCGAAACTCCCAATCGGATCAGCACTGAACAAGGCATGACCATTGTCACCTTGCCCCAGGCGGCACAGGTGCAAAGCGGCATCAGCACGGCCAGACTGATCGAGGGCCATCACGCAAGCGTATTGAACACTTTTGGCACCGTCATCAATATAGACAAGCTGCTGGAACAGAGAAGCCATTATCTGACCGCCATGGCGGAGGCCGGCATTGCCAGAGCATCACTGATTAACACACAGCAGGAATTTAACCGCCTGTCCATACTCAACCGGGATAATCGCAATGTGTCAGACCGCGCGGTCGCCAATGCCGAAGCCCTGTTAAAAGCCGATCAGGCTAAACTCCACGCCGCTGAAAGCATTGCAAGAAACTTGCGTGACAATATGCGACAACAATGGGGAGAAGCTCTCGCCGCGCAGGCGACACAGACTTCCGTCAACTCCGCCATGACGCGCATCCTGCAGCGGCAGGACGTGCTGATACAAGTAACCCTGCCTTTCGGCACGCCCCTGCCCGCGAATGACAGCAGCATCCTAGTCACCCCTTCCGGCTCCTCGGGAAAAACCATACGCGCTTACTTCATCTCTACGTCACCACAAACGGATGCTGCGATACAGGGCGAAACCTATTATTACCGTGCGCCTGCCGACAGCCTGAGAGTCGGCATGCGAATCACTGTCAGCATGAATGACAGCCAGACGCCTGAACAAGGTGTCATCGTGCCGAGAAGTGCCATCGTCTGGTACGGCGGTCAGGCATGGGTTTATCGCAAATCCGGCGATGACCGCTTCATGCGAACCCCCGTCAGTACGGCGCAGGAAACCAACGGCGGCTGGTTCAACAACAGCGGCCTGCAGGCGGGCGATGAGATCGTCGTGACCGGAGCGCAATTGCTGCTCTCCGAAGAATTCAAATATCAGATTACCAATGAAAACGATGACTGAAATGAAATTTCAGTCATCGTTTCGGTGGAGACTCATGTGCGTAGCACGTGATGTCGGAACCACCATGGCTATGCCACAACTACCGGAAGGCGCCACCCCATCACCTTCTCAGCACACCAGCATAAGAGAGCATCAATCATGATGTCCGCACTTGTCCGCTTTTCCATACGCTTTAATGGCGTCATCATCGCTCTGGCGACCTTGGCTATCATTTACGGCATTTTCAGCCTGACGCGCAGCAACCTGGACGTCTTTCCCGAATTCGCACCAACGCAGATCGTGATCCAGACTGAGTCCCCAGGCCTTTCAGCCGAGCTCGTTGAGGCACTGGTGACACAGCCAATAGAGAGTAGCATCGCAGGCACGGTGGGTATCGAATCCATGCGTTCGCAGTCCATCCCGGGGCTATCCATCGTCACCATCATTTTTGATGAGGACACAGACATCTACCGCAACCGCCAGGTCGTGGCCGAACGACTGGCAACGCTGAACAACCGGCTTCCGCAAGGCATTGTGCCCAACATCACGCCGCTCACTTCTTCTGCCAGTACGGTACTCGGTTTTGGCATGACTTCCGAGACTTTGAGCCTGATGGAACTGCGCACCATCGCGGACTGGACTGTCGTGCCACATCTGATGGCTGTACCAGGTGTTGCCGACGTCAATGTTTTCGGTGGAGAGGTTCGTCAGTTCCAGATTCAGGTCGATCCGGCCAAACTGATTCAGTACGGCATCTCACTGCAACAGGTGCGTGAAGCCGCGGAAAAAGCCACGGGAGTGCGTGGCGCGGGTTATATCGAAAACAACAACCAGCGCATCGTCATCAATACGGAAGGTCAGGCACTCAATCCGCAAGTGCTGGGTCAGATTACTCTGCTACATCGCGGCGGCCAGACTATCCGGTTGGCCGATATCGGTCAGGTTGTTGAAGGAGCAGCACCTTCCATAAGTGCTGCCGCCATCAATGGTGTAACCGGCATCTATCTGTCGGTCCAGGGCCAACTCGGCGCCAATACGCACGCAGTGACTGGTGATATAGAGAGGGCGTTGCGCGAGATCCGCCCTGCGTTGCAGGCGGATGGCGTCGAATTGCACAAGGGCCTGTTCCGCCCGGCCAACTTCATCGATACTGCCATCGAAGGCGTACGTACCGACATTCTGATCGGCTCGGTGCTGGTCATCACGGTGCTTTTCCTGTTTCTGTTCAATGTACGCACTGCGTTCATTTCCGCCACGGCCATCCCGCTATCGCTGCTGACGGCCATCATTGTGCTACACCAGTTCGGCATGGGCATCAACATCATGGTGCTGGGCGGCCTCGCCATCGCTCTCGGCGAGGTGGTCGATGATGCCATCATCGATGCAGAAAACATCTTCCGGCGCCTGCGCGAGAATCGCCTGTCAGACCAGCCCCTGCCTGCTTACCGCATCGTCTATGACGCCTCGATGGAAGTACGCAAATCCGTGGTCTATGCCACCTTTATCGTCGCCTTGGTGTTCGTACCCTTGCTAACCTTGGGCGGCGTCGGCGGCAAACTGTTCGCGCCATTGGGCATTGCATACATCGCCGCGATTCTGGCTTCGCTGGTGGTGGCGCTGACCGTGACACCGGCACTTTGCTATCTGATGCTGGGCAAGACCAGACTGGATGAAAGTGACCCGCCAGTCATCCGTAGCATCAAATCCGGTTATGTCAAACTTCTGCACAGGATAGAAACACACTACAAGGTGATCCTTGGTGTCTCATTACTGTTGATCAGCCTGGGCATCGGCATACTGCCGTTATTCAAGAGCCAGTTCATTCCAGGTCTGCATGAAGGCCATTACATCATGCATATGACCGCTGTACCGGGCACTTCCGAGCAGGAGTCATTGCGTCTGGGTAAAAAGGTGTATGAGGTTCTGAAGGAGATCGACGGTATCAAATCGGTGGCCCAGTGGGTGGGTCGTGCGCAGAATGGCGCCGATACCTTCGGCACGCATTACAGCGAATTCGAGATTGAGATCGGCATGTTGTCCGGCGACGAACAGCGACGCATCCTTGAAGAAATACGTGAGCGCCTGGGCGGAGCCCATGATGACGACGACGATGAAGGCGTTGATGAGCATGGCGAAGAAATCGGCGGTTTTATCGGCACCAATTTCGCCATCAACACCTTCCTGACCGAACGTATCGAAGAGACCATTTCAGGCTATGCCGCCTCCGTCGTCGTCAACATCTACGGTCAGGATCTGGATGCACTTGATCGTGACGCGCAGGCGATCGCCGGCATACTGGCCGGTACTGATGGAGGCACCGATATCGTCGTACAATCTCCACCCGGCACACCGCAGCTGGTCGTGCGACTGCGACCGGAACGGCTGGCTGCCTGGGGGCTGCAACCGCTGGACGTGCTGGATACTGTACGTACCGCTTATGAAAGCATGCCGGTTTCGCAGGTTTATCAGGGCAACCGCGTGATCGGCATCAGCGTCGTCATGGCGCCGGAAGCCAGGGACAGCATTACGGAAGTCGGCAAGCTGCCGATCATCACCAACGAAGGCAAAATACTCCGCCTCGGCGATATCGCCGACATCACACAGGAGAATGGCAGGTCAAAAATACTGCACGCCGGCGCCAAACGCATACAGACCGTTACCGCCAATGTAAGTGGACGTGATGTAGAGCGATATGTAGCGGAAGTCAAGGAGCGTATCGCAAAAGAGGTGAACATCACCCCAGGCAACTACCTGACCTTCTCCGGGCAAGCCGAAGAGCAAGCCCAGGCGCGGCAGGATCTCATGATTCACGCCATGCTCGCCATCATCGGCATCTTCCTCATGCTCTATATCGCCTTCGGCCGTCTGCGCAACCTGATGCTGACCTTTCTCAACCTGCCCTTTGCACTGATCGGTGGTGTGTTGGCCGTCATGTTCACCGGCGGCTGGATCTCGCTCGGCTCCCTGGTCGGTTTCGTGACCCTGTTCGGCATCACGCTGCGCAACTCCATCATGCTAGTGTCGCACTTTCAGCATCTGGTGGATTACGAGGGCTGTGTCTGGGGTCTGGAAACAGCTGTCCGCGGCGCATCAGAACGACTACCATCGATTTTGATGACGGCGCTGGTAACTGCGCTGGGCCTGTTGCCGCTGGCTGCCGGCAGTGGTCAGCCCGGACGGGAGATCGAAGGCCCGATGGCGACCATCATTGTTGGCGGTCTGGTGACCTCAACAATCCTGAACCTGCTGATACTGCCAACCGTCATGCTGCACTTCGGCAGGTTTGAAAAGCAGGAAGACCAATCAATGGCTTAGGCTGATGGCCACTCAAGCAGGTGTGTCGTACCCGCAAGGGGCACACCCAGCTTCGGTACGGGGCTGAAGCCCCTACTCAGATGTCGTCGTACTTGATGTATTTGAAGCGTTGGTCGTCGTTAGGCGTTCCTTCAAGTGAACCGCCCTCCTTGCCCGGCTGCCATTGAATCACCTCTTCAATCTTGCGCGCAAGTTCAAAGTCCTTGTCGGTGATGCCTTTGGCGCTGTGCGTGCATAGCTTGACGATAACAAAGGCATAGGACACCGTCAGGTCCGGATGATGCCAGGCAGCTTCAGCCAGATGCCCCACCGTATTGACCACCATCAGTGTACCCTTCCAGCTGCCGGTCTTGAATTTGCGTCGTATCCAGCCGTCCTCGAAATACCAGTGCGGCAATTGCTCTGCCAGTCTGGCCTTGATTTCAGTTTCGCTGTATACCTTATCCTTACTGGTTTCAGTCATGATCAGCTCCTTGTATCCCGTCAGTTCCAGGAACAGCGCACCGGCAAGGCGGTGGCCAGTAATTTCTCTTTCGACAAACCATCGCTGAACACCGTGAAGTCAGCCTTTCCCATTACCCAGGTCGAAAAATCCTGGCCAACGATATAATCGCCGAAGTGCTCATCGACAAAACCTTCCTTGGTCAGTCTTTCCAGTGATATCTGCTCCAGTTGCGGCCGTTCCGATTTCACGAGTATCAGTTGGTCGGCATTAAGCTTGTGCGCCAACCAGGCGGCCAGGCTGTCGGAAGTGATTTCCCAGGTTGTGGGAATACTTTCATCCGCAATCACCATGCTGCTCGGCAACCAGACTACCGCCTTGTGCTGCCAGCCACGCTCGGCGATCTCCAGATCGCTTGCCGCTGTCACAAGATCGTCATTGAGCCCGGCGAGCAGGATGCCATACTGATCCATGGCCATCACCGCCATCTTGTGTGCAACCAGATCGCTGATACCACTCATCAACTGCGATTCATAAACCGCATCAGCCAGAATACCGCCTCCCGGCACAATGACTATCCTGCCATCACCATGTCGCGCCAGCACATCCAGCCAGCCGTGCAATTCGGGTGAACCCAGAAGACTGCCACCAAGCTTGATTACCCACATAGTTCACTCGCTTTGTTGAGAATTATATTTTTCAGATTTTTGTCTTGTCGTTTTACCAGCAAAGTATTGCATCAACTGCAACATGGAAGAAGCCTTATCCCAGGTTTCTCGATATTCCTTTTGCATTTCCGAATCGGCGACAATACCGCCACCTGCCCAGAAACGTATTTCACCATGTGAATAAACCGCAGTGCGGATGGCGATATTGGTATCCATATTGCCATCAAAACCGATATAACCGATAGCCCCGCAATAGAGGCCGCGCCGGTGTGGTTCCAGTTCCTCGATGATCTGCATGGCTCGCAGTTTCGGCGCTCCGGTGATGGAACCACCAGGAAAGCAGCCGCGCAACAGATCAACCGAGGTCTTATTGCCTGCCAAAGCGCCGGTCACGGTGCTGACCAGGTGATGCACGTTGGCAAAACTTTCCAGGGCAAACAGACGGTCAGCACGCACGCTGCCGACTTCGCAGTTCTTGCTGATGTCGTTACGCAACAAATCGACAATCATCAGATTCTCTGCCCTGTCCTTCAGGCTCGTGGCAAGTTCTTCCGCGTTACGCCTGTCTACAGCTGCATCCCCGGCTCTGGGGCGCGTGCCTTTGATGGGCCGGGTCTCCACATGCCTGCCGTTGACCTGCAAAAAACGCTCCGGGGAAGCAGAAAGCACCTGACAATGCGGAAAACGCATATAAGCCATGAACGGTGCCGGGCTGATCTTTCGCAAATGCTGATAGGCAAACCAGCCATCGCCTTCGGCCCGTGCGCAAAAACGTTGCGCCAGATTGACCTGATAACAGTCGCCTTCCCTGATGTAGGCTTTGACGCGATCGAACCTGCCGGCATAGGTGGCTTCGTCCATGTTGGAAGATACAGGAGAGACCACATGGAAATCATCACTTTCTTTATCGGACGGAGATATTCCGGCAAACAATTCGCACAGTACATTCCAGTTGGCCTCAGTCGCGTGGTCAAGACCGAAAGACATGAGGTATGCCTGCTGTTCGCGATGATCGACGATCACGGCCCAGTCGTAGATACCGACACACATATCAGGAATGCTTTCAGCATCAAGCGCGATTTCAGGCAGTTTTTCCAGATATCGCCCCAGATCATAGCTGAAATAACCGACGGCGCCGCCGGCAAAGGGCCGCGCAGACTCCTGCTGCGGATAGGCCGAGAGTACCGACTTCAGCACACGAAAAGGGTCTTCCTCGACCCGCTTGTGTTGACCGTCCCTACTGACGGTCGTCACGCCCTGCTGCGTGACTATGGTAATGAAAGGCCGTCCGCAGATGATATCGTAGCGGCCATACTGCCCCATGGGCTGACCGCTATCAAGGAACACCGCCCAATCCTCGTGAGCAATCCTGGCAAACAATCCAGTACTATCAGGGTGGTAACTCAGTGATTGTTGCAGCATATTGTCAGTCACCACTTTCCGGCAACAGGCAACCGACAGCGTAGGCCGGGAAGCAGACGCCAGCCCAGTGACGCAATTCATCCGACCCCGCTGCAATCAGACTTTTCGCTTGCAAGCAATCGCGCTGCAACTGAACTGCAAGCTCCTGCACCAGAAAACTGCCTGCACCTGCAGCAACCAGGGGGGCATCTGCCGCCAATTGCCCCCTTGCCAGCAGGCCGTTGACGGCTTCTTGCAGTTGCGCCAGTTGAGCCGCCCTGAAGGATTGCGCCAGCGCCACCCAATCAGCATCGCCCGCATCCTCATAATCATGCCCCAGCATGCGAGCCAGCCTCCGCATACTGGCTTCCACACTCTTTTCAGCTCCGTCTGCCGTTGTCGCCATATCCTCAGTTTCCATCAACTCGCCGGTGATTCTGTATATGTCTGCCGTGGTCGCAAAATGTTCAGCCGCAATGCGGTATTCATACCCGCGGAAATCGATCATCCGGATCAGCGCCATAATAGGCGTACGCACAACACCAGTGTATATCAGTTCATTATTACGCATGCGCTCGGCATCGCTGAATCCGCGGTTCCGTGGCCTGCCATCGCTCAGAATGATAAGATCGCCGGTCGTACTGCCAATATCGATAAACAAGCCCTGTTCGAGATTGCGGGCAATCCAGCTGACACTGGCGTGCCAGTTGGCTGAAGCAATTCTGTCATAAAAGGCATCAACCTCAGGTAAGCGTATAAAACCACTAGGGCCAGCGTAAAAAAGTGTCTCTTTACCCAGCTTTTCCGCCATGAGAGCAGCAATGGCTGTCACACCGTGATGCCGATTCCTGAAAAGATCGGCCAACTCCCCGGTCATGGTAACGGCATGATGGGCATCCGGCTGCTGCATCTCGACCAGAACCCGCTCGACTGCAATTGAAAGCTGTTCCATACCCTGCCAAAGTGGACAAGGCAGTTGGATGACTTGCAACACATGATGTCCTGCATCCAGCAGCACCGCTTTCAGATGCGCGCCACCGACATCCCATCCAATCCTGCGTTTTTCTTTTATTTTCATTAATTGGTTATTTTTTATAAAGTTATTTCTACTATATTTCTGGATATCTCCGGCAACTCGAAATGTTCCGGATCATGCACCATCATCAGCCGGATAACCTGGGCCGACACGTTTACACCAGTAGCTTGGCGCAAACCCACGTAAGAAGTCGTCAGTCGCGGGTTAACCTCCAGTACCTCCAGTGTCCTTGGATTGCCATCCATCACGATCAGGTCGACACCGACATAGCCCGCAAGCCCCGGCAATGCTCGCGCGACATTCTGCGCAAGCTGTTCGAATGCCGCCCAGTACTCCAGCATGCCATTGATGACACTGCCCTGATAATGAAAACGGTTATCCTCACAATTGATGAGTTGACGATTACAACTCAAAAGCCAGGAATATCCATTGCGGCAGAGCATGCTGAGACTGCAGGCCATGCCATACCGCATAGGCTGCACCACATGAGTAGATTGCCTGTTCCGCCTGAGCCAATCAGACATCTCGTCAGGGTCACGCAATTGAATAGTGTCTTCACAACCGGCCCCATCATCCGGCTTGGCCACCCAGCTCTGCTCTTTGGCGTCGCGATCCTGCGCCAGCCATGCCCGGGCACTCCAGGCAGGAACACAAGATATACCTG
>DLMX01000065.1:35909-50140 GCA_002479405.1 Methylophilaceae bacterium UBA7525
CCCTGCCATAGCAAGGACTCGACTGGTCTCCAGTTTGCTGCCTGCCAGCCCGACCGCAGATGGGGAGCATCCCAACAACAACTTCCCTCGCTTAACGACCAGTTCGGACAGTTTCAACAATATACAGCCGGACTCAGGTGCAATCAGCCAGACCGCATCCGATTGATCAATCAAATCCCTCCACACCTGCCAGACATCATCATCCGGTCTGACCATATTGGACACTGCCACGTCCGGCGACGGCAAACGGTAGTCATAACTGGATAACAACTCAAGGCTCTCGATCTCATTCAGATCCCTCAACAATGCATCCCGCATACAGAGCCCTTCCGCCAAAAGACCGCAGGGCAATGACTCGCGATATAATCCACCGCAACTGATAAATTCACAGACAAAAATTTTCAAGGTCAGGCTTTATTTTCAGCGCCGCGCGCCTTGTCGATTCGTTAGGAAAACTTGGACATCATCCCAGTCATTGATCTGATGGACGGTCAGGTAGTTCATGCCAGACATGGCGACCGCCTCAACTACCGACCCATACAGTCTGCCCTCTGCAGCAACAGCGAGCCGCTGCATATTGTCCGCAGCCTGCTCCAATTATACCCATTCGAACGCCTCTACATTGCCGATATCAATGCGATACAGGAACGCGGTCATCACGGCGACCTCATCAGGCACATCCGTTCACAATACCCCGCATTGGAAATATGGCTGGATGCCGGCATCAACCAGCCGGAAACTGCAATCGGTTGGCAAGGACACAATATCCTTGGCGTCATCGGCAGCGAGAGCCTGCTCGACATGGCCAGCTATCACTCCATCGAACAGGTACTGAGTGAAAACTTCGTCTTGTCACTGGACTTCAGCCGTGGAAAATTCCTCGGTCCGGATAAATTACTGCAAGACTGTTCGTTATGGCCGGAACGTGTAATTGCCATGTCGCTGGACAAGGTTGGTAGTAGTAGTGGTCCAAACATGGAACTGCTGCATGGATTGCAAAACGGCACGACGAAAATCTATGCCGCAGGTGGCATTCGCGACGCAGCAGATCTATTGACACTGGCAGAGTCTGACGTTGCTGGCGCACTCATAGCCAGCATATTGCATTCAGGGCAACTGACAACCGAACAAATCCAGCACATTCATCCCTCATCCACCAGAAACACTGCATCTGCCTGACACAACAAAAAAGCCCGATTAAGAATCGGGCTTTCAGGTTTCGGCACTTAGTTCTTATTCTGCACTAGCCTGGAACGGGTGTGCTGAAGCCTTGTAATTCTTCAACACATCTTCCACCTTGGGTTCACGCGCAACTGCAGACTTGATCGCCTGTTTGACAGCACGGTAGTTCCAGTCCTGGATACGCTCATCGATATCAGCACGGCTGTCAATGAACACGCCAACACAAATGAATACATTTTCCGCTTCATCCTGCGGGATGGTGCCATCAGCAACGCAATCCATTACAGCCATGGCAACGCCACGCTGAGCCGGGCCAAACATCTGAACAGCCTGACGACCGTTTTTAATTGTCACCTTATTGAACATTACTGTTGCTGGCTTAACCATCATGTTAGGAGCAACAATCGCCAACAGGCCATTTACACCATACTTCTGATCAGTCAGAGTACGGCAGAAAGCATCTTCAGCTGCACTGCCGCGCGGCCCCATAATCAGCTCAATGTGAGCGACATTCAACAGATCAAGTCCACTATGATCCGGACGCTCTTCAATGACCAGAGCCTCACCCACCAGTACACGGTCAATAACTGCCATTTTTCTCTCCTATTTGGTTATACACAGTAAATTGGGTCAAGCATTGTTGCTCTTGCCACTAATCAGGATTCGCATCGTTATACAACATAACGGCTCATCTTGAAAATTCTTTAAATTACATTGATCGACTGACTAAATATGGAATAAGTATTAGTCAGTCAAATCATCAATCGGTCATTGTTCCGAAAGCCTTGATGCCGACACTTTTGATGTCCGCTATAGCATGAGTAAATCTAGGCAAAGTCAACAACAAGAAAAACCAGTCATGTTTAACTGAATAGTTGAGTCTCGGTGCCGGAATTACTGTTAATCAAGCCATGACAAACCTTCAAGAGCGTGACTACACGCTCTTGAAACGGAAACATTATTCCAGATTAGCGTGTGTCGCTCTCATGGACTCTTCTGCAATACCCTTCTCATGGATGATGTGCGCCACAATGGCTTCCAGGAACAGCAGAGTGGAAAGCTCAAAGGTCGTGCCCATAGGCATGGTCGGGATCTTTTCATATTGATCTGGATTGCCGATCTGGATAACCAGGTCGGACATGTCTGCAATCGTGGACTTGCTCTTGGTGGAGATGAGTACCATTTTCGCACCGACTTGCTTCGCACGCTTGCTGAAGGCAATCATGGTTTCAGTTTCACCGGAACCACTGATGACGATAAACAAATCGCCTTCGCGGATGCTTGGTGTCACGATTTCGCCGACGATATAGACTTCATAACCGCCGTGCATCAAACGCATTGCGAAGAATCTTGCTACCAACCCTGAGCGACCAGCACCTGTAATGAAAATACGAGATGCCTTGTCCAGCATGTTCGTTAGATTTTCATCATAAGAATTATCGGTAGCTTCAAGAACGCTTGAAATCTTTTTTACGATAAGTTGACGATGGGTAGTCATTTTAACCTCGAGTTTTAGTAATGGGATTGCCGCGAATGCGGAATTATATTAGTTGCATGTATAAAAAAATCGAGCCCTCAAGAGGGCTCGATTTTCACCAGCTTAGTGTGCCAGTGCAGTGATTTCAGCAGCAGCAGCAGCCGGGTCAGCAGCACCGTAGATAGCAGCACCAGCAACGATGATGTCAGCGCCAGCATCTTTAACTTGCTTGGTTGTGGAAGCCTTGACGCCACCAGCAACAGAGATCTTTACGCCTGTCTTCAGGCCAGCGATCAGTGCCAGGTCGGTGAAAGGTGTACCGCCAGCAGCTTGTTGGTCCAGACCAGTGTGAACGCCGATGATGTGTGCGCCCAGCTTGACAGCTTCTTGTGTACGAGCAGCCTTGTCAGAAACGTTGATCAAGTCGATTTGAGCTTCCTTGCCGTACTTGTTGGCAACGTCGATAACACCCTTGATAGTACCCAGATCAGCAGTACCCAGAACTGTACAGATGTCAGCACCAGCCTTGTAGAAAGGCTCAGCTTCGTAGAAGCCAGCGTCCATGGTCTTCAGGTCAACCAGGATCTTGTTGTTTGGGAACTTGGCGCGCAGAGTTTCCAGCAGCTTGATACCGTTGTGCTTGATGCATGGAGTACCGATTTCCAGAATGTCAACGTGTGGAGCAACCTTTTCAGCCAGTGCAACGGTTGCGTCAAAATCCAATGAATCTAAAGCCATTTGTGTTAATGCCACGATACTTCCTCCAATTAGGTTACGAATTTTTGCTACTTTTAAGAAAAAAGTCGGACTTTAATCTTAAAGTGCGAGACGACCTGATGTCAACGCAAACTGACGAATGGCACCAGGTCAGACTTCTTGAAAACTGAACTGCTTACAGCTTTTCAGCCAGTGCTGTTTCCAGCTTGATCTGGTCTGCCACGAAACCGCGAATGCCTTCTGACAACTTCTCGATTGCCATGGCATCCTGGTTCAGCGCAAAGCGGAATTCCTCTTCCGTCATTTTGGCTGGTGCTGTCTTGCTTGCACCGTTGTCTGTCAGAACACGTGCCAGCGTACCTTCAGTCGCTGCCAGATCCTGCAACAAGTTAGGGGAAACCGTCAGACGGTCACAACCGGCCAGAGCGATCAGTTCGCCTGTGTTACGGAAAGAGGCGCCCATGACCACAGTCTTGTAGCCATGCTCTTTGTAGTACGAGTAGATGTTACGGACAGAAACCACGCCCGGGTCGGTTTCCTGAGTATATTCAGTACCTGGATTCTTGGCCTTGTACCAGTCCAGAATACGGCCGACGAAGGGGGAAATCAGGAATACGCCAGCTTCAGCACAGGCACGAGCCTGACCGAAGCCGAACAGCAATGTCAGGTTACAGTTGATGCCTTCCTTTTCCAGGATTTCACCAGCCTTGATGCCTTCCCATGTAGAAGCCAGCTTGATCAGCACACGATCCTTGCCCACACCTGCGTCCTGATATAGTTGGATCAACTTGCGGCCCTTGGCCACCATTTTGTCGATATTGAAAGACAGGCGGGCATCCACTTCGGTGGAGATGCGACCAGGAACAACCTTGGAGATTTCAACACCAATCAGCACAGCCAGCTTGTCTGCAGCATTTTCGATTTGCGCTTCCTTGCTACCGCCCTGGGCTTTTGCATAGGCAATTGATTCATCAATCAAATGTGCATACTGAGGCAATGTGCTTGCCTTCAACAGCAGGGATGGATTGGTGGTTGCGTCAACAGGCTTGACACTCTTGATCGCTTCAACGTCGCCGGTATCCGCAACGATAGTAGTCATGCTTTTTAGTTGTTCGAGTAAGTTAGCCATATAGCTCCTCCTTCAGGTGCGCATTTAAATTAAATCAGAATTGTTGAATTCGTATTACGAACCATGAACCGTGAAGTTCACGGCGTGAAAATCTCAAGACCTAGGATATTACTACGACAACGCATTAGTTTGAACTCATTTCTGCAAATTTACTTTGCAGAATATCTCTGTAAGTTCTCCAGGTTGATTTCATGATTCGCTGACTTGCAACCCATACAGCAGCAAAACCGCCACCGTCATATCGGCACTGGTACCGGGATTGATGCCCTGCGCTTTCAACGCCTGGTCGAAATCCAGCAAAGGCCGCAGATAAGTCTTGGGATTGTCGCGAGCATCCAGTTCCTGCCAGTATGCAGCCGCTTCGTGGCACACGCTTTCCGCCTGCCCGACACCATATTTGCGGGCAATATGACTATCCGGAAAATGCGTCAGGAAATACAGATACAGCGCACTGGTCGCCCAAGCCGACCGCTCCCAGCGCATCAGCAACTGCCGATAGTAGGCGAGCCCCTCAAACACCTGCTGAAAACCATAGGCGTACTGGCGGGCGACCAGGTCCCTGTCAGCCGCTTCTTGCATGGCCTCGAGCAGGGTTACGCTGGCCGACGACTCCACATCATGATGTTCGCTATGCCCAAGCCCCGCAGGATTGGCGATGCGAATGGCGGCAAAGGCGTCATTCGCATCTTTGATCGTCAGTTGCTCGAGTACAGCCTGCACATCTTTCTGCGTGATGGCACCACCCGCATTCAATGCAGCCTGTATCAGCGGCGCACAGAGCAAAATGATACCGAGGTTGGTGTTGCAGCCGACCGCTTCATTCGTCGCCTGCACTGCTTGCAGGATGCGCTGACCTGCGCTCAAATCAGCTTGCGCGATGACGCCGGAAGCGACTTCAGCACTGCGCAGGAAATCCTGCACCGTCATACCGTGGCCATCCGAAAGCATATGGACATTGCCCGGTTTGACTGCTTCCAGCTCGGCGATACAGGCTGCCTTGAACTTCGCTGCGAGTCGCATTTCAAGCTGCATGACGGTTATCCGGCAATCGATTGCAGATCGGGCTGCGAAACGCGAAGTTTTGCGCAAAAATCATCGGCCAGCGCCTGCGCAATATCGATCTCGGTTGAGGTCTGCAGGCCTTTCCAGGCCGGAATGCTGTTGACCTCCAGCACCGAAAGCTTGCCTTGGCGGTCCCGGATGACATCAACGCCACAATAGTCGATCTCCACCGCCTGCGCCGCCGCCAGCGCCAGCTCAGCCACTTCGCCATCAACGGCGACCGGCTCACAACGGGCACCCAAGGCCACATTGTTGACCCAGCTGCAGCCATGACGAACCATAGCCGCAACTGCCCTGCCGTTGATAATGAACACGCGATAGTCATGCCAGGCACCCTCGCCGCTATCGACATAGCGTTGAAGGTAATAGAGCCCTTCCACATGCTGCTCCATCGGCACAGGCAAGGTATCGCCCGCCTCCAGCCTGCGCACACCCATGCCCTGCGAACCGAACAAGGGCTTCATGACCAACGCATGCCCGGCCATGGTCTCGCGCTGTAGCACCTGTTGCGCATGATGGCGCGATTCACAGACCCAGGTAGGCGGTGTAGAAACGTCATGATGATGCAACAGAAAGCTGGTCATGGCCTTGTCAACCGTACGCTCTACGGCACGACCGTCGTTATAGACCAGCACACCCAGCATCTTCAGCGCGTGCAGGATATCGAGCCGCGCAATGACCTGCTGTAACGTGCCGCCGGGTACACCACGCACGAACGCGCCGGCCGGAAGCCCATCCTCAAACCCGGGAATGATGACACCAGCACGACCCGGCAGGATATCCAGTGCACAGTCTTTGAGCGAGACAAATATCGCCTCTAGCCCCCGGGCGGCAAATGCCTCACTCAGGCGCTTGCCGTGCCAGCCGGGGTCATCGGTGAATACCGGAATTCTGGTGACGGCTTGCACAGTTCGCGATCAGGCATTAAAGCCGAAAGACTGGTCCAGCAACGCAGCATCCAGCTTGCCGCCAGTGAAACTCTTACCGGATTCCAACGCGGTTACCGTGACCGCCGCCGGACTGAACAGCATGGGATCGATCTTGTAGAAATCCATGTTGACTGCCTTGAACACTTCGGCAAACGGACGGCCATAGTCGCGCGAAGCGCTGCTCGGCAACTCCTGCGCCAGTTTGGCCGCAGCCTCATCCGAACCCTTGACGAACAGGTGCGCGTGGCCACCAAACAGGATGGCATCGTTTGTGCGTCCCATGCCGATGAGAAAATCCGGCGCCGGCGGTGGCAGTGGCGCACTGGCCATGCCATCGACCACGTGTTCCAGTGGGAAATGTAAAGTATGGATCTTGTGCATCGCCACTTCCAGCACACGAGCGACGATCTGCACGGTACCGGCCAGACTGCGCGTCGGCGTCAGAATAAAGGTCAGGTTTTCCGGCTTGACGCCGGTATCGCGCGAGACCTTCTCGATCACTTCGGCAGGCGGCGCCTTGTCACTCTCCAGCACCAGACAGGCTTTTTCTGCCTTGTCCTGATAGCCGAGCTCCTTGTACAGCTCCTCGCGGCCAGCCAACGCACGACCCGGGCCGGACCCCAATGAGAAGAACTTTTCATGTGCCAGGCTCCAGCCGGCATACTGACTGCCGAGGCAGGACAGCACCGGATTGGAGGAATGTACGGACAACATCCAGGGCCAATGCGGGAATGTCTGCGAAGTCTGCAAGCTGATATGGCCGAGACCGCCCATGCAAATCTCGGCGATTAGACGGCCGGCTTCCAATCCGCCATGATGGCGGATGCCTGCATCGATGATGGTGCAGCCGTTATCCAGTTTTTCCACACCCAGACGCAAGGTATCGGCGTTATCCACCAGATATTGCACCAGCGGATTGGTCAGTTGATTGACACTGGGCCAGCGGCTGGTATCGATCGTGGTTTGTTGTTCACTCATATTGCTTCCTTATCCCGTGTCTTGATTTCCAGTCCTGTTTCTATCGCTCTATTTGCCATAGCTCTGTTTGCCATATCCCGGCGCTCTATAACTCAGATCAGCGCCTTGGCCAGCACTTTCACCCGTTCCGCCATCAGTGTCACCGCCTGTCCGGCGCTATCGGCCTCGGCAGTCACAGTACAAAGCGGCTCTCCTGCCTTGATCAGCGCACCGGTTGCCGGGATATCGGCGGTCCATTCAGGCCAGTCGAAGCTTTCCGGCAGGTTGATATTTTCCGGCGCATACACGATGTAGTGCGCTCTAGCCTTTTCGCTCAATTGCGGCCAATTGGCCAGACTACCGGCTGCGGCCTGCATATGCAGCTCAAACAACTGTCCGTGCTCCGCCGGATACAGATCGAACGTGGCAGTCAGGCGCGGGTTCAGCTCCAGCACCCAGACACGCTCGCCCTGCATGATAGCGTCTATGCTGTTCAACCCTCGCAGACCCACGGCGCTGGTCAGCTTCCGTGCAGCGGTCAGCAACTGCTGCCTGACGGCTTTCGGCAACTCGGCATGACTGACCGCCCCGCCATAGCGATATGGCATCAAGGCCGTCGGCGCCAGCCACTGCTGGTTGAAACCGACCTCTTTTACATTCATGCCATCTGCAGCAAAAAGCAGGGAAACCGGAATTCCCTCTATCTCCTGCTGATAGTAGCTGCCCGACTTCAGCGGGACATGTACAGTGGCACGGCGGATATGCGTGCCCCCTGACCCGCCATTCCTTTTGGTCAGCCAGGAGGCCGATGCCAGCTCCTCATCCGACATCTGCTGCAGACAAACCGGCGGGCGTGGAATATTCAGCACATCGAGCAAGGCGAAAAATGTGATGGCACGCTTCATATTGCGCACCACGCGCATAGAGTTACCTATCAGCGGCATGTACTGCTCGACCATAGCCAATAATGCCGGCTGTGTTTCGAACCCGCTGCCATAGACAAAACCAAACGGCCCTTGCAATGTGATTGCTTTCAGAGTTGATTCCAGCTCGGCCGCATCAAACGCGCCATCACTGTATTTCAACGCATGCAGACTGTTTGCAAGCTGGCCGGTATCACTATCAGAAAAAGCATCCAGCGCAATCACCTCATAGCCGGCAGCGACTGCAGCCTGCACGAAAGGCCGGGCAGACACCGAAGCTATAACGATTTTCTTGTTATTTTTCAGACGACTGTACTGAAGTCAATTTAAAGCTCAGAGGCTTTTGCGTGCCATCTCGAAAGCGGAGAGGAAATCCAGGTATTGCTTCTGCTCACTCTCCAGCATCTGTTTCAACAAATTATGCTGGGTCTTGTATTTCACGTTACCGATAGCCAATGCACCAATGCCGTAGGCCTGGGTTCCCTTGATGGCAACGCCGTCAGCCATTACATCAACGCCCTCCGCACCAGTCGGCGGCACTGCATTGACATCTGCCACCACTTTTAAACGGAAGGATTCCGCCATTTGCGCGAGGGTCATGACACGCACGCCAGCGGCAGCACAGCAAAGGGCGATATCGGTATTCTTCAGCACCTCTATCTTGAGAGCATCGCTACTGCCATCAACACACTTGATATTGACGCCATAGCGCTTGTTATAGGAGTCAGCCTTGGCCTCGACGGTAGCCATCGTGCGATGTGCCACCAGTTCCACCTCAGCGCCATATTTTGCTGCAATCACTGCGGTACAGCCGCCTACCGGGCCGGTCGCCCCGAATATACTGACCTTGCGCCCGGTAAGATCGCCGCCAAAATTCTTCTTCAAGTGCTGCTCCACCTTGGCCATCATGCCGGCAGCTGTTGTAAAGGCACCAGATGGATCAGCGAAAACCGAAACCTCGAATGGCGGCACCATGGACGCGCGCGCAGTTGCCAGCATATCCATGGCCACATCGATATCACGACCGCCTATGAATACACATTCACGCTGAACACCGCTCGGACTGCGCGAGAAAATGGCATCCTGCACCAGGCCCGTCACTTCATTCTGCTCGATGTTGGTGTAGGCCATGATTTTGTCGAAGCCGGCGTCATAAGCCATATTGACGTCAAACGGGCTGGCATTCTTGGCTGCAGTAATTAAATGCAGAATCGATACTTTTTTATCCATTTACTTAACCTTTAGTTCTCAAATTTTAAACTGAATAGCATTGTGATCCATCTATTAAACCATTTAGGAGTGTGCCGATTAGGATGGCGACTTCAATTTAAAGTGTGTGAATTCAGAACCAGCTTCAGTTGACATCACGCAGCACCCCACCCCGGTTTCGCCCCTTGCACAACAAAAATGAAACATTTCTGTCTCCTACATACCTGTCTTGGAGTGTTTCGAGACATTGCTCTGCCTGTTCCTGGCTGGCCAGGACCGCAAAACCGGTCGGACCCCAGGAGCTTTGCCCAAAACACTGCAAACCCTGCTCATCAAACCACTCCAGCGCCTTGGCCACGCGCGCACTGGCATAGCGCCCGCCCTGAACCGGCGCAAAATAATCGCCTGTACGCTCCTGCAACTCCCGTATCGCCGCGCCAAATGTCTGCAGGTCATGCTCGGCCAACGCCGGCAATGCCTGCATCAACACCCTGCGGCACAGTTCCGCAGCAATATCGGCAGGAAACTCGCCCAAAGTGCGGAAGGCTTCCATCTCTTCGCTGCCGTGCACCCCGACATCAGAGCGGTCGAAAATCAGGATAATGCGCCATTCCTCAGGAAAGTCTGCCCGTGCAATCACAGGTGGCACCAGCGTCTGCGGACCCCTGCCACCATCAATGACCACGCCACCTTCGGCAAAAGTACCCAAGCCTATACCTGAACGCGCCCCGCGCTCTGTCAGCAAGGCCACATCCTGCAGGATCAAACCGAGCTGATAGAGCTTGTTAAGCGCCAAACCCACTGCCAGTGACATTTGCGTGCCGGAACCCAATCCCGAATGCTCGGGGATGACTTCCGTCAACTGCATATGCATACCCCCATCCAGTTTGAGTGCCCTGCCGATTTTTTCAGCCACCGCCACCGCACGCGCAGCCCCCGGCCCCTCCGCCGAAAACTCGGGCGTGCGCCATGCAGTCAGCACCGTGCTGGGTTGATCCAGTGAAACGCCGATACTGCCAAAACGGCGGCCAAGTCCGCCATTCAGATCAAAAAATCCCATGTGCAATCTGGCGGTCGTCGATACATGCACGGCTTCTTGCAAAACGGGATCAGCGAATGACATAAGAGGATCAGTTGGTCGGATGGGAATCAATAAAAGTGTAATTGTATCGTAGCAGACAACGCTTTGATAACTTGCCATTCAGTTGTTTTCTCCACCATTCCAGTAAAAATCGGCCTCGACAGGTTCAACACACTTCAGTCAATGCCTGACAAATGCTAGAATTGATGGGCTTTTATGGTGTTATTCCGCATTGACCATCATTTCATATCGCTTGCATAATCCATGATCCGAATACTTACGCAGAATAACTGTGGTCAAGTCGGAAACAATTCAAATGCTTTGAATAAGAGAGAATCAAATGCAAAGTTCGGGCAAAAGCCAAACTGATTCAAACAGCACGATCCACGAGCACGTTGCCTGCCCTGCCTGCGGCTTACTGTGTGATGACCTGACCGTGAGCCGGAACGCATCCGGCATACTGGAAGTAAGCCCGAACACCTGCGCCAGAAGCGTGCAATTCTTCCAGCGTCCGTTGGTCGATACCAGCCCACGCATCGCTGACAAATCTTCAACATTGCAAGAAGCGATTGCCAAGGCAGCTGAAATTCTCAAAAAGGCCAACCAGCCTCTGATTGCCGGACTGGGCACAGAGGTACAAGGCATGCGCGCAGTCATGCAGTTGGCTGACCGCACCGGCGCCACGCTTGACCATATGAACAGCTATAGCACCCTGCGCAACACGCTTGTGGTGCAAAACTCCGGCTGGATGGTTACCACGCTGACTGAAGTACGTAACCGTGTGGATCTGCTGCTGATAATCGGTACCGATATCGTCAGCTATAACCCGCGCTTCTTCGAACGTACCATTTGGAACAGCGAAACCATGTTCGACCAAGATACTTCCAAACGTGAAGTCGTCTACCTCGGAGGACGTGGCCTGGATACCTCACAAGGCATTTCACCGGCCGGTGTCAAACCCACGGTGCTGGAATGCGATATCGAACAGTTGCCGGATGTTACCGCCGCCTTACGCGCGCTGATCGCGGGCAAACAGCTGCAGGCTGACAGCGTTGCGGACATCCCGGTTGCAGAACTTGCAAAACTGGCAGAGCGTCTGCAGGCGGCGAAATACAGCGTAGTAACATGGATCAGCAGCGCGTTCGATTTTCCGTATGCCGAGCTCACCGTACAGAACATTACGGAAACCGTCATCAAGCTCAACGAAAAGACCCGTGCTTCCGGTCTGCCGCTCGGCGGCAGCGAAGGCGACTACAGCGTGAACCAGACCAGCACCTGGATCAGCGGTTACCCAGTGCGCAACAGTCTGCAGCGTGGCTTCCCGGAATACGACCCTTGGCAGTTCGACGCCGAACGCATGTTGGATAACGGCGAAACCGACGCCCTACTCTGGATCAGCTGCTTTCAACCAGAAAAGACCCCGCCGGCAAGCGCTGCACCGACCATCGTCATCGGCCATGCCGCCATGCAATTCGAGCACGAACCCGATGTCTTCATCCCGGTCGGCACGCCCGGACTCGACCATGCTGGCACCATGTTCCGTATCGACAGCTCGGTCACTCTCCCATTAGCCGGATTGCGTAAAAGCGCCCTGCCATCACTGGCAGCAGTAATTGACGCAATCGAAGCCGCAACACAACTGGATTAGAAACATGCTGATTAAACTTACAGGCGGCAAAGTCTACGATCCCGCACATCAGGTCGACGGCAAGGTCACGGATATTTATATCCGCGATGGCCGCATCGTTGAGGGTCAGCACGATGGCGAAAAAATTGACGAGGAATACGACCTGCGCGGCAAGATAGTCATGGCCGGCGCCATCGACATGCACACCCACATCGGTGGCGGCAAAGTCAATATCGCCCGTATGATGCTGCCGGAAGACCATCGTGGCGACCTTGTCGCCCACACCGAACATTGCCGCGCCGGTTGCGGCCACGCCGCGCCGTCGACCCTGACCACCGGCTACCGTTATGCCGAAATGGGTTACACCGCCGGTTTCGAACCGGCAATGATGCCGGTGAATGCTCGCCAGACCCATCTGGAAATGGGAGACACCCCAATTATCGACAAGGGTGGCTATGCCATGCTTGGCAGCGACGATTTCTTTCTACGTATGCTGACCGCCAAACAAGACCAGAACGCCATCAACGATTATGTCGCCTGGACGCTGCACGCCAGCCAGGCCATTGGCATCAAGGTGGTCAACCCGGGCGGCATTAATGCCTTCAAGTTCAACCAGCGTGCGCTGGATCTGGACGAACTGAACACGCACTATCAAGTTTCACCGCGCGATGTGTTGAAAGCGCTTTCACGCGCGGTGCATGAACTGGGCGTGCCCCATCCCTTGCATGTGCATGGCAACAACCTCGGCGTGCCCGGCAACATGGAGACCACGCTAAAAACCATGGGCGCCTCCGAGGGCTTCCCCATGCACCTCACCCATATCCAGTTCCACAGCTACGGCACCGAAGGTGACCGCAAATTCTCCTCCGGCGCAGCGGCGATCGCCGAAGCACTGAACAAGCACAAGAACATTTCCGCCGACGTCGGCCAGATTCTGTTCGGCCAGACGGTGACAGCCTCCGGCGACAATATGCGCCAGTTCGCCAATGCCGGTCATGGCAGCCCGAAAAAATCCGTCATCATGGATATCGAATGCGACGCCGGCTGCGGTGTGGTGCCGTTCAAATACAAGGACCAGAACTTCGTCAACGCCCTGCAATGGGCCATCGGTCTGGAGATATTCCTGCTGATGGAAGACCCTTGGCGCATCTTCCTCACCACCGATCACCCCAACGGCGCGCCTTTCACCAGTTACCCGCACCTGATCCGTCTGCTGATGGACAAGAGCTTCCGCAACGACACGTTCGCCAAGCTCAACCTCGATGCACAGGCCATGAGCACGCTGAGTTCGATCGACCGTGAATACAGCCTCTACGAAATCGCCATCATGACCCGTGCCGGCGCTGCAAAACTGGTCGGATTGCATGATCGCGGCCATCTGGGCGTTGGCGCGGGTGCCGACATCACCGTCTACACCGACCAACCGGATCGCGAAGCCATGTTCGCCAAGCCGGATTATGTATTCAAGGACGGTGAACTGGTGGTTCGCAACGGCCAGGTGGTCAAGGTGACTTGGGGTAGCACTCACACGGTCAGACCAGAGTTCGACCGTGGTATTGAAAAAGACCTCAAAAAATATTTCGACCGCTATCACACCATCAATATGGAGAATTTCAAGGTACGCGACGACGAAATCGCCGAAGGCGGCCGCGGCAAGGTGATTATCCAAGCCTGCGAAGGCCGACGGGAGAAATCAGAATAATGCTTATCGACATAAATTATAAGGTTACACAATGATGCTCTTTGACTCTTATCATAAGGCTGCGCAATGATCATTAACGGCGTCCACATCGACGATACCTTTGCCGAAGCATTCAACATGCGCGGCACGCGCGTCATCATCACCGCGCAAAACCTGAAATGGGCCTACAACGCCGCCAACGCCATGACCGGCTTCGCCACTTCCGTCATCGGTTGCGGCGTCGAAGCCGGCATCGA
>DLMX01000065.1:50351-68709 GCA_002479405.1 Methylophilaceae bacterium UBA7525
GCGGTACTGATGAAACAGCTGGAAACCCGCATGGGCCAGTGCATCCTGACCTGCCCAACGGCCGCCGCTTTCTCCGGCATCGAAGGCAGCAAGGAAGAAGTAACCCCAATCAGCCTCGGCAAGAACCTGCGCTTCTTCGGCGACGGTTTCCAGATTTCCAAGCAATTCGGCGGCAAACGTTACTGGCGCGTGCCGGTGATGGACGGCGAGTTCATCACCGAGGAAACCACCGGCATGGTGCGTGCTGTCGGCGGCGGCAACTTCCTGGTGCTGGCTGAATCACAGCCTCAGGCACTGGCTGCCTGTGAAGCGGCAATCGAAGCCATGAAGAAGATTCCCAACGTCATCATGCCTTTCCCCGGCGGGGTCGTACGCTCCGGCTCCAAGGTCGGCTCCAGGTACAAGGCCATGTTCGCCTCGACCAACGACGCATTCTGCCCGACACTTAAAGGCCTGACCAAAACTGAACTGTCGCCCGACATCGAGTCGGTGATGGAAATCGTCATCGACGGCCTGACCGACCTCGACATCCGCAAGGCGACCCGCGTCGGTATCGCCGCCGCCTGCGAACTGGGTGCGAAAAACGGCATCAAACGAATTTCGGCAGGCAATTATGGCGGCAAGCTGGGACAGTTTCAGTTCCATCTGCGCGACATCATGGCCGACCCGACCCTGAACGACCTGACTGCGGAAGTACAAGCATGAGCGCTCTGACCTTTACTCTCAAAACAGCGTTGCAGCAACGTGTGGATTTATCCGCGCTGACGCCGGACCAGCTTGCTGGCAAATCCAAGGCGGATATTGCAGCCATCTTGTTGCCATACGGCAGGAAACAATTACGTGTCGATGATGCCTTCGACCTGCATGGCGAGGATACCGCCAATATCGTCTTTGCCAACAGCGATGCCAAGCTGGATTACATCGGCAGCAAGATGAAATCCGGCACGATCACCGTCAATGGCGACGCCGGCGCCTACCTCGGTTTTCAGATAGACGGCGGCGAACTGACCGTGCATGGCGATGTAGATGCTTACGCTGCCAGCGGCATGTCCGGCGGCCTGATACACATTCACGGCAATGCAGGCGACTTCCTGGCGGCCGCCATTCCCGGTGATCGCAAGGGCATGAAAGGCGGCACCGTGATCGTTACCGGCAATGCGGGCGATCGTGTCGGCGACCAAATGCGCCGCGGCACCCTGCTGATAGAAGGCAATGCCGGCAGCTACTGCGCTTCGCGCATGCTGGCCGGCACCATCGGCGTGCTGGGCACAGTCGGCGCCTATGTAGGCTATGGCATGCGGCGCGGCACCCTGCTACTGACCAGCAAACCGGTCATGCATGCCACTCTGCAGGATTGCGGCGCACACACGCTGCCTTATCTAAGCCTGATGTTCAAGTCTTTTGGTGAATTACCGAGCAAATTCGCTAAAATAGACAAGAATCGCGTGCAGCGTTACGCAGGGGACATCGCCAATGACGGCAAGGGCGAGATACTGATCTTGCAGTAAAAACATCATCAACCTAATAGCTCAAAATTTTAAGAGGCAGTGTTTACATGTCGCAAGTTGAAGCACCTACCGCAGTGATAGACCAATCCCTGTTGAAGAAAAAACAGGGCAAACCCAAAGGCCGCATGGTGGACCCTGCCGCTCGTGAAGAGATTGCCGCCCTGCTCGGCGATGCTTCACGTGCACCGGACATGCTGATCGAGCACCTGCACAAGATTCAGGACAAATACGGTCACATTTCCTCGCGCCATCTGGCGGCACTGGCTGCAGAAATGAAACTGTCGCAGACCGAAGCCTATGAAGTCGCGACCTTCTATCATCATTTCGACGTCGTCAAGGAAGGCCAAACGCCGCCGCCGGCGCTGACCGTGCGCGTCTGCGAATCGGTGACCTGCGACATGTTCGGCGCCCGTGAGCTGATCAGCAAGCTGAAGGACAGCCTGGGCGATGGTGTACGCGTACAACCCGTCCCATGCGTTGGCCGTTGCCAGCACGCCCCAGTCGCGGTGGTCGGCCAGAATCCGGTGGACCACGCCGACGTACCGAGCGTACTGGAAAAGGTCGAAGCCAAAGCGACCAAGGCGGCAGTGAGCAACTATATTTCGTTCGAGCAATACAAGGCCAATGGTGGCTACCAACTCTATCAGGACTGTGTCGCCGACAAGCACACTCCTGAATACATCATGGGCATCATGGAAGACTCCGGCCTTCGCGGCCTCGGTGGCGCCGGCTTCCCGGTCGGCCGCAAATGGCGCATCGTCGCAGGCTACGAAGCCCCCCGCTACATGGCGGTCAATATCGACGAAGGCGAACCCGGCACGTTCAAGGACAGGCACTACCTGGAACTCGATCCGCACCGCTTCCTCGAAGGCATGCTGGTCGCGGCCTGGGTGGTCGGCATCAGCAAGATCTGGATCTACCTGCGTGACGAATATGCCGGTTGCCGCCAGATTCTGGAAACCGAACTGGCCAAACTGAAAGCCAATCCACCGGCCGCCATGCCGGAGATCGAGCTGCGCCGCGGTGCCGGCGCCTACATCTGCGGCGAGGAATCGGCCATGGTCGAATCCATCGAAGGCAAACGCGGCATGCCGCGCCTGCGCCCGCCTTTCCTCGCCGAAGTCGGCCTGTTCGGCCGTCCGACGCTGGAACACAACATGGAATCCGTTTACTGGGTACGCGATCTGGTGGAAAAAGGCGCGCAATGGTTCACCTCCTATGGCCGACACGAACGCAAAGGCCTGCGCTCCTTCTCAGTCAGCGGCCGCGTGAAGAAACCGGGCGTGCACCTCGCCCCCGCCGGCATTACCATACGCGAACTGATCGACGAGTATTGCGGCGGCATGCTGGATGGCCATGAATTCTACGGTTACTTCCCGGGCGGCGCTTCCGGCGGCATCTTGCCGGCCAGCATGGGCGATATCCCGCTCGATTTTGACACCCTGAACCAATACGGCTGCTTCATCGGTTCCGCCGCCGTGGTCGTCTTCTCGCAACATGACAAGGCGCGCGATCTGGCACTGAATGCCATCAAGTTCTTTGAAGATGAATCCTGCGGACAATGCACGCCATGCCGTGCAGGTACTTCCAAGGCCGTCAAACTGATGGAAAAAGCGCAGTGGGACCAACCGCTGCTGGAAGAACTTTCCAGCGCCATGATGGACGCTTCGATCTGCGGTCTGGGCCAGGCCGCACCAAACCCGATCCGCAGTGTCATCAAGTACTTCCCTGACGAATTGACTGGCTTATCAGCCAAGTAGGAAATCGAATCATGAACGCACCCAGCCACCTGCCAAAAACCATCGCCTTCAACCTGAATGGCGAATCCGTCGAAGCCTTCGAGGGCGAGACCATTATCCAGGCCGCCCAGCGCCACGGCGTTGAGATTCCGCATCTGTGCTACACCGAGGGACTACGGCCGGACGGCAACTGCCGCGCCTGCATGGTCGAGATCAAGGGTGAACGGGTGCTGGCGCCCTCCTGCTGCCGTGCTCCCAAGGCCGACATGGAAGTCACCAGCAACAGCGAACGTGCCGTGGCCTCGCAGAAGATGGTGCTGGAACTGCTGTTGTCCGACATGCCCAGCGCGCAAGGCAAACAGGATTACAAACCGGACAATGAACTGACCTATTGGGCGAACAAGATGGGCGTCGCCAATCCGCGTTTCGAACCGCGCATGTCGCCTGATGCCGACCTTTCCAACCCGGCCATCGCCGTCAACCTCGATGCCTGCATCCAGTGCACACGCTGCGTGCGCGCCTGCCGCGAAGAGCAGGTCAATGACGTCATTGGTTACGCCTTCCGTGGCGCACATTCCGAGATCGTTTTCGACATGGGCGACCCTATGGGCGACTCTACCTGCGTCACCTGCGGCGAATGCGTACAAGCCTGCCCGACCGGCGCTCTGGCTCCTGCGAAGAACGCTGCTCTGGTCGTACCGGACAAGACCGTGGATTCGGTCTGCCCCTATTGCGGCGTCGGCTGCCAGCTCACCTACCACGTCAAGGACAACCGCATCGTCCAGGTCACCGGCAAGGACGGTCCGGCCAATCAGGGCCGCCTATGTGTCAAGGGCCGCTACGGTTTCGACTACCCGAAACACCAGCATCGTCTGACCAAACCGCTGATCCGGAAGGCGGATGCACCAAAATTGGCCAACTTCGTCATGGATCCGGCCAATCCGTTTGCCACATTCCGCGAAGCGAGCTGGGAAGAGGCACTGGATCTCGCTGCCAGCGGCTTCAAAAAAATCATCAAGGAAAAAGGCAAGTATGCGCTGGCCGGCTTCGGTTCGGCCAAGGGCAGCAATGAGGAAGCCTACCTGTTCCAGAAACTGGTACGCACCGGTTTTGGCACCAACAACGTTGACCACTGCACTCGCCTTTGCCATGCCTCCTCGGTAGTTGCTCTGCTGGAAGGCGTCGGCTCCGGCGCGGTATCCAACCCGATTGCGGACGTACAGTACGCTGAAGTGATTGTCGTCATCGGCGCCAACCCCATCGTCAACCACCCGGTTGCGGCGAGCTTCATCAAGAACGCCGTGAAGAAAGGCGCCAAGCTGGTGCTGATGGATCCACGCCGTACCGAACTGGCACGTCTGGCCACACACCATCTGGCCTTCAAGCCGGATACTGACGTCGCCATGCTCAATGCCATGCTCAACGTCATCATCACCGAAGGCCTGGCAGACGAGGAATTTATCCGAAACCGCACCGAAAATTACGAGGCGCTGAAGGCCAACGTCCTGGATTACACACCGGAATTGATGGCACCGATCTGCGGTATCGACGCAGAAACCTTGCGCCAGGTTGCCAGACTATATGCCACCTCCAAGGGTTCGATCATCCTCTGGGGTATGGGTGTCTCGCAACACGTACACGGCACCGACAATGCACGCTGCCTGATCGCACTGTCCATGGTCACCGGCCAGGTCGGCCGTCGTGGTACCGGCCTGCATCCACTGCGCGGCCAGAACAACGTACAGGGCGCCTCCGACGTTGGCCTGATTCCGATGAGTTTCCCGGACTATGTCCGCGTCGACAACCCGGAAGCCCACGCCAAGTTCGAAGCATTGTGGAAAACCGAACTCGACAGCAAGCCTGGCCTGACCGTGGTCGAGATCATCGATGCCGCTTGCGAAGGCAAGATCACCGGCATGTATATCGAGGGTGAGAACCCTGCCATGTCCGATCCCGACGCCAACCATGCCCGTGCCGGTCTTGCCGCGCTCGATCATCTGGTAGTACAGGACATCTTCATGACCGAGACTGCCTATCTGGCCGATGTCATCCTGCCGGCCAGCACCCATGCAGAAAAACTCGGCACCTTCACCAACACTGACCGCCTGGTGCAGATCGGCCGTCCTGCACTGACCCCTCCGGGTGATGCACGCCAGGACCTGTGGATCATCCAGGAACTGGGCAAGCGTCTTGGCCTGCCATGGAATTATGCCGGCCCTGAAGACGTGTTCAACGAAATGCGCCAAGCCATGCCAAGCATTGCCGGCATCACATGGCAACGTCTGGAAAACGAAGGCGGCGTCACCTACCCTTGCGAGCAGGAAGGCGATCCGGGTCAGGAAGTCATTTTCGAGGATCAGTTCCCTCGCCCCAACGGCCGCGCCAAACTGGTACCGGCCGATATCATCCCGGCCGCCGAACGTCCAGACAGCGAATACCCGATGGTGCTGATTACCGGTCGCATGTTGGAGCACTGGCATACCGGCAGCATGACACGCCGCGCAAGCGTGCTGGATGCCATCGAACCGGCACCGACCATCAGCATCCACCCGCTGGATCTGGAAGCTGTAGGCGCCAAGGCTGGCGATATCCTGACCGTCGAATCACGCCGCGGCGAAATCTCGCTGATCGCGCGTGTCGATGACGGCATACCGCAAGGTTCGGTCTTCATCGCTTTCTGCTACTACGAAGCGGCGGCCAACCTGCTGACCAATCCGGCACTGGATCCGTTCGCCAAGATCGCCGAAGTGAAATATTGTGCAGTCCGGTTGAAGAAAGGCGGCAAACTGCCTACCGATCTCGGCTATCACAGCACGGCTGCAGTTTGACAGGCTGCAGACCTTATCGTCTTGAAGGAAAGCAAAAGTCCTCATGAAATTTGATCGCAACGGGCCCAACTGGCTCAACCTGCCCAATCTGCCGTTGACATTGAAAGTGCTGTTCATCGGCTATCTGCTGGTCATCGGCCTTGGCCTCTGCATGGCCGGCCTGCAGATCATGATGACGCACGGCATGGCCGACGGTAAAGTCGGTCTGTCGCTGGACGATGTGGTTTACAGCTACTACGGTAATCGCAACGGCACCACGCTGGAGAGCAAGCTGAACGGCTCCATGCAGGACAAGGCGCCGTTGGAAGTTCGCACCGAGATCATCAAATGGGCTCGCAAGGGTGCGCCGGAATCCGAGTGGGAGCCGCGCTTCCGCGAAGTCTTTGCACAGCACTGCATCAAGTGCCACAGTGCAATTCCCGGTATTCCGAACTTCACACAATATGAGGATGTGCAGAAAGCCGCCGTCATCGATGAAGGTGCCAGCATCCAAAACCTGACGCGGGTTTCGCACATCCACCTGTTCGGCATCAGCTTCATTTTCTTTTTCATGGCGCTGATCTTCAGCCTTGCCGTCAACGTGCCACGCTGGCTGAAAGAGGTCACGATCGCCCTGCCGTTCGCCTTCCTGATTCTCGACGTCTTTTCCTGGTGGCTTACCAAATGGCACCCTGCATTTGCCTGGTTCACGATTATCGGAGGCTTCGGCTACAGTCTTGCATCCGCCTTCATGTGGTTCACCTGCATGTACCAGATGCTGATCATGTCGCGTAACGGCAAGGTCTACGGCAATGCCTGGGAAGCGGACATCCGGCTCGATGACCGATAAACGCCCATTGCCGCTTCCACAACCCATGCCGATGTTTGCCGCCCACCGAATATGCCACGCTATCTGACCGCCGCACTCTACAAGTTCGTCTCCTTGCCCGATTTCCGCGAATTGCGGGAACCTTTGCTGGCCTTTTGCGAATCCCACAACATCACCGGCACCCTGCTGCTGGCGGAAGAAGGCGTCAACGGCACCATCGCCGGGCTGGAAGCAGATATCCGCGCCGTACTGGATTATCTGCACACGGCCGACATCTTCAAAGGCCGCTTGGCCGATCTCGAACACAAGGAGTCCTGGTCGGACAAGCAGCCGTTCTACCGGCTCAAGGTCAAGCTAAAGAAGGAAATTGTCACGCTCGGCGTGCCGGAAGTGAAACCCAGCGAGATGGCCGGCACCTACGTCAAGCCGGAAGACTGGAACGCGCTGATCAGCGATCCGGACGTCATCCTGATCGACACCCGCAACGATTACGAAGTCGGCATCGGCACCTTCAAGGGTGCCGTCAACCCCAAGACCCGCAGCTTTTCAGAACTGCCCTATTGGGTCGCGCAAAACCCGAGCCTGAAGGAAAAACCCAAGGTCGCCATGTTCTGCACCGGCGGCATCCGCTGCGAGAAATCCACGGCCTACATGCGCAGCCTCGGTTATGACGAGGTCTATCACCTGCAGGGCGGCATTCTCAAATACCTGGAAACCGTGCCGGAGGAACAATCCATGTGGGAAGGCGAATGCTTCGTGTTCGACGAGCGGGTCTCGGTCGGTCACGGTCTGAAGCCGGGCGATTACCAGTTCTGCCGCGCCTGTCGCCTTCCACTGAGTCCCGAAGAGCGGCAATCACCGCTGTTCGAGCAGGGCATCAGTTGCCCGCATTGTCACGGCAAAGTCAGCGAAGAAAAGAAACGCGCACTGGCGGAGCGACAGAAACAGATCGAACTGGCGCAGAAGCGCCACGAGGTGCATGTCGGGGCAAAGTTCAAAACCAGAAACAAGCGCACTGATACGGCTGCTTAGTTTTTATCCAGCTTTGCGAAGCTGATACTTGCCCTGCAATGCTGCAATATCCTTTGTCGGCACCGAGGCCAGCACCCTGACGTTGGCATCGAACTGCTTGTCCAGAATCCTGCCGTTGAGTTTCTCCAGCTCGCGGCTGAAGCTATCGAAACTGGCGTAATCCATCTCCAGCCGGACTTCCCCCATCTCAACAAAAGGCACGAACCTTGCCGCATCCAGCGCCAACTTGGCCGTGCCGCCATAAGCCCGTGCCAAACCGCCGGTACCCAGGTTGATGCCGCCGTAATAGCGAATCACCCCGACGCAGACATTAAGCAGCTTCTGTCCTTCGATATGCTGCAATATCGGCCTGCCAGCGGTGCCGGAAGGCTCGCCGGCATCATTCATGCGCTGCACCAAGCCGTCCGGCGTTTTCAGCTGAAAGGCAAAAGCCAGATGGTGCGCATGCGGATGCTCGGACGCCAGCTTTCTCAGCATCTGCACCACTTCCCTCTCGTTTGCGCAATGTGCGGCGAACGCGACAAACCGCGATTTATTGATGGTCTGCTCTGCCAGACCGGATTGCTGGATGGTTTGCATACGGCTTAAATCGAACTTTGCAGGTTTTTCCTGGCGCGCATCAGGTCGTCTTCGGTCAGCACGCGATTTTTACCGGTAGATTTCGCCAGATACATGGCTTGATCTGCCCGGTGCAGCACAGCTTCCTGCTCTTCATGCATCCTGAACAGGGATATCCCTGCGCTGAAGGTAATCAACAGGCGCTCATTGTTATGCAGGAATATCTTTTTTGTCAGTTCCCGTTGCAGCCTGGTCACCAGGCCGACGGCCTCTTTGACCTTGGTGTTCGGCAACAGAATCACGAACTCCTCACCACCGAAACGTGCCACCACATCAATCGGGCGTACGGTTTCCTTGACGGTGTTAGCCAGATACTGCAAGGCAGAATCACCAACTTCATGCCCATAAGTGTCGTTCAGGCGCTTGAAATTATCGATATCCAGCAGGACAACACTCAAATCCGTTTCACCCCGCTGCGCACGCGCAATTTCTTGCATAAAGGCTTCTTCCAGACCGCGCCGGTTTAGTATTCCGGTCAACTGGTCAATACGTATTTTCTCGCTTAGTTCCGTGAGCTCCATCTCCAAACGTCTGATACGCTCCTCGGTAGCCTCTACCTTGTTGCGCTGCTCGATCAATATCTCCTGCGAACGCAAAAGGTCTGTCTGCATTTCATGGGTATCCTGCATCAGGTTCTCTACCAGCGCGCCAATCTGGATGATGTCGTCAGTGCTCGAAAGCTTCTGGTTATAGACCTCAACCTTGCCGCGATAAGAATCTGTCGAGTCGGACATGGTCCCCAGCCGTTCGATAAAAGTCGCAACCATCTGCTTGAAATTATGTTTTGCTTCAGTCAGGCTATGTTTCAATATTCCCTGCTTGAAGATCACCTCCTTCAGGCTTTTCTCCGCATCCTTGATCAGTACCTTCTCAAGCGGGCTGGAGATAATGGTCTGCACCACGGCAATCTGCCCACGCAGCCACTGGTCATCGGAAACCAGCTCGCCAATGTTGTCGACCAGCAATTTAAGCAATGCCAACAGGTCATGTTGGATCTCCTGCTCTTCAATACCGTGCAGCTCAACTCTGCCGATCAGGATTTTGAGTTGTCTTGCCAGTAATTGCCAATCCTCGTTTTTGACTGCGTTGCCCGACAGATTGAGTATCTGGCCGGCCTCTTGTTGCAACTCGGGATAACCATCAAGTCTCGGAATCAAGCCGTTTCTCAATGATTGTCTGAGCATCTCTTGCAAGGTATTAATGTTTTCCTGCAAGGCAGCCAGTCGTGGGCTTGATGACACGGGCGGGTTGTTCAGCTCACTGGGCACAGTGTTCGCGGCCTTGTCTTCTGCCACGCCGCCGACATCGATCAACTCCGAGGTGCTACCTGCATAGCCAGACCAGCTTTTCGTCATGGCTTGCAGTTTCTCGGGTAATTGAGGGTCGCTGCCAAAATTAACCAGCACGCGCTCCAATGTTTCCTTTTTTCGTTGCGGGGTCAGGCTGGTCTGCTTTGCATCCCATGCACGCAACAGGTCTCGAATCGCATCGGGCCATTGCCTTGCTTGCGCCACTTTATCTTGCATCTCCGCGCCAAGCATTGCCGGCAAAGCCTTCCAATTACGGCTGGCGAGCATCTTTTCCCACGCGCCTATCCATTTGCTGCTGTCGGCAGTCTCACGCGGCAGCTCCTTGAGTGCGCGACTCAGTGCGTCCTCTAGCGGCTCCAACGTGGGCAGTTCGGCAATCTCGTTATAAATGCGCCTGTAATTGTCTGGGGTTGGGGCAATGCGTTGCATCGCCATGCGTTTGATCGTCTCACGCGCGATTTCTGCCGGCTCAAGCTTTTTTTTCCCTGGTGTTGCCATAGAAACGCCGCTACTTTCTGCCACCCAGCAAAGAGCCGAGCACACCGCGTATCAGCCGCCTGCCCAGTTCAGAACCGACGGTACGGGCTGCGGTTTTGGCCACGGTTTCCATCAGCGTATCGCGTGGCCGGCCGACCGGACGTTTGGGAGCAGATTCCGCCTTGGCTTTATCTTCAGCCGCGGCCTCTGCCGCAGAAGCTGCCGCGCGTGCCTTCAATATCTCATAGGTGGATTCGCGGTCCAGCGACTTCTCATAATAACCGTGTATCAGGGAGGTTCGCATGGTTTGGCTGCGCTCCTCATCCGTCGCCATGCCTATCCTGCTACCCGGCGGAATAATCAGCGCACGCTCAACCGGCAACGGCCTGCCCTTTTCATCAAGGAAGGAAACCAGCGCCTCGCCCACACCAAGCTCGGTGATCGCACTGACCACATCAACTTCAGGGTTGGGCCGGAAGGTCTCGGCGGCGGATTTGACTGCCCTCTGATCGCGTGGCGTGAATGCTCGCAAGGCATGCTGCACGCGATTGCCAAGCTGGCCCAACACTACGTCCGGAATATCCAGCGGGTTCTGGCTGACGAAATAAACACCGACGCCTTTAGAACGGATCAGGCGTACGACCTGCTCGATCTTCTCCATCAGGGATTTGGGCGCATCATTGAACAACAGGTGCGCCTCATCAAAGAAAAATACCAATTTGGGCTTGTCCGGGTCGCCTATTTCCGGCAATTGCTCGAACAGCTCGGACAATATCCACAGTAGCAGCGCGGCATAGACGCGCGGCGAGTTGTAAAGTCTGTCTGCCGCCAGGATATTGATAAAACCATGCCCTTTGCTGTCCGTCTGCATCATGTCATCAAGATTCAAGGCAGGCTCGCCAAAGAACTGGTCTGCACCTTCGTGCTCAAGCTGCAACAGGGCACGCTGCACCGCGCCCACGCTGGCCGATGAAATGTTGCCGTATTCAATGCGATATTGCGCTGCGTTCTCCGCCGCGTGCTGCATGATCGCGCGCAAATCCTTGAGGTCAAGCAGCAGCCAGCCGTTATCGTCCGCAATCTTGAACACCGCCGTCAGCACCCCGGACTGCACTTCGTTGAGTCCAAGCATGCGCGCCAGCAGCAGCGGCCCCAGTTCCTCGACCGTTGCCCGCATCGGATGCCCCTTGCTGCCGAACACATCCCAGAACGTGACCGGACAGGCATCGAGCGTGAAATTCTCCACCCCCAACTGAGCAATCCGCTCTTCAACCTTCCTATTGCCGCCACCGGCACGGCTCATGCCAGAGAGATCGCCCTTCACATCCGCCACGAAAACCGGCACGCCGATACGCGAAAACTGCTCCGCCAAAACTTGCAGGGTTACGGTCTTGCCCGTGCCTGTTGCACCGGCAATCAGGCCATGGCGATTTGCCATCCGCGGCAATAAATAGAGAAAGTTGCGGCTTTTCGCAATACGCATCGGTTCACTTATGTAATGTTTACTGAAGACATGGTAATTTAAATTTTATCGAGCAATCGCAGGAGGATACGTCTGCATACTGTTCAATGTATGAGTATGAATCACGGTCGTCGAAACGTCAGCATTGTCAGGCGCTTCTTGCCGCCCTTGTCATTACCCGTAATGATTATGCGCTACTTGGAATCCATGTTCCTTCCACGAAGGTGGCGACATCTCATCAAGAGCCTCTCTGTAAACGCACCATCAGCCCATAGTTGCCAACATAAACGCAGATGATACTTCATTACCAAAATATTATCGGCAGGCGCCTTGCGTTTCTTGGCATGCAGGTAATGTCATCAATCCCATATTAATTCACGCCACTTTACCATTAAGAAAAAACAACGCCTGATTTTGGATGGATGCAGAAACATGCCGCATTACCGCCAGATACGTGAAAAAGCCTCCCATCGTCCCGTGTAACATGGGTGGCGCTTGCCATGGAAAAGAATTTAGCGTTTAATCAAATGGACTTTAGCTTACTTTTTTCGCAAACTGTAGTGCTTGAGGCGCAACTTATCGCGCACCTCTAATACCATAACCTCCGCGATGCATTAATCATGCATTTTTAGGGTGTCTACTTTCAGTTAGGCCTGGCAGGAGAGCAAATCATGAACTGCACAATACCCAGTCGACTTATTCTTATTTCGGTTCTCTCGTTGACAGGATGCACATCGGTGTCCTCGAAGGACACGATATATCACAGTACAGAACGATATCCACCCAGCACGGGAAATGTAGATGTTGTATGGAAAGAACAAGGAGTGCCAGGGCATTTGCGAGAATACAAGTTTGTTGCCACCGTTAAGGCTCGCTCCACATGGTGTGGCGTAACAGCAGAAAAATTCAATATGGAAGTACACGACTACATCATCTCACGGGCTCGCGAAGTAGGGGGCAACTCTGTAGTACTCTACTGTGGGGAGCTGGGCACCACCGGAGAATGCGATTGTTATGGTGATGTTTATCGGAAGAATTAGTTATTCGAGCACTCTTGGTGTTCTTGACCAAACTCTTGATCTTGAGTACCAAGTCTTTGGCAAGACCGCGTAGCAGATGTTGCCCGAGCGAACCCTGACTAAGGCAACTATGCACGTCAGGGTGCGCTCACGTGAATTAAGATTTCAGGTCTTGCAATCCAACACTTGCGATGAGCGTAAGCCACATCAAGCGACCATGCTACTTAAGTAGCATGCTGATAGTGTAAGACATGCCATTTAATTCAAACCTTGGTATCCAACCTCATATCTCGCCCTTGCGCGCCTTGTCCATCATCCAGATCAGCGTTTGTTCCAGCTCCTGCGCGGCATCCCGCGCTTGCTGATTGACATTGCCCAAGTGCCGCAGGGCGTAGGTCGGTCGGTCCAGCGCGAGGTAGAGCCTGCCCTGCTTTTCGTAGATGGCGATACGGCAAGGTGCGAAGGCGGCGAACTCCGGATATTCCATCAGCACTTCGGCGCCGATGCTGAGGCTGCAATAGGTGCGCACTTCGATCAGGCCTTGGAGTTGCTGGCCCCGCTCGCGGATGTGTTCACCTATGGGGAAAGTCGCCGGGCTGACGAAGTTCTTGCCCTGTGCCGCTGAATCCAGACTGATGACGATATCTTCATGCGTGACGCCCGGCTCCACCTGCACGATATAGAGTGCATTGTCAGGATTGACCGGCGGCATTGGTGCATGGCGACTGCCAGCGGCACAAGCCGGCAAGGAAATCAGACTGACCAGCAAGGCCAGTGCGTGGACAATAGACAGGGTTTTCATAGTTGCGATCCTTCAAATGGCCATCCGGCTGAGCTGCCGAAGATGGCAAAACACATCTTATGCGCTCGATTTCGACAAACTAGTCCTTGAGCGCATTCTGAACGGTCTTTTTGTCATAGCCGGGAGCAAGCAGCTGGATAAAATCATAAGCGAATCCGCGCAGGTAGGCATCGCGCCGGATACCAAGGTGGGTCGTACTTTCCGGGAAAAGGTGACTGGCATCGATCATGGCCAGATTGGTATCCCGCTCCTTGTCATAGGCCATGTTGGCCAACAGGCCGATGCCGAGCCCGAGATTGACGTAGGTCTTGATCACGTCGGCATCGATCGCGGTCAGTACAATATTGGGTGTCAGCCCGACCTTGCTGAATTCGCCGGTAACGATAGCACTGCCGGTAAAGCCGAAATCGTAGGTAATCAATGGGTATTGGGCGATCTTCTGCAAGGTCAGCGGTGCATCCTGCAATAGCGGGTGGCCATGCGGCACCACGATACAGCGATTCCAGCGATAGAGTGGCAGACAGAGAATCTTTTCGTAATTGCTGATGGCTTCGGTGGCGATGCCGATATCCGCCTCGCCGCTGACAACCTGCTCGGCGACCTGTGTCGGGTTGCCTTGGTGTATGGTCAGCTTGACCTTGGGATATTGGTCAACGAATTGCTTGACGGCTGCCGGCAGACGATAGCGTGCCTGCGTGTGTGTCGTGGCAATGGTCAGTGAACCGGTATCCTCATTACCGAACTCCTCACCTACACGCTTGATATTCTCCATCTCGAATATCATGCGCTCAGCCAGCGCCAGAATGGCCTTGCCAGGCTCGGTGATGCCCACCAGTCTTTTGCCGTTGCGCTGGAAGATCTGCAGTTTGAGTTCTTCCTCCAGCAGCTGAATCTGCTTGCTGACGCCCGGTTGCGACGTGTGCAACACTTCTGCAGCTGCAGAGATGTTCAGGTTCTGCTTCGCCACCTCACGGATATAACGCAATTGATGAAGCTTCAATTCAGAATCCAATATAATCAAATCGAATATACTAGAATAACATATTATTAAAAGATCCAGTTACTCACTGCTATAGTTCGATGTTGTTTATAAAGCAATTTTTTATGGATCGGCATTCATCCCGGACCTCCCACACCAAATTGCGCACAGACCGCCGAGCAGAACCGATTTCTGCTAAAATATCGCCTTTTTGCCGAGTTGCGCAGTCATCCTGCACAAGCTCAAGTGTGCAACGAATTAGCGAATTAATCTATGTATAAATATGACGAGATAGACCAGGCAATTGTCGACCAGCGTGTCGACCAGTATCGCGATCAGGTACGACGTTTCCTTGCCGGCGAACTCAGCGATGAAGAGTTCCGTCCGCTACGCCTGCAAAACGGCCTCTACATCCAGCGTCATGCGCCGATGCTGCGTATCGCCGTACCTTACGGCACGCTTTCTTCCAGACAATTGCACAAGCTCGGCGATATCGCTCAACGCTATGACCGCGGTTATGGTCACTTCAGTACACGCCAGAACCTGCAACTGAACTGGCCAAAACTGGAAGATACCCCGGACATTCTCGCCGAACTGGCCACCGTGCAGATGCACGCTATCCAGACTTCCGGTAATTGCATCCGCAATATCACCACCGACCAGTTTGCCGGCGTCGCACCGGATGAGGTCATCGATCCGCGCGCGGTTGCCGAAATCATCCGTCAGTGGAGCACTTTCCATCCTGAATTCGCCCTGCTGCCGCGCAAATTCAAGATTGCCGTATCCGGCACCAAACAGGATCGCGCAATTGTCCAGGCGCATGATATCGGCCTCGAGTTCTACTACGACGACCAGCAGAAGATGGCCATCAAGGTCTGGGTCGGCGGTGGCTTGGGCCGCACTCCGATACTCGGCAGCGTCATTCGCGAGCACCTTGAGTGGCAGCACATCCTGACATATTGCGAAGCCATCATCCGCGTCTACAATCTGCATGGCCGCCGTGACAACTCGTTCAAGGCGCGCATCAAGATTCTGGCCAAGGCGCTGGGTATCGACGAGTTCCGCCGTCAGGTTGACGAGGAATGGCAGCATCTTAAGGACGGCCCGAATACCATCACCGAGGCTGAACTGGCACGCGTCTCCCAATATTTCACGGCCATGCCTTATGAAAACCTGCCGGCCCACGATGCCGGTTTCGACAGTGCCATCGCCAGCAATCCTGCATTTGCCGCCTGGGTTAAACGCTGCGTGCATGCGCACAAGCAGTCGGGCTATCGGGCCGTCACGCTGTCGCTGAAACCGCACGGCAAAGCGCCGGGCGACATCACTTCGGAGCAGATGCACGTGGTCGCCGACCTCGCTGAGAAATACAGCTTCGGCGAATTGCGTGCTTCGCACGAGCAGAACCTGATCCTGACTGACGTCAAACTGTCCGATCTCTACAGCGTCTGGGAAGTCGCCCGCGCCAATGGTCTCGCCACACCGAACATCGGCCTTCTGACCGATATCATCTGCTGCCCCGGCGGCGACTTCTGCTCGCTGGCAAACGCCAAGAGCATCCCGATCGCCGAAGCGATCCAGATGCAGTTCGATAACCTCGATTACCTGCACGACATCGGCGAACTGGAATTAAACATCTCCGGCTGCATGAACGCCTGCGGTCACCACCATGTCGGCCATATCGGTATTCTCGGTGTCGACAAGGACGGCTCCGAGTGGTACCAGGTCACCCTCGGCGGCAAGCAAGGCAACGATGCCAGCCTGGGCACGGTCATCGGCCGCGCTTTCGCCGCGGAAGAAATGCCGGGCGTCGTCCAGCGCCTGATCGAAGTCTATCTGCGTGAACGCACCGACGAGGAACGCTTTATCGACACCGTACGCCGTATCGGCATCACCCCGTTCAAGGAGCATGTGTATGCCAAGCAAGAGGAGGCAACCCATGTCTAACCTGATTCGCAACAATGCCATCGTCAATGACGAATGGACTACCGTCACCCTGCCGGCAGGCGAAGAAGTCGTACGCAAGCAGGCCGGAAAGGTCGTCATGTTCAAACTGACCGGCGAACAGAGCTGCACGCCGGAGCAGATCGCGGCGACCGTCATCCCGGCCAGCGGCAAGATCATCGTGCCTTTGTCGGTCTGGCTGGCACGCAAGGCTGAACTGGCACCACGGCTTGCCAAAGGCGAACTCGGTATCTGGCTCGCCACGCATGAAGTGCTGGAAAGCCTGATCGACGCCGTCGATGACATCAACCAGCTGCCGATCATTGCCGTCTTCGTCGAACGCTTTGCCGATGGCCGTATTTTCTCCATCGGCACCCTGTTGCGTACACGTTACAGCTACAAGAATGAATTGCGCGCCTTCGGCGATGTGCTGCGCGACCAGCTGTTCTTCCTCAAGCGCAGCGGTTTCGACAGCTACCTGATTCGCGCCGACCGCTCGGCAGAAGATGCCTTGGCCAGCCTGCAGGATTTCAGCCAGCCCTATCAAGGCGCAGTTGATGAAACGCAACCGGTCTGGAGACGGGTACAGCGATGAACGGCGAAGTTTCATTGCTGCGCCCTGCTGCCACCAACCCGGCCACCTCGCCGGAATTGACGGATGCCTTGCGCACCGCAGTCGAGGCAAAATCGCAGGCTGCACTGGCCCTGCTGCAATCCGCCGTTAATGAACTCGGGCAGCAACAGGAAATCACCTTCGCCAACAGCTTTGGCGCTGAGGATATGGTGCTGACCGACCTTATCCTCAAGAACAAGCTGCCGATCGAGATTTTCTCGCTGGACACCGGCCGCCTGCCGACTGAGACCTACGATCTGATGGCAGAAACGGAAAAGACCTATGCCACCAAGCTGCGCGTGCTGTTTCCGCGTCTGGATGCGGTAGAAAACTACGTGCAGACCCACGGCATCAACGCCTTTTACGAATCCATCGAATTGCGCAAAGCCTGCTGCCACATGCGCAAGGTTGAACCACTGCAGCGCGCCCTGAAAGGCAAGAAAGCCTGGATCACCGGCATGCGCGCGCAACAGTCCGCTACCCGTGCTGAATTGCCGGTACGCCAGTACGATGAATCGAACGGTCTAGAGAAATTCAACCCCTTGAGCGACTGGACGGAAAAGGAAGTCTGGGCTTATATCCGCATACACGAGGTGCCGTACAACAAGCTGCACGACCAGTTCTACCCGAGCATCGGCTGCGCGCCTTGCACCCGCGCCGTCGCCATGGGCGAAGATATCCGCGCAGGCAGATGGTGGTGGGAAGATCCGGAAAGCAAAGAGTGCGGACTTCACGTTAAGAAATAATCCAAATATACTGATTTATAACGAATTATTAAACTAGTGATTGACATGACCAGTTCAACCAAAGAAACCCTGAGTCACCTCGACTGGCTCGAATCCGAAGCGATTCATATCCTGCGGGAAGTCGCCGGCCAATGCTCGAACCCGGTGCTGCTGTTCTCCGGCGGCAAGGACTCGCTGTGCATTTTGCGACTGGCGGAAAAGGCCTTCCGCCCTGGCCGCTTCCCCTTCCCGCTGATGCATATCGACACCGGTCACAACTACAAGGAAGTCATCGACTTCCGCGACCAGCGCGCTTCAGAACTAGGCGAACGCCTGATCGTGCGCTCGGTGGAAGACTCCATGAAGCGTGGCACCGTCGTGCTGAAGACGCCGGACGAGCCGCGTAACAAGCACCAGTCTGTGACTTTGCTGGAAGCCATTGAGGAGCACGGTTTCGATTGCTGTATCGGCGGCGCCCGTCGTGACGAGGAAAA
>DLMX01000065.1:68930-96473 GCA_002479405.1 Methylophilaceae bacterium UBA7525
ATCTCGAACTGGACCGAGATGGACGTCTGGCAATATATCGAACGCGAAAAGCTCGCCCTGCCCAGCATCTATTTCGCGCATCAACGCGATATCGTAATGCGCGGCGGCGCCATCGTGCCGGTCAACGTGCCATTGGCTAATGGTGAAGTCATCAACCAGCCGAAACCGGGCGAGGAAATCATCAACATGCAGGTGCGCTTCCGTACCGTGGGCGATATCACTTGCACCGCTCCGGTACCGAGCGATGCCGATGACATCAGCAAGATCGTGCTGGAAACGGCCACCACCACCATCACCGAACGTGGCGCAACGCGCCTTGACGACCAAACCTCCGACGCCTCCATGGAGCAGCGCAAGAAGGAGGGTTATTTCTAATGGATGCCATGAATAAATCACATAACGACAGCCTGTTACGGTTCATGACTTGCGGCAGTGTCGACGACGGCAAGAGCACGCTGATCGGCCGCCTGCTGTTCGACACCAAGACCATTCTTGCCGACACCCTGACCCATATTGAGCGCACCTCGAAAAAGCGCGGTATGGAAGCCGTCGACCTGTCCCTGCTGACCGACGGCCTGCAGGCCGAGCGCGAACAGGGCATCACCATCGACGTTGCTTATCGCTACTTCAGCACTGGTACACGCAAGTACATCATCGCCGATGCGCCGGGCCACGAACAGTACACGCGCAACATGGTGACGGCCGCCTCCACCGCCAATCTCGCCATCATCCTGATCGACGCGCGCAAGGGCGTACTGACACAGACCCGCCGCCACTCCTACCTGGCGCACCTGGTCCGTATTCCGCATATCGTCGTCGCCGTCAACAAGATGGACCTGGCCAATTACGATCAGGCCGTGTTCGACAAGATCCGTGCAGATTATCTGGCATTTGCCGAACAGATCGGCCTGCAGCGCGAAGGTCATGACATCCAGTTCATCCCGATGTCGGCCCTGAACGGCGACATGATCGTCGATCGCGGCGATGCCATGCCCTGGTATACAGGTCCGACCATGCTGGAAATCCTCGAGTCCGCACCACCTGCGCATTCCGAGCATGATGAGCCGTTCCGCCTGCCGGTACAGTTCGTTTGCCGGCCACACGCTTCCGACGATCCGGAACTGCATGACTATCGCGGCTTCATGGGCCGCATCGAAGCTGGTGAAATTGCGGTCGGCGATGCAGTAACTGCGCTGCCTTCCGGCCAGAGTTCGCGCGTCAAGGCGATTGAGCTTGGCAACGCACAGATGCCGCGGGCCATTACCGAGCAATCCGTCACGCTGCTGCTGGAAGACGAGATCGACATTTCGCGCGGCGACATGCTGGTCAAGACAGGACAGGCGCCTGAGCCAGTCAAGCAGATCGAAGCCATGGTCTGCTGGCTGTCCGAGACCCCGCTATCGCCGGCACGTACCTATATCGTGCGCCATACCACACGCGAATCCAAGGCCAAGGTCAGCGAAATCAGCTATCGTGTTGACGTCAACACGACCGAGCATTTGCCAGCCCAGGGCCTGAACATGAACGATATCGCCAGGGTGACGTTCAAGTTGGCACAGCCGTTGATGGTGGATCCGTACAAGGTCAGCCGCCCGACCGGTGCGTTCATCCTGATCGATGAGTCCACCAATAATACGGTGGGCGCCGGCATGATTGAAGCTCAGGAAACGCTTAAACCTTTTAACTGAGCAGCAATATCCTTTAAAATAGAAGCCGCCCGCGTGAGTGGCATGAGAGGAAGAGATAATGACTTATGTAGTGACTGAAAACTGTATTCAATGCAAATACACCGATTGCGTGGATGTCTGCCCTGTGGACTGTTTCGTCGAGGGTCCGAACTTCCTCGCCATCAATCCTGATGAATGTATCGACTGCACCCTGTGCGTTGCAGAATGCCCGGCTGAAGCGATTTTCGCCGAGGATGACGTACCTGCAGACCAACAGGAATTCATCGCCCTCAATGCGCGTCTGGCACAAGTCTGGCCAGTCATCAGCAGCAGAAAGGATCCTCTGCCGGATGCCGATGCCCACAATGGCCGCACCGGCAAGCTGGCGGAACTGGTCGAATAATCTCAAGCATAGATTGTTCAATAGCAATAAAAATGGGAACCGAGGTTCCCATTTTTATTGCTGCTCAAGATACAAACACTGCCTGAATCCCTCCGCTCACTTTTGCGGCAAGGCAGATAACACCCAAAGCGAGGTCAATTCAGCCTGACGCGCAGCGTACAAAGGATCGGACTGATCCGCAGTTTTCGGATGCCGCGGCTTGATATCAAGCTTGTCGATCACATGCAAACCGGCGGCGGCAAACATCTCCAGCAATTGCTGACGCGACCGCAAACCCAGATGCTCCGCCAGGTCGGACAATATCAGCCAGCCCTCTCCGCCCGTTTCCAGGTGTTCTGCCAAGCCGTTCAGAAAACCCTTGAGCATACGACTGTCCGGGTCGTAAATCGCATGATCCAGGCGGCTATTGGCGCTGGCTGGCAGCCAGGGCGGATTACAGACGATCAGGTCAGCCCTGCCCGGCGGGAAAAGATCAGCCTTGATCACTTCAACCTGCTTCTGCAACCCCTGTCGCCGGATATTCTCTGTCGCACAGGCAATTGCCCTTTCATCCATATCGGTAGCAATCACCTGCGCGATGCCGCGCTTGGCCAGCAGAGCCGCAATCACGCCGGTGCCGGTGCCGATATCGAATGCCCGTTGCTTGTTGCCGAGTGGAACCTGCGCGACCAGTTCCAGATATTCCCCGCGTACCGGCGAATACACCCCGTAGTGCGGATGAATCTTCGCGCCCAGCGCCGGGATATCGACACCGTTCTTGCGCCACTCATGTGCGCCGATTACCCCCAGCAGTTCACGCAAGGAAACCAGCGAGCTTTCCTCCGCTTCGCCGTAGGCCTCGAGACATGCCTGCCTGACGTCTGGCGCTCGACGTAAAGCTATCGCGTACTGCGCATCGAGCGGAATCAGCAGCATGCCCAGAATCCGTGCCCGTTGTAACTGAGCCTGCCGATACAGATGAAACGCTTCAAGCAGTGTCGCCGGCGGCTTCCTGACAGGCTTTTTGTCGATGCGTCTGGCCATGGCTTGCAGCAACTGACGCGCGTTCTGGTAATCGCCGCGCCAGAGCATGGCCGTGCCTTCGCAGGCATAACGATAGGCGGTATCGGCCGTCAGCCGGTCGTCGGCCACAACGATGCGCTGCGGCACTTTGGTCGCGTTCTCCGAGCGCCAAAGCGCAGATTGCGATTTGCCGTCTTCAGTCCAGACCGCATGTTCTACCTGATGCATATCAGGCCACCTTGGCGCTTAATAGCCGGGATTTGCGTACCGCCAGCCAGCCGATACAGAGATAGGCCGCCATCGCCATCGCCAGCCCCAATGGATGATCCCAGACCAGCGGCACAATCAGGCCGGCAGATACCGTGGATAACAGCATCTGTACGAAAGCCTGGCCGGAGGCAGCAGTACCGCGTATACGTGGATGCCGGTCCAGCGCAGCAATGGAAAGCACGGGCATGGCCAAAGCCATACCGATATTGAACAGCGCCACAGGCAGGATGTTGTAGATGAAATATGGCGGCAGCAGATAACAGACCAGCAGATTGGCCAGCACCATCAGGCTCATCCAGACATAGGCGATCTGGACCACTTTTCTGGTCGACATGCGGCCGGCTGCGCGCTTGGCCAGATAGGAGCCGAGCACCATGCCGCAGACTGTGGGAATGAACAGCCAGCCGAACTGGAACTCGGTCAGATTAAGGTGCTTGATGAGAAACACCGGGCTGGACAGCACATAAATGAAAAAGCCGGAGAAATTCGCGCCAAGCGCGATTACGACCAGGTTGAACTCGCGGTCGCTGTAGACGGTTTTATAACTACCCAGCACACTTCTGGCAGACAGCGGGATACGCTTCTGCGGTGGCATGGTCTCAGGCAGGCATTTGACGGCAGCCCATAGCGACAGTGCTGCATACAGGGCGAGGAAAACGAAGATCGCCTGCCAGTGGATGCCGAGCAGCAGGCCACCGATGACCGGCGCCACGGCTGGCGCGATACCGAACAGCATCTGCACCGTCGCCATCACCCGCTGGGCCTGGGCACCCTCGAACAGGTCGCGCACCATGGCCCGCGCTATCACATTGCCGGCGCCGCCTCCGATGCCCTGCAATATACGGAAGAACCACAATGTCTCGACGTTGGGCGCCAGCGCACATCCGATGGAAGCGAAGATGAACAGGCCCAGACCCCATTTGATGGCGGGAATCCGTCCAATCGCATCGGAAATGGCGCCATGCCACAAGGTCATCAAGGCATAGGGCAGCAAATAGAAAGCCAGACTTTGCTGGATCTCAACCGTGCTGGCACCCAAGTCGCGTTCCAGCGCGCCGAAGGCCGGCAGATAGGTGTCGATGGCAAACGGCGCCAACGCCGCCAGGCTGGCAAGAACGAGCACAAGTGTGGTGTTGGATGACTTCATGTCAAAGTGTCCGAAATAACTGGCGAAATAAAAAACGCGCCTCGCGGCGCGTTTCCATTATAGACCGAATCCTCAAGCCGGCTCAGGGCAAGGCATGAAACTCTTTGGTACGCTCTTCCAGTTCGCCGCTGATGATCTTCTTCGAGTTCTTGTCGTTGCGGAAGATGATGGGCTGTGCCTGCAGTTGCGGGTTCTTCGCATCCTCGATGGCCTGCTCGATGATATGGTGATGCGGTGAAAGCGAACATACCGGGTCAGCCGCCTCGGCATCACCGGTCAGCAGGAAGGTCTGGCAACGGCAACCGCCCAGGTCTTTCTCTTTTTCAGCGCAGTTTCTGCACGGCTCTTTCATCCAGCTGTCACCACGGTACTTGTTGAATGCCGGCGAATCCTTCCAGCTCCAGCCCAGTTCGTCGTCCTTGATGTTCGGGAACTTCATGTTCGGCAACACACGAGCCGAGTGACACGGCAGCACGTCGCCGTTGGCGGTGACGATCATGAACACCTCGCCCCAGCCGTTCATGCACTTCTTCGGCCGGTCGGCGAAATAGTCCGGTACAACGAAGAATATCTTCATATTGCTGCCGGATTTGGCGCGATATTCGTTGGTGATACGTTCAGCCTCTTCGACCTGCTCCTTGCTCGGCATCAACTGATTGCGATTGATCAGGGACCAGCCGTAATACTGGGTATTGGCCAACTCAATATAATCGGCGCCCAAGGCCTCGGCCATCTCCAGAATCTCTTTCATATGACCGATGTTGTAGCGGTGGATGACCACGTTCAGTACCATCGGGTAGCCGTGACTCTTGATCATGGCCGCCACCTTTTTCTTCAATTCGAAGGTCCTGGTGTTGGTAATGAAGTTGTTGATCTCTTCCGTGATGTCGTGCATGGACAACTGGATATGGTCCAAGCCGCCATCCTTGAAGGCCTGGATGCGCTTCTCGGTCAGGCCGACGCCGGAAGTGATGAGATTGCTGTAATAACCAAGCTTGTGCGCTTCGGCCACGATCTCCTCGATGTCATCGCGCAGCAGAGGCTCGCCGCCCGAGATACCAAGCTGAATGGCACCCAGCTTGCGCGCTTCGCGCAATGTCTTGATCCACTGCTCGGTGCTGAGCTCGTTCTGGGTGTGCCTGTCGTAATCGGTCGGGTTATAGCAGAAGGCGCAATGCAGCGGGCAGCGATAGGTGATCTCCGCCAGCAGCCACAAAGGCTGGGTCTGCGTGGCGGTGGCAGCCACACCATTGTTCTGTGCCTGCACTGTTTTCTGTACGACTGAATCACCTAACGAATTTTGCGTCATTTTGCTATTCCTTAAACCTTGCGTATCCAGAATTTTCCGGCCGCAAGTTCAAACATGCCGAGGATGTCATTTTCAATGTCTTCGGCATCGGGGAAAGTGGCTTTCAGATCAGCCACAATATCGCCCACCGTTGCCTTGCCATCCACGCGCTTCAGTACCTCACCGGCACCACCATGCAGTTTGACCATGCCTTCGGGGAAAAGTATCACATAACTTTGTTGTGCCTCTTCCCACTGAAAACGGTGGTGCGGTGCCAGGGCATAAATGTCGGTCATTTCCATCTTGCTGGTCTCTATCTTGCTGGTCATGACATCGACTTAACTGATCTGTATGACAGGCTGTCGCAGGTAATCGCGGCCTTCAACCTTGATATCCGTACATGCCAGCATGATGGAATCTGCCATCACCCACAGCACATCGAGCTTGAACTGCAGAATCTCCAAAGCGCGCTCCTGCATTTCCCTGCTTTGACCGAAGTAATCCAGGGTCACATGCAAGCCCTGCTCGACATCACGGCGAGCCTGAGTCAGGCGGTTCTTGAAATACTGCATGCCTTCCGGATTGATCCAGGGATACATATCTGGCCATGAATCGATGCGCTGTTGATGGATGTGCGGCGCAAACAGCTCAGTCAATGAGGAACAAACCGATTCCTGCCATGGGCGCTGACGGGCAAAATTAATATAAGCGTCCACTGCAAACCTGGTACCAGGGGCGACCATCTTGAGTGACATGATTTCTTCACGGCTCAAACCCACTGCCGCACCCAAGTGAATCCATGCCTCGATACCACCCTCGCCGCCTTCGGCAATCTGGCCACTGCCATCATGGTCAAAAATACGCTGAATCCAGCCGCGACGCAGTTCACGATCCGGGCAGTTGGAGAGGATGGCGGCATCCTTGAGAGGAATGGCAATCTGGTAATAATAGCGATTCGCTACCCAGCACTGCATCTGTTGCTGGGTCAGCTTGCCTTCATACATCAACACATGAATCGGGTGATAGATGTGGTAGCCCTTGCCTTTCTCACGCAACTTTGCTTCGAACTCTTCTCTGCTCCAGGGTGCTCTTTTATCCGCCATTTTTTTCAGTCCTTATAAAATGATATCCATACCGTCATAGGAGACTTCGATGCCATGACGGGTCAATTCTGCCCGTTCCGCGGAATCTTCACGCAGAATCGGATTGGTGTTGTTGATGTGAATCAAAACCTTGCGCACATCGCCGAATTTATCCAGATCCTCGATCATGCCTCCAGGACCGGATTGCGGATTGTGGCCGATACTGCGAGCGGTCTTGGTCATCAGTCCGAGGTCGATCATCTCGGTGTCGGTCCAGAAGGTACCGTCAACCATGATGCAATCGGCCTGATTCATCAGTTCGGGCAAATGCGGTTCGATCTCTGCCAAGCCTGGAGAATACCAGCATTTCTTGCCGGTGCTGATCTCCTCGATCAACACACCGATGGTATCTCCGGGATGCGGGTCATTACGATGCGGGGAATACGGAGGCGCTGCACTCTTGAGTGCCACCGCAGTAAATTTGAGATTCGGCACATTCGGCATGGTAAAGCTGGTCTTGCCGTCAATCGGCACACTATGATGATTGATACCGCAATAATGACCAAGTATGTTCAGAATCTGGTTGCCGGAGGTCAGGTCGCCGTACACCATGTCGGTGCAGTAGATCTCGCGCTTGACCGTTCCTTCACGCAGCATGTAGAGACCGGTAGTGTGATCGATTTGCGCATCAATCAGCACGATGGCCTGTATGCCGGTATCCCTGATCGCACGACCGGGCTGCAGTGCCGGAAAATCCTGGATCTGCTGCAGGACATCGGGAGAAGCGTTGAACAGTACCCAGTTCACGCCATCACTGCTGACGCAAATCGAGGACTGTGTACGCTTGGTCGCCTTGATAGTGCCTTTACGCAGTCCATCGCAATTATGACAATTGCAATTCCACTGTGGAAAACCACCACCCGCGCCTGAACCTAAAACATGTATATGCATAATTTTCTACTTTTGTTGAAACGGAAGCCCAAATTTAAACTCATTGTTTAAACTCATTGCCCTGAAATGACACGGGCCACCCGAAGGCAGCCCGCAGGGTGCAATCAATTAACGATTGCAAACGTACATCGTTACTTCAAAGCCGAAACGCATTTCGGTAGCAGCTGGTTTTGTCCACATAATAAATCTCCTTGATTTGATTAGTATTCACGTTTTGAATCAATCTTTCTAACGTGTGAAGCCATTCTGATGCCTGGGCATCGGATAAACACAGGGCAAAAACATGGAATCGCACCTAAGTATTTTCATGACCAATCGCGGGAGATAACACGCGCACCAGAGCTTGCGCCGGATACAAAAACGCCTGACACATTTCCCATGTCAGGCGCCCTGTTAAATACCTACCAATCAATCTGCCTGTATCTTCGCCCTGCGCTTGCGCACGCCGCTTGCCAGTAACTCAAGCAGATCGACCGTATCCTGCCAGCCAAGGCAAGGGTCGGTAATGGACTTGCCATATTCCAGCGTGCATCCTGGCATGTGGTCCTGACGACCTTCATGCAGGTGAGATTCCACCATCACCCCCATGATGCGCTGGTCGCCTGCGGATAACTGCTCGGCGATACTCGCTGCAACCTCTATCTGCTTCTTGAATTGCTTCTGGCTATTGGCATGACTGCAATCAATCATCAACTTGGGTTCGATACCGGCTGCCGCAAGTTCTGCGCAGGCAGCATCGACGCTGGCAGCATCGTAGTTCGGAGTTCTGCCGCCGCGCAGGATCAGGTGGCAGTCCTCATTCCCTGTAGTGGCGATGATCGCGGAACGCCCCTCCTTGGTGACGGAAAGAAAATGATGCGGATTGGATGCCGTTTTGATGGCATCGATCGCAACCTTTACATTACCGTCCGTACCGTTCTTGAAACCTACCGGGCAGGAAAGTCCGGACGACAACTCACGGTGCACCTGCGATTCCGTCGTACGCGCACCGATTGCGCCCCAGCTCACCAGGTCGGCGGTGTATTGCGGCGTAATCGTGTCGAGGAATTCCATGGCTGCCGGCATGCCCAGCTCATTTACATCCAGCAGAAACTTGCGGGCCTTTTCCAGACCTTCGTTGATGCGGTAACTGCCATCAAGGAAAGGGTCGTTTATCAGGCCTTTCCAGCCCATGGTCGTGCGTGGCTTCTCAAAATAGACCCGCATGACGATCATCAAATCCGCGGCCAGACGCTTACGCACTTCCTTCAACCGGCGTGCATATTCCAAGCCGGCCTCGGTGTCGTGGATGGAGCACGGTCCGACCACTACCAGCATCCTGTCATCCGTGCCGTGCAGGATGCGGTGGATGGCTGCACGCGCAGACAGGATGTTATGCGTGGATTCCGTGCTCTCCTTGAGCTTGTCCAGCAGTTCCAACGGCGTAATCAGATCCTTGATTTCGCGGATGCGAACATCGTCTGTCGCCAGTTTTTCGTATTCAGTCATGTAGTTATATTTTAGTTACTGTTTTAGTTACTGTTTTTCAATATGCTTTCGAGCACGTTCAGGAAGCGGGAATTTTCATCAGACAATCCGATGCTGACCCGCAGATATTCAGGCATGCCGTAATTGGCGACAGGCCGCACAATCACGCCCTGCTCCAGGAGCCTGCGATTAATGTCGACCGCATTGCCGACACGGACACTGACAAAATTGCCGAACGAAGGGATGTATTCGAGCCCCAGTGTATCGAAGGCTTGTGTCAATTGAAGCATACCGGCGCGATTGAGGGCATAGCTGCGTTCAACAAAATCATCATCGTTCAATGAGGCAACTGCGGCCGCCTGCGCCACACTGTTGACATTGAACGGCTGACGCACGCGATTCATCATGTCCGCTACGCCGGGTGACGCAACGCCATAACCAATACGCAGACCCGCCAGGCCATAAGCCTTGGAGAATGTGCGGGAAACGATCAGGTTGGGGAACTCCCCCAACCAGCTGAAGCTTTCCGACTTTGATTCAAGCGGCATGTATTCGTCATAAGCTTCATCCAGCACGACCAGCACCTGCTCCGGCACCTGTCGCAAAAAATCCAGCAGAACCGTTTTTTGTAGCATGGTACCGGTCGGATTATTCGGATTCGCGATAAAGATCATGCGTGTCTGCGGTGTCACTGCTGCCAGCATGGCTTCCAGATCGTGGCCGAAATCGCGGGCGGCGACCATCACGCCGTTGGCACCCACGGCCTGGGTCGCCAACGCATAAACGGCAAAAGCATGCTGCGAATAAATGGCCTCGCTGCCGGGCGTCAGAAAAGCGCGCGCCGCCAATTCCAGAATATCATTGGAGCCGTTACCAAAGATCAGAGCCTCGGGCTTGAGACCGAATTTTGCGCAAACTGCATCGCGTAGCGCAAAGCCGCTGCCATCCGGATAACGCGCGATATCCTCCAAAGCCTCCTGCATCGCCAGATAAGCCTTGGGACTTGCTCCCAGCGGATTCTCGTTGGACGCAAGTTTGACGATTTGATGTGGCTCGAGGCCCATCTCGCGCGCAAGGTCGGAGATCGGCTTACCCGGCTGATAGGGGGCAATGGCACGAATGTAATCAGGCGCAAGGTCGCACAATCCAGTCACAGAACACCTTTAGGCAGCTTGTTAAAAATAAAAATGCGGCATTAAGCCGCTACGTTCGGTTAAATTATATCACCGTCAGTTGCCGGCCCGGTCCGGCGAGCAATCCGGATCCAGAGCAGCTAAACGACAGCAACCGGGTATGAACCCAGCACCTTGAGCAGCGAAGCGCGCTTTTGCAGTTCCACCATGGCCGCTGCCACATTGGCATCCAGCTGATGCCCCTCGATATCGACAAAGAACACATATTCCCAGACGCCAACCTTGGAAGGCCGCGATTCCAGTTTGGTCATGCTGACCTGATAGCGCGAAAGCGGTTCCAGCAGGTCGACAATCGCACCGGGCACGTTTCTGGTCGCCATCAGCAGGGAGGTCTTGTCCTTGCCTGAAGGTGCGACATCGTGACTGGACAGTACCAGAAAACGCGTCGTGTTCTTGGGGTCATCTTCTATATTTTCAGCCAGCAGATTGAGTCCGAACAGCTCCCCTGCCCGGCGGCTGGCGATTGCTGCCGCATCCGGTTCCGCAGTCGCCAACCTGGCAGCTTCGGCATTGCTGGCCACCGCCTGGCGTTCAACATCCTGGAGATGTTGATTTAGCCATTCATGGCATTGCGCCAGTGATTGCGCATGCGAATACAGTTTGCGTATCTGCTTCAGGTCCTTCTGCTTGCTCAGCAGATTGTGATGCACCGGCAAGGTCACTTCACCGCAGATATGTGCATTGGTCATCATCAGCAGATCCAGGGTTCTGCCGATGGCACCTTCGGTCGAGTTTTCGACCGGAACGACGCCATAATCAACCTTGCCCGCCTCCACCATGCGAAAGACCTCATCTATGGAAGCACATTCCACAGGTGCAGTCAGGCCGCCGAACTGTTTGTTGGCCGCCTCTTCACTAAAAGTGCCCAAAGGGCCCAGAAAGGCGACACTCAGTTCTTTTTCCAGCGCACGGCAATTGGACATGACGCTGCGGAAGATTGCGGCAACTGCCTCAGCCGACAACGGACCATGATTGTTATCGAGCAATCTGCGCAGCACTTGTGCCTCTCGCTCGGGACGATAGATCGGACCCTCACCCTTGATCGCACCGATCTCGCGAGCATGCTCAGCGCGCTCATTGACCAGCTTTAGCAGCTGGTTGTCAATCGCATCAATACGGTCACGATGATTTTTTAATTGATCGTCCATAATGCTCATCAGGCATTCGCCCGTTCAAATTCCTGCATAAATTGCAACAAGGCCTGTACACCCTCGACCGGCATTGCATTGTATAGCGACGCGCGCATGCCACCCACCAGCTTGTGGCCCTTCAGCTGCAACAGGCCAAGCTGCTCGGCCTGCTGCAGAAAGTCGGCATCCAGTCCGGCCTTGTTGATGGTAAACGGTATGTTCATGCGCGAACGATTCTCTACCGCGACCGGCGAATGATAGAAATCCGAGGCATCGAGATAATCATAAAGCAATGCAGACTTCAATATATTGGTTTTTTCCATGGCAGCAAGACCGCCACGCGCCTTCAGCCACTTGAACACCAGACCTGCAACATAGATGGCAAAGGTCGGCGGCGTGTTGTACATGGAACCATTATCGGCATGAATCCTGTAATCCAGCATGGTAGGCGTTCCTGCGGCAGCATGTCCGACCAGATCATTACGCACAATGACAATAGTCAGGCCGGCAGGGCCGATGTTCTTCTGCGCGCCGGCATAGATCAGCCCATAACGGCTGACATCGATCGGGCGTGACAGGATGTGCGAGGACATGTCAGCCACCAGTGGCACATCACCGGTATCCGGTGTCCAGAATATCTCGACTCCGCCTATGGTCTCATTCGATGTGTAATGCACATAGGCCGCGTCTGCGCTCAACTGCCAAGCTTCCTGTGCGGGCGCATAGGAGAAATTCCTGTCGGCCGAGGATGCCGCAACATTGACCTCGCAGAACCTGGCCGCCTCAGCGATCGCCTTTTCCGACCATATGCCGGTACTGACATAGTCTGCACGCTTCCTGCCGCGCAGGAGATTGAGCGGAATCATGGAAAACTGCAGATGCGCGCCGCCCTGCAGGAACAGGACCTTGTAGTTGTCGGGAATCTGCAGCAGTTCGCGCAGATCGGCTTCCGCTTCGCTGGCGATCTGCAGAAACTCCTTTCCACGGTGCGACATCTCCATGACCGACATGCCGGAACCATGCCAATCCAGCATTTCCTCACGCGCCAGCGTCAAAACCTCCTTGGGCAGGACAGCAGGGCCAGCAGAAAAATTATAGACCGGGCACATGGGATCAGGCTTCGGTCTCGTCATCGGTTTCCACGATCTTTTCCAGACCCGAGAGCTTTTCACCTGCGCCCAGATTGATCAGGGTCACACCCTGTGTCGCGCGTCCCAGCTCGCGGATCTCCTGGACGCGCGTGCGAATCAGCACGCCACCAGTGGTAATCAGCATGATCTCGTCTTCATCATTGACCAGTCTTGCTGCCACCACAGTGCCGTTGCGTTCACTGGTTGCAATCGCCTTGACACCCTGGGTACCACGACCCGAGTGGCGGAACTCCTTCAACACGGTGCGTTTGCCGTAACCGTTCTCGGTCGCTACCAAAAGGGTTTCTTCTTCATTCTGCGCAATCAACAACGAAATCACCTGCTGCTTGGCCGGCAGTTTCATGCCGCGCACGCCGCGGGTTGCACGACCCATGGGGCGTACATGCTCCTCGTCGAACCAGACAGCCTTGCCGCCATCGGATACCAGCACGATATCATTTTCGCCATGAGTGATCTCGGCCCCGATGAGGAAGTCGCCTTCATCCAGGTTGATGGCGATGATGCCGGATTTGCGCGGGTTAGAGAATTCGACCAGCGAGGTTTTCTTGACTGTGCCTGCCGCAGTTGCCATGAACACGAAACGGTTTTCGTCGAACTCCTTGACCGAGAGAATGGCATTGATCTTCTCGCCCTCTTCCAGCGGGAACAGGTTGACGATAGGCTTGCCGCGACTGGCGCGACCACCCTGCGGCACCTCGTAGACCTTGAGCCAGTAGACGCGGCCACGGCTGGAGAAACAGAGGATATAGTCGTGTGTATTGGCGACAAACATCTTGTCAATAAAGTCATCTTCCTTGGTACCTGCAGCCTGCTTGCCACGACCGCCGCGGCGTTGCGCTCGATACTCATCCAGCGGCTGGGACTTGACGTAACCGGTATGCGAAAGCGTTACCACCACATCCTGCGGCGTGATCAGGTCTTCCAGTGAAAGATCCTGCGTATTCTGCACAATCTCGCTACGGCGCTTGTCACCGAACTGCTGACGGATGGCGGAAAGCTCCTGCACGATGATTTCAGTCACTCTTTCGGATCTGGCCAGGATGTCCAGCAGATCGGTAATGACGTCCATCACTTCCTTGTATTCATTGACAATCTTGTCCTGTTCGAGTCCGGTCAGGCGTTGCAGTCGCATTTGCAGGATTTCCTGCGCCTGCACATCGGACAGACGATAGCCCTTGGGGGTCAGGCCGAAATCGACCGACAGGCCTTCGGGACGCGAAGCATCGGAAGCCGCACGTTTCAGCATTTCTTCCACTACCGGCGAGGTCCAACTGCGCGCCATCAGCTCGCGCTTGGCATCCGGCGGCGTCGGCGCCGCCTTGATGATGGCAATCATCTCGTCGACATTCGCCAGCGCCACAGCCAAGCCCTCCAGCACATGGCCGCGCTCACGGGCCTTGCGCAATTCGAACACGGTACGGCGCGTAACAACTTCACGACGATGACGCAGGAAAGCTTCCAGCATCTGTTTCAGGTTCAACAGGCGCGGTTGGCCATCCAGCAACGCCACCATGTTCATGCCGAAGGTGTCCTGCAACTGGGTCTGCTTGTACAGATTGTTGAGAATGACCTCGGGCACTTCACCGCGCTTCAGCTCGATCACCACACGCATGCCGGACTTGTCCGATTCATCGCGCAGGTCGGAAATACCCTCGATCTTCTTCTCGTTAACCAGTTCGGCAATCTTTTCAATCAGGGTCTTCTTGTTGACCTGATACGGCAGCTCATCAATGATGATGGCCTGGCGATCACCCTTGCCAATATCCTCGAAATGCGTACGGCCGCGCATGACCACTCGACCGCGACCGGTTCGGTAACCTTCCTTGACACCTACGGTGCCGTAGATGATGCCGGCGGTCGGAAAGTCCGGTGCCGGAATGATATCAATCAGCTCGTCAACCGAGGTTTCCGGGTTCTGCAACAGCAGCAGACAAGCATCCAGCACCTCATTCAGGTTGTGCGGCGGGATATTGGTTGCCATACCGACCGCAATACCGGAACTGCCGTTGATCAACAGATTGGGAATGCGTGCCGGCATGATGAGCGGCTCATGTTCAGAGCCGTCATAATTGGGACCGAAATCGACGGTCTCCTTGTCAATATCAGCCAGCAATTCATGCGCGATGCGCGCCATGCGAATTTCGGTATAACGCATTGCCGCCGCATTGTCGCCGTCGACCGAACCGAAGTTACCCTGACCGTCTACCAGCATGTAGCGCAATGAGAAGTCCTGCGCCATACGGACAATGGTGTCATAGACCGCCGTATCACCATGCGGGTGATATTTACCGATGACGTCACCAACAATACGCGCCGACTTCTTGTAGGCACGGTTCCAGTCATTGCTGAGCTCGTGCATGGCATAGAGAACCCGCCGGTGCACCGGCTTCAGACCGTCACGCACATCAGGCAAAGCGCGACCCACGATCACGCTCATTGCGTAATCGAGATACGACCTGCGCATCTCGTCTTCAAGGCTGATAGGAAGGGTTTCTTTTGCGAATTGTTCCATATTGGCTATCGGCTTAATTTGTGACTTAAAGGTAGGGATTCTAGCATGATACGACCGTCAAATCATGCCTGATTACAACTGACTTGACGCCTTTGCCGGCGCGGCTTCCAATGACTTTCAGCCGACTCAGCCGGCACAGAAAAGAACAGCGTGTGACTGACTGATAAAAACATGCCCGGATAAAACAGAAACGGGGCAACCGCCCCGTTTCTGTTTATGCACAAGAAGCCTTGTGCCAACCGGCATTTTTCAGCGATTACATATGCGCCACAGTCACTTGCCTCGACCATGCAGCACGATAAGCAGGACGCCAGTAATGATGGAGCCGACCGCCACAACACTGGGGATGGCAATCTCCTTCTCCACTTCCGCAGTGGCTTTCAGGGCACCGATCTGGAGGATGGTTTCCTCCGTGGTAAAACTGAACTCCTGATAGATCAAGGCCGCAGTACCAAGTGCCACCAACAACAGCCCCAGCAAGATTCGCAGCTTCATCATGACTCCCTCATTCATCCACAGGTGTGCAATTACTCGTCGAACTTCTTGCGGGCTTCAGCTACCGCATGCTTGATGCTCGCCCATGCCTCGTCACCGCCTTTGCGCAACTCCTGCCAGGCATCTCCGGCCGAGTCCTGGATTTCCTTCAGCTTGATTCTGGCTTCGTCACGCTTGGCACGTAACAAGGTCAGCTGCTCGTCAGCCTTGACGCGAAGTTCTGCATCCAGTTTGCGTGCGCGCTCCTCCAGCACATCGATATCTGCGCTCCACTCGTCCAGTTGCGTTTTCAGCTTTTCAACATATTCATCTTTTACACTCATGTTCCAACTCCTTCCTGGTTAAAAATCAGATCCAATCACAAGTGTGACACATACGGCATCAAGAAGTGCAAAGATTGAGACCGCAAATCCTTTAGCGGCTCAGCAATGCCAGGTCTGCCTTGAGGTCATCAATATGCTCCAGACCTACGGCAATGCGCACCAGACCATCTCCTATGCCTGCCGCTGCTCGTGCCTCGGCGCTCACACGGCTGTGCGTAGTGGTCGCAGGGTGTGTAATCGTGCTCTTGGCATCGCCCAGATTGGCCGTAATGGAAATCAGGCGCGTCGAATCGATCAGACGCCACGCGGCGTCTTTGCCGCCCTTCACATCGAATGACACGATGGCGCCACCGCTCTTCTGCTGCGTCATCGCCAACGCATGCTGCGGATGAGAAACCAGACCCGGATAATAGACCCGGCTGACACCAGCCTGCTGCTCCAGCCACTGCGCGAGCTCCAGCGCATTACGTGCATGCGCCGCCATGCGCACATGCAGGGTCTCCAGTCCCTTGAGGAAAACCCAGGCATTGAATGCACTCAGGCTAGGACCTGCCGTTCTCAGAAAACCGTAAACAGGTTCCAGCACCTCTTTTTTACCAAGCACGGCACCGCCGAGGCAACGTCCTTGGCCATCAATGTACTTGGTGGCCGAATGGATGATGATATCCGCACCCAGACTCAGGGGTTTCTGCAACGCAGGTGTGCAAAAACAGTTATCGACTACCAGCAATGCGCCAGCTGTATGGGCAATGCCGGCCAGCTCGGCAATATCGCAGACTTCAGTCAGCGGATTGGACGGCGTTTCGACAAAGAACAGCTTGGTATTGGGACGGACTGCCGCCTTCCATTCCTCAGGATCGGTCAATGAAACAAAGGTCGTCTGCAGACCCCAGCGCTGAAGAATATTGCTGAACAGTTGTACGGACGTACCAAAGATGCTGCGCGATGCCACTACATGATCGCCGGCCGAACATAGGCCCATGACGCATGCCAGGATTGCAGACATGCCTGAAGAAGTCGCCACGCAGAACTCGGCGCCTTCCAGAGCGGCCAGCTTGTTCTGGAACATGGTCACGGTCGGATTGGTGAAGCGCGAATAGATATTGCCCGGCTCCTGTCCGCCAAATCGCGCAGCCGCCTGCGCGGCATCCTTGAAAACGAAACTGGAGGTGAGGAACATCGCCTCAGAGTTCTCACCGAACTCCGTATGTTCACTCCCTGCCCTTACACCAAGCGTCTCTGGCTGCCATTGATTGCTCATTGCCCTACCTTTCAAAACTTTCTATTCATGCTCTCAAAAATGGCGGGCATAAAAAAACCCGCTCAGCGTTGCTAAAGTCAGCTTGGCCAAAACGGGTTCGCACTACATGACTCGCTTTAGCTGAATTTATAACGCGCTCGCAAGCTGAGTTAGTGCTGTTAAAAGACATTCCGCAGCACACTCAAATCAGCGCGTATCAATCTTAGCCCTCTGCGACTCCTGCCGTCAAGTCAGGCTGGCTCTTCTTCATGTTCCTTGGCAGAAACCAGATTCAAATCCAGCTGTGTGCTCGAATTTGCCGGTTTTCTGTGCTTATGGCCTTCACCACGAGCGGATTCGATTTCACTCAAGTAGGCTTCATCGATGTCACCGGTCACATAATTGCCATCGAAACAGGAACAATCAAAAAACTCGATATCCGGATTGCTCAGCTGCACTGCCTTGATCAGGGCATCCAGATCCTGGTAGATCAGCGCGTCTGCGCCGATTTCCTTGCATATCTCCTCATCCGTACGGCCGGTAGCCAGCAATTCGTTGCGCGTAGGCATGTCGATGCCGTAAACATTGGGGAAACGTACCGGAGGTGCGGCAGAAGCAAAATAGACCTTGTTGGCACCGGCATCGCGGGCCATCTGCACGATCTGCTGTGAAGTGGTTCCACGCACAATGGAGTCATCGACCAGCAATACATTTTTGCCTTTGAACTCCATGCCGATCGGATTCAGTTTCTGTCGCACTGATTTCTTGCGCAAGGCCTGGCCGGGCATAATAAAGGTACGACCGATGTAACGATTCTTGATGAAACCTTCACGATATGTGAGATTCAACGCATTGGCCAGTTGCAGCGCACTGGGCCGGCTGGTATCGGGAATCGGGATGACGACATCGATCTGCAGGTCTTTCCATTCGCGGTGGATTTTCTCCGCCAGGCTCTCCCCCATGTGCAGACGGGTCTGGTAGACCGACACACCGTCGATCACCGAATCGGGACGTGCAAGATAGACATATTCGAAGATACATGGAGTCAACTTCGGATTCACCGCGCATTGGCGCGAATAGAAATTGCCGTCCATATCGATAAAGATGGCTTCGCCCGGCTCGACATCACGCAACAGCGTAAAACCCAGCACATCGAGTGCCACACTCTCGGATGCGACGACATACTCAACACCCTCTGCAGTCTCGTTTTTGCCGATCACCAACGGCCGGATACCATGCGGATCACGGAAGGCAAGCAGGCCGAAATTAGCGATCATGGCAACTACGCCGTAGGCACCTTTGCAACGCTTGTGCACGCCTGCCACTGCCTCGAATACCATGTCCGTATTCAATACGGCGTTGTGTGCAGTGCGCTCGACCTCGTGTGCCAACACATTGAGCAGCACTTCGGAATCGGAGTTCGTATTGATATGACGCAGGTCCTGCCTGAACATTTCCTGTTTGAGCTGGGCTGAGTTGGTCAGATTACCGTTGTGACCGAGCACAATGCCGAACGGCGAATTGACATAGAAAGGCTGAGCTTCAGCAGCTGATGATGAACCCGCTGTAGGATAACGCACATGCGCTATGCCGGCATTGCCGACCAGACTGCGCATATGCCGGGTTTGGAACACGTCCTGTACCAGACCATTGCTTTTATGCATGTAGAAAGTATTGCCGTCGCACGTGACGATACCGGCAGCATCCTGACCGCGATGCTGCAATACCAGCAACCCGTCATAGAGCAACTGATTGACCGGGCTTTTACTGACTACTCCAATGATTCCGCACATTAATCAAACATCCAATAAACTAAAATCTGTTAAGCCGATTGAGCCAATCCAGTTGCTCAATCTAGTCGTATTTGACATGCTTGGCAATATCCGCCGGCAACCAGGGCAATTGCGCCAGCACCACCGCTTCCAATGGCGCGGCGAACATGGCATTACGCCACATCGGGTCTCTCGGAAACCCGGTAAATCCGGCCAGCAATACCAGTATGCATACCACCAGCACTCCTCGCATCATGCCAAACACGGCGCCCAGCCCTCGATCAATCCAGCCCAGGCCCACTTTCCTGAAAATATGCGAGAGTGCGATTGCCAGCAAACTGCAAAACAGCAATGTCGTGAGGAACACGATCAGGAAAGCCGCCAACATTTTGAGTTCTTCGCTGGGGATGGCTTCCGGCAACAAAGGCATCAGTTCAAGTGCATACAGCCTGGCGACGATAAAGGCTGCCACCCAACTTATCAGGGCAAGCACTTCCCTGACGAATCCGCGCATGATACTGAGCAGGACAGAAACCCCTACGATTGCCAGCACTGCATAATCGAAACCGGTCATAAACGCTTATTTGTTGGTAATAATCATGCCGGACAAACCAGTAGCCTTGATTTTGGCCAAGGCGTCCTCGGCCAGAGCACGATTGTCGAATGGCCCTACCCGCAGACGGATCTTCTCGCCTTGCGCAGTCTGCAATTTCTCAGTTGAAGGCTTCAGACCCTGGGCTTTCAGCTTTTCTTCCAACTGCCTGACATTGGCCGCATCGGAAAACACTCCGATCTGCACCGAATAGGTGGGTGCCTTTGCTGTACTCACCGCAGGCTTGGCTTCAACAAGCGGGCTGGCCGCAGGTTTGGCTACGGGTATGGATGCAGTGACTGCATCATCTACTGGCAAGCCCATATCTGCAGTAGATACCGGCTCTTTGTTTTCTGATGAGTCCAACGAAACAGCTTGCGACTCATCCGACTCGGGAACATAAGGGGTAATGGAGGATGTGAACTCTTCGTCATCCTGACTGGGAATAGAAATCTCGATTTCCTGCTGAGGCTGATTGGCAGACCGATCATCCAGTACCATAGGTAGCACTGTAACCATGAGCAAGACAAGAGCAATAGCGCCCACCAGTCGTCTGCGTGCTCGTTTCCTGAATTGAATCTCTTGTTCGTCTATCGACATTGACGCACTCTCCAATGGCAAACAGCCCGCCTGTCAGGAGGATCTGTGGGTAATGGGTGCCGGCAAAACATGCATGACTTCAGCAACGGTAAAAAATGAACCAAACACAATTATTCTATCATTTTTACCCGCATCCAGACAGGCTTGGTGAAATGCTGCCGACAGACTTTCAAAGCATGCCAGACTTGCATCAGCATTGATTTTATTAAATATTTCAACAAGCTGCGAAACACCTGCAGAGCGCACATGATCGACTGAAGACAAATACCAACTATCAATTTCGGATTTCAGGGCAGCAATCACGCCCGCAATATCCTTGTCTGCCAGCATGGCAAAAACCGCAATGGTTTTACCTTTCGCCCTGGTTCGACGCAGATTTCCGGCCAGTGCATGGGCAGCGTGAGGATTGTGTGTGACATCCAGCAGAATTTGCGGCTGCCGGGCAACGACCTGGAACCGGCCAGTAAGACTTACCGACTTTAGTCCGGCTTCGATCGCTGATCTGTTGACCGGCAAACGCCCTTGCATCGCCTCTATGGCAGCCAACGCACAGGCTGCATTATCCAGTTGGAACTCCCCGCTGAGTGCGGGCAAAGGCAAATCATGCATCAACATAGCACCCTTGAAATCCCAGTAGTCAGCATGTCGATCCAGCTCGAAATCGCGATTGCGCAGTTGCAAGCCGGCACCGATATTCCTGGCGTGTTCCACAAGTGATTGCGGCGGAGAAAGGTCGCCACAGATTGCCGGAACATGTTTTCTGAAAATGCCGGCTTTTTCAAAACCTATGCTTTCACGGCTGTTGCCGAGAAACTCGATGTGATCGATGTCTATTGTCGTCACGACAGCGCAGTCCGGCTCAAATACATTCACTGCATCAAGCCTGCCGCCGAGCCCGACTTCCATCACGGCCAACTCAACCTTCTGTCGCATGAAGCACCACATTGCCGCCAGCGTGCCGTATTCGAAATAGGTCAGTTGCACATCCTGACGCGCCGCTTCAACTGCCGCAAAGGCGGCGGTCAGAGTCTCATCGTCAAGCTCTTCAAGGCCAACTCTGACACGCTCGTTATAACGCAGAATGTGGGGAGAACTGTAGCCGGCAACACGGTAACCGGCATGGTGATAGATGTTTTCCAGCATGGCACAGGTCGAACCCTTGCCATTGGTGCCACCGACGATGATGATGGGAAACTGCGGATCAAGCCCCATGCGCTCTTTGACAGCAGCCACGCGATCCAGGCCCATGGAAATGGATTTCGGATGCTGGGCCTCGATATAGCGAAGCCAGCCTGCCAGGTCTTCAGGCAGGAATGATTCCGGGCCCACAGGTATCAGGCTCTGATTCAGGCGACGGCTGGCAATCGCTGCATGGAAGCGATCAAGGTAGCAAGTTTGTCACGCATCTGACGACGGTCGACAATCATGTCGATTGCACCATGCTCCAGCAGGAATTCTGCCCGCTGAAAACCTTCAGGAAGTTTTTCGCGGACAGTCTGTTCGATCACGCGAGGTCCGGCAAAACCGATCAGTGCGTTGGGTTCAGCGACGATGACATCACCCAGCATGGCAAAACTGGCAGACACACCACCCATGGTCGGATCGGTCAAGACAGAGATGTAGGGCAAGCCGGCTTGGCTGAGCTGGGTCAAGGCAGCACTGGTCTTCGCCATCTGCATCAGCGAGAACAAGCCCTCCTGCATGCGCGCACCACCACTGGCCGAAACGCAGACAAACGGCATCTTGTGCTCGATACAGGCTTGCACACCTCGACTGAAGCGTTCGCCCATGACCGAACCCATGGAACCGCCCATGAATCTGAATTCGAAAGCTGCGACCACTGCGGGAATGGTCTTGATACTGCCTTGCATCACAATCAACGAATCGGTCTCGCCCAAATCCGACTGGCTTGCTTTCAACCTGTCGGCATAACGCTTGGTATCCTTGAACTTGAGTGGGTCGACTGGCAGAACGTCGGCACCGATCTCAAAGCGGCCTTCCGCGTCCAGAATCAGATCCAGCCTTCTTCTGGCCGAGATGCGATGATGATGCCCGCACTTGGGGCAGACTTCAGCATTGCTTTCAAGGTCACTGCGATACAGCACTGCATCACATGACGGACATTTACTCCACAGGCCTTCAGGAACGACTTTTTTGCTTGCGCCCTGCGCACGATTGATTTTCGGCGGTAATAGTTTTTGCAACCAGCTCATGGTATGCGCCCCTCGTCTAGTTGGAGTCTATCGCAGCCCGCAACTCGCTTGTCAATGCAGCAAGATTGCCCAGCAGCGCTTGTTCTGTTGAATTTTCCACTTCCTGCACCATACGGCTGCCAACCACAATTGCATCGGCAATCTCGGCAACCTGGCGCGCAGTTTCCGCATCGCGCACGCCAAAACCGACACCTATCGGCAGGCTGGTCTTACTGCGTATGCTCTGCAATCGCTCGGTGACTTGCGCGATATCAAGATTCTGCGAACCGGTAACACCCTTGAGCGAGACATAGTAGACGAAACCACTGGCCTGCCGCACTATGGTATTGATGCGTGAGGCTTCCGTTGTAGGGGAAAGCAGGAAGATCGGATCCAGTTCACGACTCTTCAGCAGTGAAACGAAGTCGCCGCATTCCTCTGGCGGATAGTCTACCGTCAGCACACCATCGACCCCTGCCGCTTTGGCCTGATCGGCAAAATTCTCGATACCCATGGCTTCGACCGGGTTGGCATAACCCATCAGGATCACGGGCGTCTTTGTATCCTTCTCACGAAAGGTCCTGACCATCTGCAATACATCAACCAGCCCCACATGATGAGCCAGCGCACGTTCACTGGCGCGCTGAATGACCGGCCCGTCCGCCATCGGGTCAGAGAACGGAACACCCAGTTCCAGCATGTTGGCACCGCTGTTAACCAGCGCATGCATCAGGTTAACGGTATGTTTCGGATGCGGATCTCCTGCAGTGATATAGGGGATCAGCGCTTTTTTCTTCTGTTGCGCAAGCGCGGCGAAGGTCGATTGAATACGGGACATGTATGATTTTTCTGTAATACGCTATATGTAATATGCTTGGGAATGGAAACTAAAGCTCGATACCTGAAAGTCTTGCCACGGTGTTGATATCCTTGTCGCCGCGGCCTGACAGATTGACCAGTAACACCTTTTCCGGAGACATGGTTGCCGCCAGCTTCATGGCATAGGCGATTGCATGGCTGGATTCCAGCGCAGGGATGATCCCTTCGGTGCGGCACATGGTATGAAAAGCGTTCATTGCCTCGTCATCGGTCACTGCGACATATTCGGCGCGATGAATGTCTTTGAGCCAGGCATGCTCAGGACCCACGCCGGGATAATCCAGACCTGCAGACACCGAATGGGTTTCAACAATCTGCCCGTTCTTGTCCTGCATCAGATAGGTACGGTTGCCATGCAACACACCGACCGGACTGTTGGCGGTCAACGGCGCAGCGTGTTTGCCGGTCTCGAGGCCATAACCGGCAGCTTCGACGCCAATCAGCTTGACGTTCTCTTCATCGATGTAAGGATAGAATATTCCCATGGCATTGGAGCCGCCACCAACACAGGCAACCACGGCATCAGGCTGCCGTCCGATCATTTCCTGCATCTGCTGCTTGGCCTCGATGCCGATCACTGACTGGAAGTCACGCACCATCATCGGATAGGGATGCGGGCCGGCAACCGTGCCGATAATATAGAACGTATCGGCAACATTGGTTACCCAGTCACGCATCGCTTCATTCAAGGCGTCCTTCAGGGTCTTGGAGCCGGATTCGACCGGTACGACAGTAGCCCCCAGCAATTTCATGCGGTAGACATTGGGAGCCTGACGCTTGACATCCTCCGAGCCCATATAGACCACGCACTCCAGGCCTAGCCGCGCGGCAATGGTGGCCGTTGCCACACCATGCTGACCGGCACCGGTTTCCGCAATCACGCGCGGCTTGCCCATGCGTTTGGCCAGCAGGGCCTGACCAACCGTATTGTTCACCTTGTGGGCGCCTGTGTGGTTCAGATCCTCGCGTTTGAAATAGATACGTGCACCACCAATCTTCTCGGACAAGCGCTGCGCGTAATATACGGGGCTGGGGCGACCGACGAAATGCTTCAGATCATAGGCGAATTCAGCGAGGAACTCCGGATCGTGACGATAGCGTTCGTACATCACGCGCAACTCTTCGAGTGCTTCGATCAATGTCTCGGCGACAAAAACACCACCATATGGGCCGAAATGACCGCGCTCATCCGGCATATCATAAACTTGCATCACTGACTCCTCGCATGAATGCGGCTATTTTTGCCGCATCCTTGATTCCTTTGTTAAGTTCCACGCCACCGCTGACATCCACCGCATATGGCTGCACTTGCCTGACTGCATGCGCTACGTTATCCGGACTCAATCCACCCGCCAGCACGACAGGCAGCTGCAATGTTTTTGGAATGATATTCCAGTCGAAAACCTGACCGGTACCGCCCGGCACGCCTTCAATAAATGCATCCAGAAGCAAGGCTTGGGCATGCTTGAATTCTTCCGCACATTGTAGCAAATTTGTATCCGGTTTAACGCGAATCGCCTTCATATATGGCATGTCATACCGTTCGCAAGCCTCTGGAGATTCATTGCCGTGAAACTGCAGCAGGTCGAGGCGCACCCGTTTCATGACCTGCAGAATCTCATCCGGTTCCGCATCGACAAACAACCCGACCACACTGACAAAAGGAGGCAGGCCGGCTACAATCTGTGCCGCCTTTTCCGGGCTGACATAGCGCGGACTGGGCCGATAGAACACCAAACCTATCGCATCGCAGCCGGCAGCGACCGCAATTCCTGCATCTTCCTCCCGGGTGATACCGCAGATTTTGACACGTGTACGCAAATCAAAAATTCCTGTCAAACTCAACAAGCGCCATTTTATAGTGTATGTCCGCTTACCGCGCGTTTTTTACTGCACGATCGCTCACTCAGATAAAAATCCGACTTAAATCCCGCCGGGTTTCAGGCAAGTTCCACTTGTCGTCATAACCTATGCCCGTCAGGTACAGCCCATCAGGAGCGAAGGTAGGCGGTGCAAGCTTGCGGTCTTTTCGCTGCATGAGTTCCAACATGAACTCAGGCGGGTAACTGCCTTTGCCGATATAGACCAATGCCCCGACCATATTGCGCACCTGGTGATGCAAGAAAGCGTTGGCCCGGAAGCTGAACACCAGGCGACCATCCGCACCGCTGACATCTGCCCTGCCCATGATTTTTACCGGCGATTTGGCTTGGCATTCGGCTGCACGAAAGGCACTGAAATCATGCTCTCCAAGCAGAAAACCTGCAGCCTTCTGCATCGCAGGCAGATCAAGCGGATGATGAAACCAGCCCGCCTTGCCGGACATCACTGCCGGAGCAACCGACCGGTTAATCAGAAAGTACTGGTAACTGCGTTCATATGCTGAAAAGCGGGCATGGAAGTGCTCATCTACGACTTGCGCCCATAACACCCTGACACCAGCCGGCAGATGCGCATTGACACCTCTGACCCAGGCCGTGAGCGGCCTTGATGTCGACGTATCAAAATGCACCACCTGACACAAGGCATGCACGCCTGTATCCGTGCGCCCTGCCGCGATAACGGCAACCTTGTGTCCTGCAAGAATGGCCAATGCGCTCTGCAAACGATCCTGTATGCCGCAGCCGTTGCTTTGGCTTTGCCAGCCGCAGAATCCCTTGCCGTCATATTCAAGGCCCAAGGCTATACGCATAAGAGAATGACTCCCAACAGAAACAGGCAGAACAACACCAATCCGTCTCCATAATGCATGGCAGGCTTCATTATCTCAATCTGCTCCGGTGCTCCATAATCGACATCGAGAACTTCCTCCAGATTCATCAATTGATGTATTGAATTGTGCTGGCGACTCTTCATGCCATGTTCGACATAATACAAAGTCAGCCACAATCTGACCGCAAATCTCTCCGGATTGAGCCCAAATAACCGGAAAGGCCTGGCTAGCCAATACAGGCCGGCAATCAACTGCTCCCGACCGGTTGTCACCAGCAACAAGGCCAGACCGGCAAGAATGGCCGCAAGGCGCATGATCTGTTCTATGCCGGCATGAATCCCTTCATAACTTGGCGCGACCGAGAAATACCAGTCCGCGACATACTCTCCCGGAGTGTTATAGGCATAGACGATCAATAGGAATAGCAGGATATACCGCACACGCTTCAGCAGTCTGAGGAATTCCGCAAATACAGCAAAACGAGCCACGCCGGCTTTCCTTGCCCGGCTTTTAGCCAGATCAATGCCGAGCAGAAAGACCATCGTCAGCAGCAGTACAATAACCAGCATATGTCGCTGCAGTTCATGGACCGTAACGGCAAACATCAGCAAAGCAAGTACCCGGACGGAAGGATGCATAGATTAAAATTGCCATCAATAAAAAAGCCGGGCAAGAACCCGGCTTCATTAAATCACATTGCAGCTCAGGACAGACTGTTAAATAACTCCTGCGCACGCTGACGCTGCCTGGGCCCACCCTCTTTCAGCACTTCATCCAGCAATTCACGCGCGCCTTCACTATCGCCCATGTCCATATAGGCGGTAACAAGGTCGAGCTTGGTATTGACCTCCTCCGACTCCTGCTCGGCACCCTCGGCTTCTTGCTTACCGGCAACCTCCTCAGGCGCTTCCATATCCAGACTGATTCCGGACAGATCCAGACCGGTTTCAGATGAAGCCGGTTCCTTCTGGGTTTCCGCCTGTACGGAGGGCATTTCGATCGGCTCAGTCGTGCCGCCCAGATCGAAGTTGAAATCAAGAGCGGATTCTTCTTTCGGTGGCTCCACTAACTCAGGTGCAGCCGAGACAGGCTCTCCCTGCGCCAAATCCAGACTACCGATGTCGGGAATATCATTCTTGTCTTCTACATTTTCAGCAGAGTGAACTGCAGCATCTTCAAATTCCAGATTCAGGCTGGGCATTTCTATATGCGGCAATGTTTCATCAGGGCTCGGCGACTCAAACTGGATGGTTTGCTCTGTAGATTGCGTTTCTGGCGCAGTAAATGTCAGTGAGACATCATCTGCGGAAGCAGCCGGTTTATTATCAGAGAAGTCCATGTTGAAATCCAGACCGCCCGTATCAAGCTGCACAGTATCTGCCATCGCCACTTCCGATGCTGCAGAAGCTGCTTCACTTTCAACCGGTGTGGAATCGAACCCAAGATCAAAATCAAGGGTACTATCCGTATCCTT
>DLMX01000065.1:96586-111954 GCA_002479405.1 Methylophilaceae bacterium UBA7525
GGGTACTATCCGTATCCTTTGTGACTTCTTCAGCCTCGGCAGCATTACTCTCCGACACACCTGCGTCTGCATCCAGAGAGAAATCCAGACTTGCGTCGGCCATGACTTCAGCATCTTCAAAATCACTGGCATTCAGCTGGCTCGCCTCAGCAGGTGCAGCCATGACTGTGGTCGCCATCAGCTTGGATGCATCGCCGCTGCCATTGGCAACTTGAGCTTTGCTGGTGTCATATAAGGGGTTGGTGGGTTCCAGTTTCCGACCCATCTCAGCCACTTGCATCCAGACAGGATCATCCGAGCCCAAGGTCGAATAGAGTTCGCCTGCCACGGCTTCAAATGCAGAGGTGTCATTGCGGCCGGCGAAGATTTCCAGCAACTTCAGATGGAGCTCATAACGTGTCGGCTCCTTGGAGATCGCATCGTTAAGAATCTCTTCCGCCTGTGAATCCCGACCGTATGCCATATAGACTTCAGCTTCAGCGATGGGGTCGACATCATGAGTATCGATCATACCGCTTGGATTCTGTGAGAAATTGGTCAGAAATGACGTATCCCCAGTGTCAACTGTACCACCGGAGGTATTGCCAAAGACTGTATTGGCCTTGAGACCACCTGCAGTCAGTATGCCCTGCTCGAAACTGTCCAGATTTTTCCTGCGACGATTGCGGATGAATAGCCAGCCACCACCCAGCAGCACAATAGCGGCACCGGCCAGTCCAAGGAACGGTGCATTGTCCAGCAAGCCGTCCAGCATCCCTGCGTCTTCAACAGGTGCGGGAGGAGCAACAGGCCTTTTGGCAGGTTTTGGTTTATCCTCTGCTACTGGCGCTTGATCGACTACTGTTGCTGGAGTCTCAACTGTTTCTGCTGCAGGTATTGGTTCGTTTGCTGACTCTTCGGCAGCGACCACCTCCGGCTCTGTAGCAACAGGCGCACCCCCAGCTTCCGCTTGATCCTGCAAGCCGGCCAGCGTCTTGTCCTTGATAGTCAGCAGTGCCTGCAAATCGGCAATCTGCTTTTCCAGCATGACAACGCGTTCATTAGCCTCTTCTACGCTTTTTTGCCTTGCGGTGTTTTCTTCCTGCATGGCGGTCAGCCTGTCCTGCAAAGCCTTGGCATCAGCACCCGCTTTTGCGGCTTCTGCTTCGCTCTTGGACAACTTGACCACGTCCCTTGGTCCGGTATCCGCAGGTGCCGCCTTGTCTTCTGTTGCTGCTTTCAACTTGCCCGACACAGCCTGATCGCCAGCGTCTTCTGCAGTCGGTGCGGATTCGGCGACTACTGAAGCCAGTCTGTTTCGATAGGCATTCCAGTCCGCAGTCTGTACCTTGATTTCCTGCGCAGCTTCTTGTCGGCTTACCATCGTCAGCTCTTCACTGGATGGTGCCCTGATGATCTGACCAACTTTCAGGCGATTCATGTTATCGCCGGCAAAAGCATCCTTGTTGGCACGATAGAGAGCGACCAGCATCTGATCGAGGCTGACGCCGTCAACCTGCATTTCACGTGCAATCTTGCTCAGAGTGTCACCGGATTTTGTCGTGTATTCTTGTTCAGCGGATGCGGTTGGTGCAACAGTGGTGACAGACCTTGTCACAGAGTCTGCCGCCACGGGGGACGGGGTGGGGATGGCTTGTGACTGGATGGGTGCAACCGTCATTGCAGGCCGCGCGTCCTGATATCCCGGAGGATCGAGCAATACCGTATATTCTCTCAACAGTCGACCGGTTGCCCAGTCAACCTGAATCAACATATCCAGAAACGGGTCGTCTACCGGTTGCCTTGTATTCAGTCTGAGTACCGCGCTGCCATCCGGCTTTTTACCTACTTCTATCTGGATGGCACTATGTATGGCCCTGCGCTCCATACCCTGGACAGCATAAGTCTCTTGCGGAGCAATAGTGGCACTAAGGGATGAAAGTTCTTCCGGAGTGGTGGATACCAGATCGATTTCTGCCCGGAGCGGCTCACCCAGACCTGAAATAACGGTTAGTTTACCAAGTCCCGCCGAATGAGCTGAGAATGGCAAAAATGCAAAACATACCGCCAATGCAATTTGCTTGTAATTAGACTTATGCACTATCCCACCCTTATCGAACTTATATTCGCTTTATTAAATTAACATCAAATAGTTAGACATGCAAGCTCATACCACACATTATATTTATGAGCTATCTGTGAGCGGTTATGACGACCTGCTACCATTCAATATCCGGCTCACCTTTCCACCAATATTCGCAGCATGCGGCGCAAGGGTTCGGCTGCTCCCCACAGTAACTGATCGCCCACCGTGAACGCAGCCAGATAATCATCACCCATGCTCATCTTGCGCAAGCGCCCGACAGGCACATTCAGAGTGCCAGTAACAGCCGCCGGAGTCAGTTCCTTCATGGTCACTTCACGTTCGTTGGGAATGACCTTGGCCCATGGGTTGGCATTGGAAATCAACGCATGCACATCATCCAACGGCACATTCCCTTTCAACTTGAGGGTCAATGCCTGTGAATGGCAGCGCATCGCGCCAATGCGCACACAAAGCCCGTCAATCGGAATCGGCGCATTTTCCAGACCAAGTATCTTGTTGGTTTCAGCCGCGCCCTTCCATTCTTCCTTGCTCTGACCGTTACCAAGATCCTTGTCTATCCATGGGATCAAGCTGCCTGCCAGCGGCACGCCAAAATGTGCGGTAGGGAAATGCTGGTCGCGCAGAGTACCGGCGACTTCGCGGTCAATATCCAGAATGGCCGAAGCAGGATCGGACAACAAATCGCTCGCAACACGATGCGCTTCACCCATCTGCTTCAGCAATTCACGCATGTTCTGGGCACCGGCGCCGGAGGCTGCCTGATAAGTCATGGCAGTCGCCCATTCGACCAGATTCTCGCGGAACAGGCCGCCCAGCGACATCAGCATCAGTGAAACGGTACAATTGCCCCCGATCCAGTTCCTGCCTCCCCTGGCCAGCGCATTATCAATCACGCTGCGATTGACCGGATCCAGAATGATGACGGCATCCTGCTCCATGCGCAGCGTCGAGGCCGCATCTATCCAGTGACCATTCCAGCCTTCACCGCGCAGTTTCGGAAAGATTTCAGTGGTGTAGTCACCACCCTGACAGGAAACGATGACATCCATCATCTTCAGCTGGGCAATGTCTCTTGCGTCCTGCAGCGGCGGCACATCGCGACCGACATCCGGACCCTTGCCTCCCGGGCTGGATGTCGTAAAGAATACCGGTTCAATCAGGGCAAAATCATTTTCTTCACGCATGCGCTGCATGAGCACCGAGCCCACCATGCCGCGCCAGCCTACAAAACCTACTTTCATCATATTCTTGTCCTCAGAGCGCTGCGACAACCGCATCACCCATTTCGCTGCATTTTACTTTCTTGCAGCCGTCCGTGCAGATATCGGCTGTGCGATACCCCTCTGCCAGCGCCTGTTTGACAGCATTTTCGATACGCACAGCGTTGCTTTCATCATTGAAGGTGTAACGCAACATCATCGCCGCAGACAGGATGGTCGCCAATGGATTGGCAACGTCCTTGCCGGCGATGTCCGGCGCCGAACCATGGCTGGGTTCATACATGCCCTTGTTGTTGGCATCCAGAGAAGCCGATGGCAGCATGCCGATAGAGCCGGTCAGCATGGATGCCTCATCGGAAAGGATATCGCCAAAAATGTTGCCGGTCACCATGACATCGAACTGCTTGGGAGCCCGCACCAGTTGCATGGCAGCATTATCGACATACATGTGGCTCAACTCGACTTCCGGATACTCCTTCGAAATCTCGATCATGACCTGACGCCAGAGTTCGGTGGCTTCCAGCACATTGGCCTTGTCCACGGAACAGACCTTCCTGTTGCGCTTCATGGCGATCTGGAAAGCAACATGGCCGATGCGGCGGATCTCGGACTCGTTATAGCGCATGGTATTGATACCTTCGCGCTCGCCATTTTCCAACGTCGAAATACCACGCGGCTGGCCGAAATAGATATCGCCCGTCAGTTCGCGCACGATCATCAGATCCAGACCGGATACCACTTCCGGCTTCAGCGTGGAAGCAGATGCCAACTCTGCATAGAGCAATGCCGGACGCAGATTGGCGAACAAATTGAGTTCCTTGCGTATGCGTAGCAGGCCGCGCTCGGGGCGCATGTCGCGTGGCAGGCTGTCGTATTTCCAGTCGCCCACCGCACCCAACAGGACAGCATCGGCAGCTTTGGCCAGTGCCAGCGTATCAGCGGGCAATGGATCACCCGCGGCCTCATAGCCGGCACCGCCGATAGGCGCCTCATCCAGCTGCATTTCCAGGCCCAACGCCTGCAATACCTTGACCGCCTGAGCGACGATTTCCGGGCCTATGCCATCACCTGGCAACACTGCTATTTTCATCATCTTGCAAAATTCCGGGAATAATTTAGAAAACGGTTAGTTCTGGTTGAACAGCCAGGGCTGGGCGGCCTTGTGCCGGGCCTCGAACGCCTCGATCTGATCGACCTTCTGCAAAGTCAGACCGATATCATCCAGACCGTTCAACAGACAATGTTTACGGAAGGCGTCGACATCAAAGGAAAAAGACTGGCCACCGGGGGTCACCACTACCTGCTGTTCAAGATCGACCAGTAACTGGTAGCCGGGATTGATCTCGACTTCCCTGAACATGAAATCGACCTCCTCCGCATCCAGCACGATAGGCAAAATGCCGTTCTTGAAACAGTTATTGAAGAAGATGTCGGCATAACTGGGGGCAATGATGCAACGGAAGCCATAGTCCAGCAGCGCCCAGGGAGCATGCTCACGGCTGGAGCCACAACCGAAATTCTCACGCGTCAGCAGGATGCTTGAGCCCTGATAGCGCGGCTGGTTCAGCACGAAATCAGGATTGAGCGGGCGCGTGCTGTTATCCATACCCGGTTCGCCATGGTCGAGATAGCGCCATTCATCGAAAGCGTTGGGACCGAAGCCGGAACGCTTGATGGACTTGAGGAACTGCTTGGGAATGATGGCATCGGTATCGACATTGGCGCGATCCAACGGTGCCACCAGACCCTCTAGTTTTACAAAAGGTTGCATATGTTTACTTTGTAAGCCCTATCAATTATTTGGTTGATTTCTGTACTGCTTCACCGGCTTTTTCAAGGTCCTTGCCCATACCCTCGACGGTGTTGCAGCCTGTCAGCGCAAAAGCCGAAATCAAAAGAAGAGAGCCTATTAACTTGATCATCATTTTCCTTTTCTTTCCTCTATGGGTCATTGCTTCAGTTTAATTGCCTGACATCGACGAAATGTCCGGTCACAGCCGCAGCTGCCGCCATCTCGGGGCTGACCAGATGAGTACGTCCGCCCGGCCCTTGACGTCCTTCAAAATTGCGGTTGGATGTCGAAGCGCAACGTTCGCCCGGTTCCAGCCGGTCGGCATTCATGGCAAGACACATGGAGCAGCCCGGTTCACGCCACTCGAAGCCCGCTTCCGTGAATATCTTGTCCAGCCCCTCCTGCTCCGCCTGCGCCTTGACCAATCCGGAGCCCGGCACCACCATCGCCAGTTTGACGTTGGCAGCGACCTTTTTGCCCCTGGCAACAGCCGCCGCCGCACGCAAGTCTTCGATGCGCGAATTGGTGCAGGAACCGATAAACACCTTGTCGATCTTGATTCCGGTAATCGGCGTATTCGCTTCCAATCCCATATATTGCAATGCGCGCTCGATACCACCGCGTTTGGTAGGATCGCTCTCTTTCGCAGGATCCGGCACAAAGCCTTCAACGCTGGTCACCATCTCCGGCGAGGTTCCCCACGTGACTTGTGGCTGAATGTCTTCCGCCTTCAATTCCACTACGGCATCGAACTTCGCCCCTTCATCACTGTGCAGCGTACGCCAGTAGGCGACCGCGGCATCCCACTGTTCAGGCTTGGGCGCATAAGGGCGACCCTTGACGTAATCGATGGTGGTATCGTCGACCGCCACCATGCCGGCACGCGCACCTGCCTCAATGGCCATGTTGCACAGTGTCATGCGGCCTTCCATGCTGAGACTGCGGATGGCTGAACCGGCAAACTCGATGGCATATCCGGTGCCGCCAGCGGTACCGATCTTGCCGATGATGGCCAACGCAATATCCTTGGCTGTGACACCGCGTCCCAACTGACCCTCGACACGAATCTGCATGGCCTTGGACTTTTTCTGCACCAGGCACTGGGTTGCCAGCACATGTTCAACTTCGGAGGTGCCGATACCATGCGCAAGTGCGCCGAAAGCGCCGTGCGTGCTGGTGTGCGAATCTCCGCAGACCACCGTCATGCCGGGCAAGGTCGCGCCCTGCTCCGGGCCGATAACGTGCACGATGCCCTGACGTGTATCATTCATCCTGAACTCGGTAATCCCGAACTCGGCACAATTGTTATCCAGTGTTTCCACCTGCAGGCGCGATACCGGATCGGCAATGCCATGGCTGCGGTCAGTGGTCGGCACATTGTGATCGGGCACCGCCAGCACGCTGTTGATGCGCCAGACCTTGCGCGCACTCATCTTCAGACCCTCAAAAGCCTGCGGACTGGTGACTTCATGTACCAGATGACGGTCGATATAAAGCAATGCCGTGCCGTTCTCCTCCTGCACAACATGTGAATCGAATAATTTGTCGTAAAGCGTTTTTGCCATATATGCCTAATACTTAATCTCTGAAATTACCGAACTGCAACGGAAAGTCTGTCACGCTTTTTTTCACATGCGCGATCGCATCCTGCAAAACATCGCGCTTGGCACCGTTCACACGCACTGTATCGCCCTGAATGCTGGCCTGCACTTTCAATCCCGAATCCTTGATCAGCTTGACGATCTTCTTCGCCAGCTCACTGTCGATACCGGCCCTGATTTTCAGCTCCTGCTTGACCTTGTTGCCGGAGATCTTCTGCACATCCTGATGATCGAGGCGTTTGCTGCTGTCCGGCTCCTTCTTTTCCATCCCGGGCAACAGGATGTCCTTGATCTGATCCAGCTGAAAATCCGAATCGCCGAACAGAGTGATCAGCTTGTCCTTTTCATTCAGCTCGATATTGGCACTGGTCCCCTTGAAATCATACCGGTTGGCGATCTGCCGCCCGGCAACATCCACCGCGTTCTTCAACGCGACCATATCGACTTCGGAACTGATATCAAATGAAGGCATTGTTATCCTTTCTCACTAACACTGGTTCTGTCAGGCATTTGCAGCCGCTTCAAATTCTATGCAAGCGCAAGCTGACAGAGCCGGGCACGCATCACTCAAAATGGCAGACGTAATCCAGCATCTCGATGGTCTCTATGTCGAAACTGGAATTTCCGGGCACCGTGAACTTGTCGCCGGCCTTGTAGGTTTTCCATTCGGACTCGCCCTGCAGTCTGACCTTGCAGACGCCGAGATTGATTTCCATCAACTCGGGAGCAACGGTGTTGAAAGTCAGGGTGCTGGGGAAAATGACACCGATGGTACTGCGCGTGCCGTTAGGCAGCAGCACAGTGTGGCTGACACACTTGCCATCGAAATAGACGTTGGCCTTCTTTTTGACACTGACATTATCGAATTGCGCCATGCTGGTTACCCCTGGATTTTCAAGCTTGTGATTATCGCAGAAATCGGGCTCGGGCTCCACTGACAGCCTGCCGGACTTGAAGTATCGAAGCGAAAATTCGGCTGAGCGGAGACAGATTTCGCCGGTTTTGCAGGTCAATAGTCATTCCATTGACCAAAAAAGCGGTGGAATATGGACCGGCCAGGTGAATTTGCAGCCGATTTCCTTTAAGTCCGACAGGCTGTTAACGCCCGATTCATGACACGCATTGTCAGGGGGCGGGGTTCATGTAGCGCAAATGAATCTGCTCGATTTCAGCCAGCAATTCCGTCGACAGTGGTTTTTGCCAGGCTGCGAGGTTCTCCCGCAGCTGCTGCATGCTGGTAGCCCCGATGATGGTACTGGTCACAAACCAGCGGTGATAGACAAAGGCAAGTGCAAGTTCGGCCGGGCTGTAGCCGTGTTGCCGTGCCAGTGCGGCATAGGCGGCACTGGCCGGCGCCACGTTGGGTTTTTCATAGCGCTGGGCAAATCCCCTGAACATGGTGGCACGGCCGCTGCCGCCTTCCAGATATTTGGCTGTCAGATGACCGAATGCCAACGGAGAATAAGCCAGCAAGCCAAGTCCCTCGCGATAACAGATCTCCGCCAGACCGAATTCGAATCCTCGATTGATCAGATTATAGCAATTCTGGATACTGACGATGACCGGCAGGTCGTGCTGGCGAGCCAATCGCAGAAATTCCATGACACCCCACGGCTGTTCGTTGGAGAGGCCGATGTGACGTATTTTTCCCTCCTGCACCAGTTCCGCCAGCGCCTGCAACTGTTCGTGAATGCCGACCCATTGCCGCTGCTTGCCATGCTCGAACTCTTGCGCGGGATCGAACTGGTATTGACCGAACATGGGCACGTTGCGCTCCGGCCAGTGCAGCTGATAGAGATCGATATAGTCGGTTTGCAGGCGTTGCAGAGAACCTACGACCGCCTCCCGCAGATTTCGCCGGTCGATGGCCTGCGGTCCGCCACGTATCCATTCCAGCTTGCGTCGTGGTCCGGCGATCTTGGTGGCGAGCACGATATCCTCGCGACGCTGGTACCGGAGCCAGTTGCCGACGATGGTTTCGGTGCGGGTATAGGTCTCGGGCTTGGGCGGTACCGGATACATCTCTGCCGTATCGATGAAATTGATGCCCTGCGTCAGCGCATAATCAAGCTGTTCATGTGCCTCCGCCTCGGTGTTCTGTTCGCCGAAGGTCATGGTGCCAAGACAGATTGCAGATACACGGAGCCCGCTCTGCCCCAGTTGACGATATTCCATATTCCCCCTGAAACTGGCGCCGATAACTGCGCCCGAATTGACGATACCGTCATGTTAACGATTTGGCAGCCAGACTTCCACGCTGAATCCACCCAACTCCTGCGAACGGCCCAGTTTCAGCCTGCCTCCATAACTTTCAACGATATCGCGCACAATGGCCAGGCCGAGACCACTGCCCGGCTGACTTTCGTCCGCCCGGAAACCGCGCACGGTAACCTGTTGCAATTCCTCTGGCGAGCAGCCTGGTCCGTCGTCTTCGATCGTGAACACCACGCCATCCGACTTCTTCACGCTCAACAGCACTTGGCCGACGGCCCATTTGCAGGCGTTATCCAACAGGTTGCCGAGCAATTCCAGCAGATCTTCCTGATCGCCGGTAAAGACAGCCCCGTCATCCACCCGCCAGCGGATATCCAACGTCTTGCCTGCATGCATGAGTTGCAAGGTCTGCACCAGCATGCCGATCTCTTCCTGCAGATTGACACGCTGACCTGGCAAGGCATCACCCATGAGACGCGCCCGCTTCAGTTCCCGTTCGACGATGCGACGCAACGCTTCAGTCGATTCCTGCAAGGAGTTCTGTAACTCCGGCAGTGCCATGATCTCAGGCTGCTGCGCTATCTGTGAGAGTATGGACAGCCGCGTCTTCAGTGCGTGTGCCAGATTGCCCAACGCCTCACGCGAGCGTCTGGCCTTGTTACCCATGGCAGCAAGCAAGCGATTCAACTCGGCAACTACCGGCGCGATCTCGGCCGGCCCCGCCATCTCCACTCGGTCGGTTTCGCCCCGCTCCAGCTTGCCCATGTTGGCTCGTAACATCTGTAGCGGCTTGAGTTCTCTTCTGACAATGTAATATTGCAGCAACAGCAAAGCCGCCAGGATGAGCGCCGACACTGCGCCGTACAGCCACTGGAACTGGCGCAGTCCGGCATCGAACTGTTTCAGGTCTTCCGCCACGGTGATGACTATCAGTCTGTCCTGCTTGAGATAACCATGCGTGACCGACAGCAGGCGCTGCCAGTCCGGGCCGTCTATGGTCAGACGCACTTGGACCCCGGCATTGACAGCCGGCGTCAACAGATCATGATCCCATAGTGAACGCGAGACATACTGCTGCCCGATGGATTCAATAACAAAATAATGTCCGGAAAACGGCCGCTGATAAACGGTGCTGATGCGCGTCGTATCAATCGTCATCTGACCTGATGCATCGAACTGAATGCCGGCCAGCAGGCTCTCACTATCCTGCAACAGGCGACTTGCCATCTGATCCTCTGTCAGATGACGAATGGCATAACTGACCATGCCCCACTGCACGGTCAGCAGGATCACCAGACTGAGAGCCAGCCCCCAGGAAAGCCGCCCGCTCAACGATTTCACAGGCATGGGCTCACGACCCCTTGCTGCTGAACAAGTAACCTTGACCTCGTTTGGTCTGAATCAGCTCAGAGCCGATCTTCTGCCGCAACCGGTTGATATAGACCTCCATGACGTTGCTGTCCTTGTCGCTGTCATAATCGTAAACATGTTCAGCCAGTCGACTCTTGGAAATCACCTGATCCGGATTCAGCATGAAATAGCGCAACAGCCGGTATTCCGTTGCCGTCAGACTCTCATGACGCCCGTCCGCACCAATCAGGCTCTGCGTCGCTTCATCCAGCGTAACACCATGCGCCGTCAACGGACCGGCAGCCAGTCCCTGGCTTCGCTTGAGCACAGCACTCACACGTGCCAGCAATTCTTCCACCTGGAATGGTTTGCCGATGTAATCATCGGCACCGGCCTTGAAGCCCTCGACTTTTTCCTGCCAGCTGCCGCGTGCCGTCAATACCACCACCGGCACCTTATTATCACGCTTGCGCCAATTGGCCAGTACCTCCAGTCCGGAGCGCTGGGGCAAGCCCAGATCCAGAATGACCAGATCATAAGGTTCGATATCGCCCAGTGCTTCAGCATCGACGCCGTCAACAGAGAGATCCACGGCATAACCGGCCTGCTGCAAGGTCGTGCGCAGTTGAGGCCCAAGGGTCACATCATCTTCCACCAACAGCAGTCGCATAAAACACCTCAGTCGTCGATTTCCAATTTGATCAACTCACCGGTACTGGCATTGATGTCCAGTTCCCACACCACACCCTTGGCATCAAGAATTTCGACTTCATAGATATACATACGGGATTTCCTGTTGCGCTCGAGCTCGATTTCGAGAATGTCGCCTGGCTTGATGGAGCGCGCAATTCCCGAGATCTTCTCAAAAGACAATATCTCGCCTGCAGCTTGCAGGCGACGCGCCTCCACATGACTGACATTCTCGCCGGCATGTACCGGCGCAGAAAGCATCAGCAGCAACAGCATCCAGGGAGCAACAAGCAACTGATTGATTGAGTATATTCCGCGTTTCATTTCACCCTTCTTTCATGTTCACAGACAACAGGCATCTTCCTGCTTTTAGCTGATTACATGCCAGTATAGTGCCGCAATCTGAATTGAAACTTAACCAGTAAGCAAAAAAAACGGCACCACTGTGCCGTTTTTTTCCGTTACTGAGGGTTTGCCGACTAACCGCGGCGCTTGTCCAGATTCGCGGCGATACGCATGCGCAAGGCATTGAGCTTGATAAAGCCGCCTGCATCCTTCTGGTCATAGGCACCGGCGTCATCCTCGAACGTGGCGATCGTCGGGTCGAACAGTGAATCGGTCTTGCTGTCGCGGCCGACGACGATGACATTACCCTTGTACAGCTTGAGGCGCACAAAACCGTTGACGGTCTTCTGGGTATGGTCGATCAATGTCTGCAATGCGATGCGCTCGGGGCTCCACCAGTAGCCGTTGTAGATCAGGCTCGCGTAACGTGGCATTAGATCATCCTTCAAATGCGCCACTTCGCGATCCAGTGTCAACGATTCGATGGCACGATGCCCCTTCAGCATGATGGTGCCGCCCGGCGTTTCATAGCAGCCGCGCGACTTCATGCCGACGTAGCGGTTCTCTACCAGATCAAGACGACCGATACCATGCTTGCCGCCCAGCCTGTTCAGTTCTGCCAACAGTTCGTGCGGCGCCATCTTCTTGCCATTGAGCGCTACCGGGTCGCCGTGTGCATATTCAATGTCCAGATATTCGGCGGCATCTGGCGCCTTTTCCGGACTCACTGTCCAGCGCCACATATCCTCTTCCGCTTCCGCTGCGGGGTTTTCCAGATGACGCCCCTCGTAGGAAATATGCAGCAGGTTGGCGTCCATGGAATACGGGCTACCGCCCTGCTTATGCTTCATCTCGACCGGGATGCCATGCTGCTCGGCATAGGCCAGCAGTTTTTCACGGCTCAAAAGATCCCATTCGCGCCAAGGCGCAATGACCTTGATGTTGGGGTTAAGCGCATAAGCGCCCAGTTCGAAGCGCACCTGATCGTTACCCTTTCCGGTCGCCCCATGGGAAATGGCATCAGCCTTGGTCTCGTTAGCGATTTCAATCAACCGCTTGGCAATCAGTGGACGAGCAATCGACGTCCCCAGCAGATATTCGCCTTCATAGACGGTATTGGCGCGGAACATCGGAAACACGAAGTCGCGCACAAACTCTTCACGCAGGTCATCAATGTAAATTTCCTTGATACCAAATTTCTTCGCCTTCTCACGTGCCGGCTCCAGCTCTTCGCCTTGGCCGACATCGGCGGTGAAGGTCACCACCTCGCACTGATAGGTATCCTGCAGCCATTTGAGAATGACTGAGGTATCCAGCCCGCCTGAGTAGGCGAGCACCACTTTTTTGATTTCGCTCATATTTTTCCTAGAAAACAATTTTTTAGCCACAGAGATCACAGAGGTCACCGAGAAAAACTCTGTGGACTCTGTGATCTCTGTGGCTCGAATTTAGAGTTTGTACAACGTCATTACTTAACTTGTGAGACAGATATGATTTTGGCTACGGCCACCGCTTTGCGGCTTAACAGACCGCACCCAACGCAACAAGCTCAGCCAACCACCTTCCCCAATAACAGATATTCCATCAGCGCCTTTTGTGTTTATAGCGCGGTTTTGGCTTCGGCCGCCGCTACGCAGCTTAACTTGCTGCGCAAGTTAGCCTGCGCCGAAATCCCCTTCAAGCCATTGATGCCTATCCAGCCACCTTCCCTAACAACAAATACTCCATCAACGCTTTCTGCGTGTGAAGGCGATTTTCAGCCTCATCCCAGACGACACTGTGCGGACCGTCGATGACTTCCGCCGCAACTTCCTCGCCACGATGCGCAGGCAGACAGTGCATGAACAGCGCATCCTTCGCCGCCACTTTCATCATGTCGGCATCGACCTGCCAGTCGGCGAAGTCGCGCATGCGTTCCTCGTTCTCGGCTTCGAATCCCATGCTGGTCCAGACATCGGTCGTCACCAGATCGGCGCCGCGGGCGGCTTCCATCGGATCGGCGAATTCCTCGTAATGGGCATTGCCATAAAGACCAGCACGCTCCTGCTCGACTTCATAGCCAGGCGGTGTCGAAACATGGACGTTGAAATCCAGCACTTCCGCTGCCTGCAGCCAGGTGTTGCAGACGTTGTTGGAATCACCGATCCACGCCACCGTCTTGCCCTGAATCGGACCACGATGCTCGATAAAGGTGAAGATATCGGCCAATATCTGGCATGGATGGTATTCGTTGGTCAGGCCATTGATCACCGGCACCCGGGAGTTATCGGCGAAACGTTCGATAATCTCCTGCTCGAACGTGCGGATCATGACGATATCGCTCATGCGCGAAATGACCTGCGCAGCATCTTCCACCGGCTCACCGCGCCCAAGTTGCGAGTCGCGTGTGTTGAGATAGATGGCCGTACCGCCCAGTTGCTGCATGCCGGCCTCAAACGACAGGCGTGTACGGGTACTGGCCTTCTCGAAAATCATCACCAGAGTACGATCGGTCAAAGGCCAATATTGCTGGTAAGCCTTGAATTGCGACTTGATCCAGGCACTGCGCTCAAAAATATGGTTGAGCTCGTCACGGTTCAAGTCGTTGAATTGTAAAAAGTGTTTGATTGCCATAATTTGCTTGCTTTTGGTTATAAGCTGCCGTCTTACTCGCTCAGAAAGTCTCTGATTAAAGGAACCAGCAATTGTACCAACTGTCCGGCTTCGGCCTGATTCATGACCAATGGCGGCAACAGTCTGACGACATTCTCGGCCGTAACATTGATAAGCAGTTTCTGTTCCAGCGCCCGCTTGACCAGATCGCCGCAGGGACGATCGAGCTGAATACCTATCATCATGCCCGCATTACGTATGATTTTCACGCCAGGCTGATCGGCCAAAGCCACTCTCAACTGCTCGCATATCCAACTGCCCACAGTCTCGGCATTTTCCCGAAGCTGCTCCTGTTCAATCACATCCAGTGTCGTCAAGCCGGCGGCGCATGCCAGCGGATTGCCGCCGAATGTAGAGCCATGCTTGCCGTAAGTGAAGACTTCCGCAGCCGCCCCTTTGGCCAGACAGGCGCCAATCGGTACGCCGGAACCAAGACCTTTGGCCAGCGTCATGACATCCGGCATGACATCGGTGTGCTGGAAAGCGAACCAGGTACCAGTACGCCCGATACCACTCTGCACTTCATCCAGCATCAAGAGCCAGCCATGTGCATCACAGATCTCACGCAAGCCGGCCAGATATGCTCTGACATCGTGCGGCACGTTGATGCCGCCCTCGCCCTGCACCGGTTCGACCAGAATTGCCACCACGTTCTGATTGCGGCTGGCAACTTGCCGAATCGCTTCCAGATCATCAAACGGCACACGAATGAAGCCACTCACCAGCGGCTCAAAACCGGCTTGTGCCTTGCGGTTTCCGGTGGCAGAAAGCGTGGCCATGGTCCGGCCATGGAAAGCCTTTTCCATGACAATGATTTCGGGATTCTCGATTCCCCGGTTGTGACCGTGCAGTCGCGCCAGCTTGATGGCAGCCTCATTGGCCTCGCAACCGGAATTGCAGAAAAACACGCGGTCCATACCGGAAATTCCGGCAAGCCTGTCTGCCAGCTGTTGCTGTTCCCGGATATGGTAGATGTTGGAAACATGGATCAACCTAGCGGACTGGTCGGCAATAGCCTTGACCAGTTTCGGATGCGCATGACCCAAACCGTTTACGGCAACACCCGCCAAGGCATCAAGATATTTATCGCCTTGTTCATCCCACAGCCAGATGCCCTCGCCTTTGACAAAAGTCACAGGCTGCCTGCCATAGGTGTTCATCAAATGATCTGACATATTATTGTTTCGTACTCTAAAAATAAAAATGCAAACGGCGGCCCCAGCCGCCGTTTGCAGCACAGGTAAAAATTATTACAGGCCGACTGCAGCCTTGTGGGTCAATCCGTTGGCCATGAAGAACAACATGGGAATGGACAACATGGTGTTGGTTCGTGATGCCAGGAACGCCACGCGGCGGGCCTTGGCCTTGACTTCATCGGTAGCCGCCACCAGCCCCAGGATCTTCTTCTGATTCGGCCA
>DLMX01000065.1:112075-112424 GCA_002479405.1 Methylophilaceae bacterium UBA7525
CTTCTTCTGATTCGGCCAGATCAACACCCAGACGTTAAACAACATGATAGTACCGAGCCAGGCACCTATACCGATTCCGGCATAGGCCGGTTCCAGCATGAAAGCGTGGGTGAAGTTGCCACCCAGCATGGCCGCACCGGCAAGCCAGGTCACCAGCGCTGCCCAGCGGAACCACAGCAAGGCCCTCGGCGCCACGTGCCTGGATATCCCTGCGGCCGTACCATCAGCGGTTGCATCCTTCATCGCCGGCACCTGCACGAAATTGAAGTAATACAGCAAGCCTACCCAAGTGATGCCTGCCATGAAATGCACCCAGCGAAAAATCCCGTCAAGCATGAAATCCATGTTA
>DLMX01000065.1:112584-112749 GCA_002479405.1 Methylophilaceae bacterium UBA7525
ACCCCCGCCAGAATAAAGTTCTTTAAAAACAGATACAGAACCAGTGTTAGCACCAGCCCTGAAACTATCGTCCCTAAAATCGAATCCAGCGGGTTTTTCATGTATCCATACTCCTCTGTTGAATTTCGTAATTGCTTTGAATTGTTTTATATCAACAGCGTCGAG
>DLMX01000002.1:0-234 GCA_002479405.1 Methylophilaceae bacterium UBA7525
AACCATCAGCAGGCGGACGGCAGTGTGACGATTCCGGCCGCATTGCGGCCATACATGGGTAATATCGAACGTATCGTACCCTGAATCTGTTATGGCCAGGGGGTAAGCGAATGTCAGTGAGGCGCCAATGACGGTCTATCAGGAACTTGCCCTGTTGCTGCTGTTGGCAGCAGTGATTGGCGCGATCGCAGTGCGCTTGCGCCAGCCGCTGATCGTGGCTTTCATCCTGGTTGG
>DLMX01000002.1:466-9946 GCA_002479405.1 Methylophilaceae bacterium UBA7525
TTCGTCGTCGGCCTCAAGCTCGATCTGCATCTGGTGCGTAATCTCGGGCCGGTAGCGCTGGCGACAGGTCTGGGACAACTGACGTTCACCGTGTTCTTCGGCTATCTGCTGGCACGCGGTATCGGCATATCGCATATCACGGCGCTCTATGTGGCGATTGCGCTGACATTCTCCAGCACCATCATCATCGTCAAACTGCTCTCCGACAAGCGCGAAATTGATTCCCTGCACGGACGTATTTCCATGGGATTCCTCATCGTGCAGGATATCGCTGTGGTTATCGCCATGGTGCTGATGAGTGCCTATGGTCAGGGAGCGGGCGAGAGTGGGCTGGGTGTAGTGGCGCTGATGCTGGTGCTGAAGATGGCTGCCGTGCTGCTGGCACTGGCGGTGATGATGCGCTACGTGTTACCGCATTTGCTGAATTTGTTGGCCAAGTCCGGCGAATTGCTGCTGGTATTTGCCATTGCTTGGGGCGCAGCGCTTGCCACCCTCGGCGATGCTGCCGGCTTCAGCAAGGAAGTCGGTGCCTTCCTCGCCGGTTTTTCGCTGGCATCCACCAATTATCGTGAGGCCATCAGTTCGCGCCTGACCTCGCTGCGGGATTTTTTGCTGCTGTTCTTCTTTATCGATCTTGGCGCCAAACTCGAACTGGGTTCTCTCGGCACCGCCATCCCGGAGGCGGCGGTACTCTCCCTGTTCGTACTGATCGGCAACCCGCTCATCGTTTTGGCGATCATGGGCTACATGGGCTACCGCAAGCGTACCGGCTTTCTGGCTGGCCTGACCGTAGCGCAGATCAGTGAGTTCTCGATTGTCTTCGCGGCGCTCGGTGTCACTATGGGTCATATCGATCTCAGTGCGGTCGGACTTATCACGTTGGTGGGTCTGGTCACCATCACGGCTTCGACCTACATGATCCTATACTCGCAGCCGCTGTATGATTTCTGCAAGCCTTGGCTTGCGCTGTTCGAACGCAAGAAACCATTCCGTGAAATGGCTTTTGAGGGCACTCGCAAGCTGGAAACAGAACCCGATGTGGTGATATTCGGCATGGGCCGTTTTGGCAGCCGCCTTGCGAATGAATTGCAGGCGCAGGGTTACCGCGTGCTTGGCGTTGATTTCGACCCGACTGTCACACGATCATACCAGCGCCGCGATATACCGGTCAGGTTCGGCGATGCAGAAGATCCTGTATTGGTCGAAACGCTTCCGCTGTCCTCTGCCTCCTGGGTAGTCAGTACCATAGGTGACCTCAATCTCAACCTTTCGCTTTACAAGTCCTTGCGTCATCATGGCTATCAGGGCAAGGTAGCCATGACGGCACATCTGGCGGGCGATGTCGGCAGGCTGAAGCGTGCCGGCGTTACGCGTGTATTGCAGCCATTCGAGGATGCTGCCGATTTTGCCGCCAAAACCCTGTTTGAAGAAACCGAGAAGAGGACAAAAACATGACGGATTTCTCACGTATATTGTTGGCAACCGATTTTTCCGAGCGCAGCGAAAACGCGGCGCAGCGTGTGCTGCTGCTCGAATCTTCAGGCATGGAAGAATTGCGATTGCTGCATGTCCTCTCCGGGACTTTGCTCGATGAACTCAAGCATCTGGTATCTGGTGGTGTCAGTGCGCGTTTGCGTGAGGCAATGCAGCAAAAACTTGAAGATCAGTCCGCCAGGCTGAAATCAGCAACTGGTCTGAATGTGAAATGCAGTCTTGAGATCGGGCGACCACACGCTGTCATCATTCAGCAGGGCAAGGAGACTGACAGTCTGATCGTAGTCGGTGCGCATGCACGGGCCGTGCGAGACTGGGTGCAGGGCTCGATGCTCGAGCGTCTGCTTGGCGGCAGTCAGCAGCCCATGCTGGTAGTCAGGCAGCCTGCCAAGGCACCTTATCGCCGTGTGCTGGTGCCGGTGGACTTTTCCCCTTGTTCTGCCGCTGCCGTCGAAGCCGCGATGAAACTGGCACCGCAGGCCGAGATCATTTTGCTGCATGTTTCTGCATTGCCTTTTGAGAGCAAGTTGCGCTTTGCCGGTATTTCAGAGGCTGAGGTGACTGAATACCGCCTTACTTGCCGGCAGGGGGCAGAGCGTGAAATGGAAAGTTTCTTGCAGAGTTTGTCACCGCAGGCGCAGCCGCTTGCCAGCCGGTTGGAATATGGCAATGCGCCGGAAGTCATCCTGGAAATGGCTGATCGGGAGGCTAGCGACCTGATAGTCATGGGTCGCTACGGCAAATCCGGGATCGGGCAGATGTTGCTGGGCAGCGTGACCGAATATGTGGCGACGACCAGTGACCGCGACATTATGGTGGTCGGCCTTTGAGTTCAATGGAGCAGGGAAGTATGGAAAAGACCAGACAGAACAGCCATCCGGTCAGGCGCGTGTTGCTGGCGACCGATCTTAGTGCGCGCTGTGACCGCGCATTGGATCGCGCTGCGCAGCTTGCCGCGGAGTGGCAGGCCGAACTGCTTGCGGTGAATGTGGCTGAAAGCACGCAGTCGCCTGATATGGTCCTGAACTGGGCTTATGGGGCTGATAAAGCAAACATGCAGATCGTGCAACACCAGTTGCGCGAGGATCTTGCGACGGCCGAAGTCCCAGTCCGCGTCAAGGTGGTCAAAGGCGATCCGGCTGCCAGCATCGCTGAAGTTGCCAATCAGGAGGCCTGCGATCTGCTTGTCACCGGTATGGCGCGCAGCGAGCCCTTTGGCCGTTTCATACTGGGAACGACGGTAGAAAAGCTGGTGCGACTGATGAGTCAACCGGTGCTGGTGGTGCGCAAACGTCCGCATGGATCATATCGCCGGGTGCTGGTGGCCAGCGATTTTTCCCGGACGTCCTCCCTTGCCTTGCAAGCAGCACTCAAGCTGTTTCCTGATCACCAGATCGTGCTGTTTCATGCCGTCAAACCAAGCCTGGCAGAACTGGCGAGTGACAAGCCGCAGGAATTGCAGACGGACGCCGGCTTTCAAACAAAAGCCAACGAGTTTTATGATGCCGTCGGTTTGAAGGCCACAGACCGGGCGCGCATCACGCTGCATGTGGAAGGCGGCGCTCTGGAGCCAGTGCTGACGCAATACGTGAGGAAGCATAATATCGATCTGGCTGTCATCGGCAGCCGCGGTCAGAACAGCATCATGGCCGGTCTGCTTGGCAGTTCGGCTTCCAAACTGCTGCACTGGTTGCCTTGCGACACGATGGTCATTGGCGCTCAGCAGAGCGCTGACTGAATCGACTTGCCGCTGCCAAAAATACATCAGGCGGCGGTTTTGGGTGCGAATCGTTGCATCACATGATTGGTCATGCCGCGCGCCAGTTCCTCCTCACCGTAGAACACGGTCCCCAGATTCTCCTTGCGCAACAGCACTGATTCATCCTCATTATGCGTGCGTAGTACGATCTCGATTTCCGGGTTCAGTGTCCGCGCCGTGTCGACCATCTGCCGCACATTAATGGAATCCGGCGTCGCTACCACCAGCATTGCCGCTTGCGCAATATGGGCCTGCACCAGCACGACAGGGTCGGAAGCATCGCCCGAGACGGCAGGGATATTCTTCTTGCGCAGGCTTTCGACGATTTCCCGATTCTGTTCAGCCACCACATAGGGAATGCCGCGTTCTTCCAGTGCGTCAGCGATGCGGCGGCCGACACGACCGAAGCCGACCAGTACAACCTGGCCTTCCAGGTATTTGCGCTCCGTGCTCATCGGCAGTTCGGCATAGGGGTCAACCCGGCTGTTGAAGCGGCGAGCGGTGGCGGAACGTTCCAGCAGCCATTTGCTGACTGGTGCAATGGAGGCAAAGACGAGCGGGTTCAGTGCGATGGAGATCAGGGCACCGGCCAGTACCAGACTGAGGCCTTCGGATGGCAATATGCCCAGAGCAAGACCAAGGCCCGCCAGTATGAAGGAGAATTCGCCGATCTGCGCCAAGCTGGCGGCCACCGTGAGGGCGGTGTTGAGCGGGTAACGGAAGGCCAGCACCAAAGCCATTGCCGCGATGGATTTGCCGATGATAATGATGCCGACCACGGCCAGTACATGCAGCGGCTCTTCCACCAGTACCGAGGGTTCGAACAGCATGCCGACGGCGACGAAGAACAGCACGGCAAACGCATCGCGAAAGGGCAGGGATTCCTCCGCTGCACGGTGACTGAACTCGGATTCACGCATGACCATGCCGGCGAAAAACGCGCCGAGGGCAAAGGAGACATTGAACAGGGCGGTGGCGCCGTAGGCGATACCGATGGCGGCAACGATGACGGACAGTGTGAACAATTCGCGCGAGCCGGTCTTGGCGATATGCCATAGCAGCCACGGCATGATGCGGCGACCGGCGACCAGCATGAGAGCGATGAAGGCGGTGACCTGCAATAGTGTGAAGCCTATAGTCTGCCACAATGGTGTGCCGTTGGACTGCTGTTCGCCGCCCAGCATGCCGGCCAGCGGTGGCATCAGCACCAGCACCAGCACTGTTACCAGGTCTTCCACTACCAGCCAGCCGACGGCGATCTTGCCGTTCATGCTTTCCAGTATGCCGCGCGATTCCAGTGCCCTCAGTAGTACCACCGTGCTGGCACAGGATAGCGCGAGGCCGAAGATCAGTCCTTCGCCCAGACTCCAGCCCCACCAGTGGGCGATGACCATACCGAGTACGGTCGCCAGGGTCATCTGCACCACGGCGCCGGGCAGGGCGATGCGCTTGACTGAAAGCAGGTCATCGATGGAGAAATGCAGGCCGACGCCGAACATCAGCAGCATGACCCCTATTTCAGAAAGTTGGCTGGCAATTTCTATATCGGCGACGAAGCCCGGGGTTGCCGGGCTTAGCATAATGCCGGCGAGCAGGTAACCGACCAGTGCCGGTAGCCGAATTTTTTCCGCGATAAAGCCAAAAATCAGTGCCAAGCCGAGGCCGGCGGCAATCGTCGTGATCAACGAAATGTTGTGTTCCATTTGAATCCGTTCTTTTGGCTGTTAGCTGGAATTATAAAGTGGCTTGTGCAGGAAACAGTTATTGCACCAGAGTCGATTGTGTAAAAATCCGGGCCAGATCGAAACTGGGCAAGAGGGGACTGTGCGGTGGTTCGTATTTCTCCAGAATCTTGTGATAGGTGCGGATCGACTCAACGAAAATCACTGGCGCACCGCCGCGGGCGAAGCCGTATTTCACTGTCGAGTAATACTCAACCTTGTTCAGTAACGGCAGGGTCTTCTTGACATCGGCCCAGCTGTCGGGATTCAGTTTCATGCGCTGTGCCAGCACACGCGCATCTTCCAGATGTGCATAGCCGATATTGTAGGCAGCCAGCGCCATCCATGTGCGGTCAGGCTCCGGAACGCGTTTGGGGATGGTATCTCTGAGCATGATGATATAGCGGGCGCCGCCCATGATGGCTTGTCTGGCGTCCAGTCTGTCGGTGACGCCCAGCATGTCGGCAGTGGCTTCGGTCAGCATCATCAGGCCGCGGACATTGGTCGGTGAGGTGTTGAGTCTGTCCCAGTGCGATTCGCGATAGCTGACGGCGGCCAGCAGGCGCCAGTCGAGTCCGGTTATCTCCTGTGCTTCCTTGAACAGGTCGATATACAAAGGCAATAGCGTGCGCGTGCGTTTGAGAAAGGTGGTCACATCGAGTGTGTCCAGCCGTTCCGAATGGCCGTAATAGCGGTCGATCAGATTGCGTAGCGTGCCATCCTGCTGAATGCGGGCAAAATAGAGGTTGGCCTGATCATAGAGCCAGCGATTGCCGGTCTTGGGGAAGGCCCAGGCGATCTGCTCCTCCTTGCCGAGCGCGAGGCCGATGCCCAGATTTGGATAATAATTGCGTAGCATGGCGACCAGGTGACCATCGGAGACGGTGTAATCCAGCAGACCTTCGGCGACCTGTTCCATCAACTCGTCGGCGCTGACCTTTTCCAGCGCCCGCCATTCCAGTTTGGGGTAATTCTGTGCTTTTTCAGCCAGGCGTTCGGCGTAACTGGTGCCTGCCGGCACGGCGATGTCCTTGCCGATCAGGTCTTCGATTTTCTTCGGCGCCTTGTTGATCTCTGTGTTGTAGACGATGTGCTGCTGTACGTTTTGATAGGGCACGGCAAATTGCACCAGATGCTTGCGCAAGTGTGTGATGCTGAGGTCGGCTGCGGCGAAATGCGCTTCACCCTTGAGCAGGGTGGGAATCACTTCGGTGATGTTGTCGACCAGGACGAATCTGACGCTGTATTCCGGCCCCAGACTTTCGGCAAACTTGGTGGCCAGATCGTACTCGAGGCCGGCAATTTGATCATTGCCATCAATGTAATAGGTATTCGGTCCGTTGTGTGTGACGACTACGATTTCCTTGCTTTCCCTGGGGTCCGGCAAGGGCTTGACTGGCTTTTGGCAAGCGGTTAGCAGGAGAACTGCGAAGATGATGATTAACCGAAGCATGCTGCCAGTTTCACCAACTTTGGTAAATTTGTCTAGCTGGAAAAGATCGAGATTGGCCTGACCGATGTTAAAATGCTGACACGCGGAGAGGTGGCAGAGTGGTTGAATGTACCTGACTCGAAATCAGGCATACGTGCAAGCGTATCGAGGGTTCGAATCCCTCCCTCTCCGCCACTTTCTCTTACACATTGCGTTCAGGCAACTTCAGTTTCAGCCGCCCTGTTTTTTTACATCCGTACTATCTTGCATGCTCGCCAGATAGCCTTTTCTGCTTCTATGGCCAAGAACAACAGAACCCCCAACCCCAGAATCATGAGCCAAGACAGTATGCCCAATGGCGCGCTGCGGAACAGATGCTGCATAGGTACGGCATAGGTAAAGGCCAATTGCAGCAGGATGAGAATGGCGGTTACCAGCAGGGCCATCCGGTTGCCTGTGATGGTTTCGAGACTGAATGCCGATGCAGTGAAGTGACGTGCATGGAACAGATAGAACATTTCACCGACCACCAGCATGTTGACCGCTGCGGTCCGCGACATTTCAATCGAACTGCCGCGCGCCAGTTCCCATTCGAACATGATGAAGGTGACGGCGATCATAAGAATGCTGACAAATAGCACGCGCATGCCTAGCGGTCGGGTAATCAGCGGCTGCTCCGGTGGGCGCGGCGCATGATGCATGACACCTCGTTCGGCAGGTTCAAATGCCAGTGCCAGTGCCAGCGTTACGGCAGTGACCATATTGACCCAGAGGATCTGTCCGGCAGTTACCGGCAGGGCCAGACCTGCGAAGATCGCGAGCAGGATGACCCCTGCCTGCCCGCCGTTGGTAGGCAGGATGAAGATCAGCGATTTCTTGATGTTATCGAAGACCACACGACCTTCTCGTACGGCCTTGGCGATCGTGGCGAAGTTGTCGTCAGTGAGGACCAGGTCCGAGGCTTCCCGCGCGGCATCGGTGCCTTTCTGTCCCATGGCAACACCGATATCTGCAGCTTTCAGCGCTGGTGCGTCGTTGACGCCGTCACCGGTCATGGCAACCAGGTGTCCCATGGACTGTAATGCGGCCACCAGACGCAGTTTGTGTTCCGGGCTGGCACGTGCGATCACGTCCGTGCTCATCGCGCGTTTCTTCAGTTCTTCATCGCTCAGGGTCTCGATGATTTCCCCCGTCAGCGGGTTGTCAGCCAGCAGCCCCAGCTGACGTCCGATGGCAGCGGCAGTGATGGCATGGTCGCCGGTGATCATCTTGACGCGTATGCCCGCCTGCCGGCATTCGGCCACAGCCGCGATGGCTTCTTCACGCGGAGGGTCTATGAGGCCGACCATGCCCAGCAGCTCGAAATCCGCTGTGATGTCACTGGTGCTGATTGCAGTGATGTCGGCCGGCATTTTGCGCATCGCCAGTGCGAGCACGCGCTCGCCGGCTTGGGCTGCTGCTTCCATGCGTGTCTGCCAGTCTTTATTGTTGAGGGGCTTGCCACCAGCTTCACTGCTGCAGAGTTCAAGTACCCGCTCCGGTGCACCCTTGAGCAACAGAAACACGCCCTTTTCATGGTTATGATGCAGTGTTGCCATATAGCGATGCTCCGACTCGAAAGGGATGTCGTCCAGACGCGGGAATTGCTTGCCTGTGTCAACAGGATCCAGCCCGGCCTTGATGGCGAATGTGAGCAGGGCGCCTTCTGTCGGATCGCCGACCAGATTCCATTCGCCGGCTTCGTCACGCTTCAGCTGGGCGTCATTGCATAACAGCGCGCAGCGGGCGAGAGCCAGCAAAGGTTCATGCGATTCTGGGCTGATAGTGGTTTCGTCCAGGTGAAAGCCGCCGTCCGGTGCGTAGCCGGTGCCACTGACGCTGATCGTGTCTGCCGGCAGCATGAGTCGTACCGTGGTCATTTCGTTGCGGGTCAGCGTGCCGGTCTTGTCGCTGCAGATGACAGTTACCGAGCCTAGTGTCTCGACCGCTGGCAGACGTCTGATGATTGCCCGGTTCCTTGCCATGATGCGGGTACCGATAGCGAGCACAATGGTGACGATGGCCGGCAGACCTTCAGGAATGGCGGCAACGGCGAGACCGATAACGGCAATAAAAATGTCGACGCCACTCATTTGGGCGAAATAATGGCCATAGAGGAAGGTGATGAGGCTGACGGCGAGAATGAAGACCGTGATTCTGCGGGCGAACTGATCCAGGCGGCGGGTGAGTGGTGTGGAGAGCATTTCTATATCGCCGACCATGCTGCCGATGCGCCCGATCTCGGTCTGCATGCCAGTGGCGACCACGATGCCGTGCGCCTGGCCGAAGGCGACCTGGGTGCCGGAGTAGGCCATGGATCCGCGATCACCGATAGAGGCATTCGGCGCTACCATATCGGTATGTTTTTTGACGGGGACCGATTCTCCGGTGAGGGCGGCTTCGGTAACGTGTAGATTCTTGACGCGGATAAGCCGCAGGTCGGCGGGGATCTTGTCTCCGGATTCCAGCAGAACGACATCGCCGGGCACCAGATGCTGAGCATCGATATTGTGCCGCTCACCGGCGCGCATTACTGTTGCCCGGCTGGCCAGCATCGAACGAACCGCTTCCAGTGCCTTCTCGGCCTTGCCTTCCTGAATGAAGCCGATCAGCGCGTTGATCAGTACTACGCCGAAAATGACACCGGCATCGATGTAGTTTTCGATCAGCAGCGTGGTGATGCCGGCGGCGATCAGCACATAGATCAGCGGATTATGGAATTGCAGCAGAAAACTGAGCCAGGGCGGGCGGCGTTTGGAATCCGGCAGGCGATTCTCGCCATGCAGGTTCAGGCGAGTCTTTGATTCTTCATGGGAAAGTCCCTCGATCTGGCTCTTCTGCCTTTGCAGCGTTTCTTCGGCGCTGAGCGCATGCCAATTGATGCTTTCTTTTTTGACCGCTGATTTCTTGCGATTCATGGCTTTCCTATGCTGGTCACGGATGGTTAAGGAGGCGCTGATTAAATGAGTGAGCGGAATGAAGTGCAACCGCCTGTGTTGTGTCCGTCAAGACGCTGCCAAGACCGTAAAGGTCTT
>DLMX01000002.1:10070-34704 GCA_002479405.1 Methylophilaceae bacterium UBA7525
CTAGTAGAAATAATAGGTCGAATTCAGGTAGCGGCTGACTTCGTTCACCTCTTCTTCTGTCCATTTCACCCCGATGGCGTCCTGCCAGCGGTTGATTTCTCTTTTCAGGCCATCCAGATCTGCCGCGATTCTGCCGTCGCGCCAGTGTATCTGCTGGTTATGGCATTCGATGCAGTGATTTCTGTAAAGCATTTCGCCGCGTGACATCTGCGGATCCTGATGGTTGTCGGCTATGGCGAATCCCGGTAGGGCAAGTAGAAGCATGATGAAGAAATGGCGATACATGGTGATTCAACTCCTTATTGGTAGTAGTCTTCGGTAATCCGGCGTAGTTCAAAATGTAGCTGCAGATACAAGTATAAGCAATCCGTGCATGGGTAATCCGCTCGGCTGAAGACTGTCAATTGGTAGGCAGTTGATTTACATCAAGCATCTGTTGCTGCGGATAGCATAGGCTTTAAGGATGCAAGAGATGACATTCAGGAACGCCAGCTCCACCTATCAGTCTGCTTCAAACGCGACAGTCGACAACGCCAGTCATGCAGTGCTGGATGACCCTGTCGAATGGCCGGTGTTCAGCCGTCAGGATAGCGCAGATTCGTCACTGTGGGATTCGCATCTGGTGATCGAAGGCATGCATTGCGCCGCCTGTGCCAATACCGTCGAGCGAGCCCTCAAGTCCGTACCCGGGGTTTTGCAGGCTGAGGTCAATGGCGTCACCGGTCGTGCCGCAATCAAGTGGTCGGCCAGTCAGACCAGACCTTCAGATTGGATGACAGCGGTTAATCGTGCCGGTTACGGCGCCATGCCGGCATCGGATGCAGATGCCCTGGCCGGCCGGAAAAAGGCGCAGCGTCTTGCCCTCTGGCGCTGGCTGGTCGCCGGATTCTGCATGATGCAGGTCATGATGTATGCGGCGCCGATCTATGTTGCCGAGCCGGGCGACATGACGCCGGATATCCTTCATCTGCTGCGCTGGGCCTCCTGGGTGCTGACGCTGCCCGTGATCCTGTTCTCCTGTGGGCCTTTTTTTGAAAATGCCTGGCGTGATATCCGACATCAGCAGGTCAGCATGGATCTGCCGGTCTCGCTCGGCATCATCATCATGTTCATTGCCAGTTCGATTGCAACCTTCTGGCCGCAGGGCTGGTGGGCGGACGAGGTCTATTTCGATTCCATCACCATGTTCGTCTTTTTCCTTCTGACGGGTCGCTGGCTGGAAACGCGCTTGCGTAACAGGACTGCCGGTGCACTCGATGACTTGATGCGGCGCCTGCCTGAAAGCGTAGAGCGCCAGATGTCGGACGGTAGCTTCGAGCGCATATCCAGTCGGCGCATCCGGCAGGGTGATGTATTGCGTATCCTGCCGGGCGAGGCATTCCCGGCAGACGGTAGTTTGATCGATGGCGAAACTTTGGCAGATGAAGCGCTGCTCACCGGCGAATCGCGCCCGGTGAAAAAAACACTGCATTCCGAATTGATCGCCGGCAGTCACAATCTGTCATCCGCTATCCTGATGCGGGTCAGTAAAACCGGACAGGATACGCGTTATGCGCAAATCGTCACGCTGATGGAAAAAGCAGCGACCGACAAGCCGCGGCTCGCCATTCTTGCCGACCGTATCGCCAGACCATTTCTGTTGCTGGTGCTGCTGGCTGCACTGGGTGCTGTCATCTACTGGTGGCCGACAGATTCGGCGCGCGGCTTGATGGCAGCGGTCGCTGTTCTGGTTGTGACTTGTCCATGTGCCCTGTCGCTCGCGACGCCTGCCGCCATGCTGGCTTCTGCCGGCGCGTTGGCCAAGCGGGGTGTATTGACACGCCGATTGCAGGCGCTGGAGATGATGGCGGGCATCGACAGAGTGGTGTTCGACAAGACCGGCACGCTGACCAACGACCGCATGAAAGTCAGCAACATCCGGGCACGCAATGGCTGGTCAGCCGAGGAGGCCTTGCAACTGGCGGCAGCGATTGCCAGGCATTCCCTGCATCCGGTATCGCGCGCATTGGCAGAGAGTTGTCCGGATAGCCGCCAGGCAGTGGATAAGGTCAAGGAGATTTCGGGTCAGGGTCTGATGGCTGAAACCCCGCATGGGGCTGTCAGGCTGGGTTCGGCCAGGTTTTGCGAAGTCGATTTTCCGGATCAGGCCAATATGCAGGTGCACCTCGCCGATACGCGCGGTTGGCTGGCAAGTTTCGATCTGGACGAGGACATTCGTGAAGATGCGGCCGCCAGCATTGCGCAGTTGCGTGAAGCCGGCATGGCAGTCGAAATACTTTCCGGCGACCGCCGCGCCGCTGTGCAGCGGGTAGCCCGGTTGCTGGGTATAGAGCAGATTGCTGCGGATAGTACGCCGCAGGATAAATTGACACATATCCAGAATCTGCAGCAGGCCGGACATCGTGTCGCCATGGTCGGTGACGGGCTGAATGATGGTCCGGTGCTCGCTGGTGCACAGGTTTCCATTACCTTGGGGCAGGCAGCGCCGCTGGCACAATCGCAGTCTGATTTCGTCATCTTGGGCGCCCGGTTGCAGACAGTTACACTTCTATTTTTGCATGCAAGGCGTACGATGTACGTCGTACGGCAGAATCTTTTATGGGCGGCAGTTTATAACGCAGTCTGCATCCCATTGGCCGTCACCGGCTGGATCAATGCCTGGATAGCCGGGCTTGGCATGGCCCTGAGTTCCTTGCTGGTCATCATGAACGCAGCAAGGCTTGCCAAAATAAGGAGATAGGCATGGACATTCTATTTTTGCTGATTCCATTGTCCGTGGTTTTGGTGCTTGCCATTCTCGCAGGTCTTTGGTGGGCGATTTACAACGATCAGTTCGAAGATATCGAGCAAGAAGGCGAGCGAATTCTGCACGACGATTGACCTATATCAAATGCTTTGGTTTCGCTCTGCGACAAAATGTCTCACAGAATCGTCAACTTGGGGTAGGGATATGAGTCTAAATAACTCTGAAGCAGTGATGTACAACGATACCGTTGTGCGGCAATTTTCAATTATGGCGGTCATCTGGGGTGTAGTGGGCATGCTGGTAGGCGTGATCATTGCAGCCCAGTTGTATATCCCGGAACTGAACCTGGGATTGCCGTGGACCAGTTTCGGCCGATTGCGACCGTTACATACCAACGCGGTGATCTTCGCTTTTGGCGGATGTACATTGTTTGCCACATCTTACTATGTGGTGCAGCGCACCTGTCAGACCCGGCTGTTCGGCGGATCGCTGGCGTCGTTCACTTTCTGGGCTTGGCAACTGGTCATTGTAGCGGCGGCAGTCTCGCTGCCTCTCGGTTTTACGCAGGGTAAGGAGTATGCCGAGCTGGAATGGCCGATTGATATCCTGATCGCAGTGACCTGGGTCTCTTATGCCATTGTGTTCTTCGGCACCATAGGCAAGCGCAAGGTCAAGGTCAAGCACATCTATGTAGCCAACTGGTTTTTCGGCGCTTTCATCATTGCTGTGGCCTTGCTGCATATCGTCAATAGTGCGGCGATTCCGGCAGACTTCATGAAATCCTACTCCGCCTACGCCGGCGTGCAGGATGCCATGGTGCAGTGGTGGTACGGTCACAACGCTGTGGGCTTCTTCCTTACTGCCGGCTTCCTCGGCATCATGTATTACTTCGTGCCCAAGCAGGTTGAGCGTCCGGTCTACTCCTATCGCCTTTCCATCGTGCACTTCTGGGCGCTGATCTTCACCTATATGTGGGCGGGTCCGCACCATCTGCATTACACCGCATTGCCTGATTGGACCCAGTCTTTGGGTATGGTGTTTTCGCTGATTCTGCTGGCCCCGAGCTGGGGTGGCATGATCAACGGCATGATGACCATGTCCGGTGCCTGGCACAAATTGCGTAGTGATCCTATCCTGCGCTTCCTGATTGTTTCGTTGTCCTTCTATGGCATGAGTACCTTCGAAGGTCCGATGATGGCGATCAAGACCGTGAATGCGCTGTCGCATTACACCGACTGGACCGTTGGCCACGTGCACTCCGGTGCCTTGGGCTGGGTTGGTCTGGTTTCCATGGGTGCGCTGTACTACATGATTCCACGCCTGTTCGGTCAGAAGCAGATGTATAGCGTCAAGGCGATTGAACTGCACTTCTGGATGGCGACCATTGGTATCGTGCTCTATATCGCTGCAATGTGGATTGCCGGCGTCATGCAAGGTCTGATGTGGCGCGGTGTGAATCCGGACGGCACGCTGACCTACACCTTTGTTGAAAGTGTGAAAGCGACCTACCCATTCTATGCACTGCGTCTGCTTGGCGGCCTGCTTTACCTCGGCGGTATGGTGGTGATGCTGTGGAATGTGCTGAAGACCGCATCGAATGGCCAATCCGTTAATGTCCCTGTTCCGCCCGTTGCGGCTCATGCTTAAGGAATAAAGAAAATGGCTGACCACAATAAAAAACCCGGTTTCTCTCACGAGAAGATTGAAACCAACAACTTCCTGATGATCGTGTTGATTCTGGTCGTCGTCTCCTTCGGTGGCCTGGTGGAAATCGTTCCGCTGTTCTTCCAGAAGACGATGACAGAACCAATCAAGGGTTTGGAACCCTACACGCCGGTGCAATTGGCCGGGCGCGACATCTATATCCGTGAAGGCTGCTACAACTGTCATTCACAGATGATCCGTCCGTTCCGCGCCGAGGCCTTGCGTTATGGCCACTACTCGGTCGCAGGTGAGTTCGTCTACGATCATCCGTTCCAATGGGGTAGCAAGCGTACAGGCCCTGACCTGCATCGCGTCGGCGGCAAGTACAGCGACGAATGGCATCGCATCCACCTGATCAATCCGCGCGATGTGGTACCGGAATCCAATATGCCGTATTACCCATGGCTGGAGAAAAGCCTGGTTGATGCCGATGGCTTGGCTCCTAGAATGCGGGCGCTGCGCAAGGTCGGTGTGCCTTACAGCGACGAACAGATTGCCAATGCCAAGGCAGAGGTCGAAGGCAAGACCGAAATGGATGCCCTGATCGCTTACCTGCAGGGCTTGGGCAGAACATTGAAATAGCGGGGTGAAACTGATGGATATCAATACATTACGCATCATCGCAACCGTCGCAAGCTTTGTCGTCTTCATCGGTATCGTGGTATGGGCGTGGTCACGCCGGCGCGAAGCGGATTTCAATGAAGCGGCCAATCTGCCTTTTGAACAGGATTGAGGAATAAAAAATGAGTGATTTTGATTTCACCAGCAGTTTCTGGCCGTTGTTTATCTCGGCAATCACAGTACTGGGCATCCTTGGTTGCGCACTCCTGCTGTGGCTAACCAACAAGACCAAGGTGCAGCAAACCCAGGATATGAGTACTGGCCATGTGTGGGATGGCGACTTGCGTGAAATGAACAACCCATTGCCGCGTTGGTGGGTATGGATGTTCATCATCACCATCGTCTTTTCTGTTTTCTATCTGATTATCTATCCTGGCTTGGGAGCCTATCAGGGCAAACTGGGATGGACGCAGGTCAATCAGTTTGAAGCCGAGATGGCCAAGGCCGAGGAAGTGACCAAGCCGCTGTATGACAAATTCATCGCCATGTCGGTGGAAGAAGTCGCTGCTGACGAGCAGGCCATGGCGATTGGTGGTCGCTTGTTTCTCAATAACTGTGCGCAGTGTCATGGTTCGGATGCACGCGGCAGCAAGGGCTTCCCCAATCTGACCGATCATGATTGGCTCTATGGCGGCGAACCTGAAACCATCAAGGCGACCCTGACCAATGGCCGTATCGGCATGATGCCGCCGATGGCAGCTATGGTCGGTAGTGAAGATGATGTCAAGAATGTGGCGAACTATGTCTTGAGTCTCTCCAATAGTCAGCACGACGCAGCCCGCGCCGAACTTGGCAAGGAGAAGTTCATGGTCTGCGCTGCCTGCCATGGTCCGGATGGCAAGGGCAACCAGATGATGGGTGCGCCAAATCTGACAGACGGCATCTGGTTGCATGGTGCCGGCGAAAAGAACATCATTGCCATGATCAATAATGGCAAGATGAACCAGATGCCGGCTCAGGGCGATAAATTAAGCGAAGCACAGATTCATGTGCTGACCGGTTATGTCTGGGGTTTGTCCAACAAGTAATAGTTGATTGGCAGGGGCGGTATGGTAGAGAGGGTAGCAGGCGCCAAGCGAGTAGAAGCTCCGGATGAAGTGATGGTCTCACTTTACGCTGCGCAGGAGAAGATTTACCCGCGCAGCGTTTCCGGGCTGTTCAGCAAATGGCGCTGGGTGATGATCTGGATTACGCAGATCGTCTTTTATGGAGTGCCCTGGTTGCAGTGGGGTGAACGTCAGGCCGTGCTGTTCAATCTGGAGGCGAGACGCTTCTATATCTTTGATCTGGTTCTGTACCCGCAGGACCTGATCTACCTGACTGCCATCCTCATCATCTCGGCGCTGTCGCTGTTCCTGTTCACTGCCGTGGCGGGTCGTTTGTGGTGCGGTTATACCTGTCCGCAGACGGTCTACACCGAAATCTTCCTCTGGTTCGAAAAGGTTATCGAAGGCGACCGCGCTGCCCGCATGAAGCTCGACAAGAGCGGCATAACAGCCGAGAAAGTCACGAAGAAATCGTTCAAGCATCTGGTGTGGGGTCTGTTCGCTTTATGGACAGGCTTCACTTTCGTAGGCTATTTCACGCCCATACGTGAACTGCTGCATAACTGGATGGTGCTGCAGATGGGGCCGTGGGAGACCTTCTGGGTATTCTTTTACGGATTTGCCACGTATGGCAATGCCGGTTTCATGCGCGAACAGGTCTGCAAGTACATGTGCCCGTATGCGCGCTTCCAGAGCGCCATGTTTGACAAGGATACCCTGATCGTCACCTATGACGATGAACGTGGTGAACCGCGCGGCAGCCGGTCGCGCAAGGACGATGCGAAAAGCCTTGGGCTGGGTTCCTGTATCGATTGCAATCTTTGCGTGCAGGTTTGTCCTACCGGCATCGACATCCGCAAGGGTCTGCAGTATGAATGCATCGGCTGCGGCGCCTGCGCTGATGTCTGCGATACGGTCATGGACAAAGTCGGCTACCCGCGTGGATTGATTCGCTACTCTACAGAGAATGCCTTGCGCAACCACTGGTCGAGTAGTCAGATCCTCCGTCATGTATTACGACCAAGAGTGCTGATCTATTTCAGCATACTGGCCTTGCTGGTCATCGCCTTGTTGACCAGTCTGGCCATGCGCACGCCGTTCATGGCGGATGTGGTTCGGGATCGTGGCGTGATGTCGCGTATCGTCGAAGGTGGGCTGCTGGAGAATGTCTATCGCATGCAGTTGATGAATGCCACGGAGAGTACCCAATCCTATCGCATCTCTGCGCGGGGTGAGGATGGCCTGTTGCTTAAGTCACCTGATCTTGATGCGGCTGACAGTGTGATTCTGGAGCCTGCGCAGTCAAAGTGGATTACGCTGTATCTGCAGATACCTGACGGTAATCTGGAGCCGGGTTCACATCGTGTCTGGTTTGATGTGGAAATGCTGGGTAGTGATAAGGTGCTGGAAGAAAAATCGGTGTTTCTGGTCCCCAGATAAGGGCTTGAACAGCAGATGCAGAAACGATAGTTGAGGATGAATATGGCAGCGAATATGCAGGTTAACGGGCGGGATACAAAGCAATGGTGGAAGTACGGTTATGTCTGGCTGTTACTGAGCGGACCGATTGCCGTCATTATCGCCTCCTTCATCACACTGAGTCTGGCTTTGAAAACACCTGATCCGGTAGTCGACGACTACTATCGCAAGGGCATCGAGATCAACAAACGGCTGGAAGCAAAAGAATTGTTACCTGCAGTGGAAGGACGGAATCACGCGGTCACGCCGGCAGAGGATGCACAACCCTAGCTGAAGCACTCTGGGTCAAAAATCCTTTTCAGCGCATCGGGTTTCAGTATCTTCACCCAGCGCTGTTTCACTTCTATGATGCCTTCTTCACTGAACTTGGAGAACGTGCGGCTGACGGTCTCCAGCTTCATGCCGAGATAGCTGCCGATTTCTTCGCGCGTCATGCGCAGTACCAGTTCAGACCTTGAGAAGCCTCTGGCATTCAGCCTCTGAACCAGATTCAGCAGGAATGCCGCCAGGCGCTCCTCTGCACGCATATTGCCCAACAGCATCATCACGCCCTGGTCGCGGACGATTTCGCGGCTCATGATCTTGTGCACATGGCGCTGAAGCACTGGAAATTCACGCGACATTTCTTCGACATCGGCAAATGGCATGACGCAAACCTCTGCATCCTCCAGCGCTACGGCATTGCAGTTATGGTGATCGCTGGTGATGCCGTCCAGCCCGATAATTTCGCCAGCCATCTGGAAGCCAGTCACCTGTTCGCGTCCATCCGGGCTGGAAACGCAGGTCTTGAAAAAACCGGTGCGGATGGCGTAAAGCGAAGTGAAGTAATCTCCGTTGCGATACAGGGTCTCACCTTGGCTGACCTTGCGCCGAGTGGCTACAACATCATCGAGTTTTTGCAATTCTTCCTGGTTCAGGCCCATGGGCATGCAGAGTTCGCGCAGGTTGCAATTGGAACAGGCGACTTTGTAGGTTTCTAATAGCATGGTGGCTGCTTGGCTTGAGACCCGACTAGCTTACCGTTTTTAACGGTTTGTTGGTAGGCGTTTGAGCGTAAAAGTTACAAATACAGGCAAAATCATACACGACGGTTCCTTGCAGAAATTTGACCTGCATCAATACAGAAAATCATGAAAGCAGGCACAGTCATGAAAAATCACCGGAATACCGACATGATTGCAGATACCATTCATCAGTCACCAGAAACATTACCTGAGCTGACGCCCGAGATATTAAGAAGATTCGATGTGCCGGGTCCGAGATACACCTCGTACCCGACTGCAGACCGCTTTGTCGAGGCCTTTGGCGAAGATGATTTCATGCTGGCACTGGAACAACGCAAAGTGGGTGGCCTTGCGCTACCGTTGTCAATCTATGTGCATATCCCATTCTGCGATTCCCTGTGCTTTTATTGTGCCTGCAACAAGATCGTGACCAAGCATCACGAGCGTGCGGCAGAGTACCTGCGCTATCTCAACCGCGAGCTGGATCTGTACATGGCGAAGCTGGGTGAGGGTCAAACCATCAGCCAGCTGCATCTGGGTGGCGGGACGCCTACATTTTTCAGTGACGACGAACTGGCAGAGCTGATGGCCATGTTGCGCCGCAATTTCATTCTGGCGCCCAATGGCGAATATTCAATTGAGATAGACCCGCGTACGGTGACCGAGGCGCGACTAGCTCGCTTGGCAGAAATCGGTTTCAATCGCCTCAGCTTTGGTGTGCAGGACTTTGATCATGAGGTACAAAAAGCCGTACATCGGGTGCAACCAGCAGAGCAGGTGTTTGATTTGGTGGCAGCTGCACGCAGACTTGGTTTTGAATCCATCAATATTGATCTGATTTACGGTCTGCCGAAGCAGACTGCCGAATCTTTCCGGCGCACACTGGAGCAGGTCGCGAGCCTCAGACCGGATCGCATAGCGCTCTATGCTTATGCGCATCTGCCGGAACGCTTCAAGCCGCAACGCCGCATACATGAAGCCGATCTGCCAATTGCTGCGGATAAGCTCAGCATGCTGTCGAGTGCCATTGCTTCCTTTTTGAGCAATGGTTACGTCTATGTTGGCATGGATCATTTTGCCTTGCCAGGCGATGCCTTGGCCATTGCCAAAAGGCAGGGCAGATTGCACCGGAACTTCCAGGGCTACAGCACACAACCGGACTGCGACCAGATCAGCCTCGGTGTTTCTGCCATCGGCCGTGTTGGCGCAACATACAGCCAGAATGTCAAGACGCTCGAGGAGTATTACGACTATCTGGATCAGGGTCGCCTGCCTGTTGTACGCGGATTGCCGCTGACGCGGGATGACCTTGTGCGGCGTGCCGTTATCATGGCACTTATGTGCCAGGGCCAGGTGTTGTATGAGTCCATCAACCTAGCCTATCTGATCGACTTCAAACATTATTTTGCAGATGAGCTCGCCAAGCTGGAACAGCTGGTGAATGACGGTCTGGTCGAAATCGACGATACGGGCATACAAGTCACAGGCACTGGCTGGTTTTTTGTCAGAGCGGTGGCCATGGTGTTTGACCGCTATCTGCAGGCGGACAGAAACCGCACCCGGTTCTCCAAGATCATCTAATTCAGTTTCTATTTCAGATTAGCGGCATCCCGTCATTCAGCGGGGCGCCGTTTTTATTTAGCCCTTTTTAACTGGAATCCATTTTCTGTAGGCAAAAAAAAGCCTCTACAGATATTTGCAGAGGCTAATGTGGAGACTTTTCAAGCAGCTACTCGCGTAGCTTGCAAACTTGATTAGAAGCGTTTGCCTACGCCGATACCGATGACCCATGGGTCGATGTCGAGGGAGTCAATCTTGGTCCAGGCACCGCCAGTTACTGCACCCTTCATTTTGACATCGGTGTCGATCTGGACATATTTGACGTCGGCATTGATCATCCAGCCATCTTTAAGATTGATGTCGAAACCGGCTTGGGCAACCAGACCCCAGCTGTCGCTGTCGATCTTGATCTTGTCGCCAGCTGTGGCGCCACTCTTGAACTTCAGGTTGCGATCCAGCATGCGGGTGTAATTGAAACCTGCGCCAATGTATGGATCAAAGGTCTGATCCGGACGGAAGTGCCATTGCAAGGTCAGTGTTGGGGGCAGCAGGTTGACTTCACCCAGATTCTGGTCGCCGATTACGCCAGCACTGTCACCACTGATCTTGACGTCATGCTTGGTGCCGAGTGCAAGAATCAGCTCTGCGGCAATATTTTTGGTGATGTAATAGGAAATGTCGAGTTCAGGGATAATGTTGTCGTCTACCTTGAGATCGGCACTCGGTGTCATTACCGGAGCGACGTTTTTGTTGACGGTTTTGCCCAGCTTGCTCGACTCGTTGGGGGATATGTCGACGGCTCTCAAGCGAACTACCCAATCGCCTTCTTCGGCAAAAGCGAAGTTAGGCAAGAATGCAGATGCCAAAGCAACTGCCAATAGTGTTTTTCTCATTTCCCTGGCTCCTATATAAACAATTAACAATTAAGTCAGAACGGATTTTAGGGCTGCCGTTTCACGCTGCACTTGATATAGGTCAATAAAGCATGGATTAGCCCTTGAGTGTGCAAGAAAGCAACATCAGACTAGCGCCTTTGATTGCATAAGTAGATATTCATGCAAAGCACAATATTTGGTATGACGGAATCGCAGCTGACCGAATTTGGCATGACTTATGGTGTCGGCGGGCTCATGTTGATGATGCTGTTTATCGTCGGGCATCTGGCCTGGGAGTCCAGGGCCGGCAGGTTCGGGACTTTTGTACTGTTTCTCGGGCTGACGCTGGGACTGGTGGGGTTTGTTGCAAAATTCGTCATCAAGTCTTCGCTGGGTCTGGAATGACTGCAATCCGGCTGGTCAACGCCGAAGCTGAGCATTTACTGATATCGCAAGGCTTCGATCGGGTTCAGGCGTGCAGCCTTGCGGGCAGGGTAAAAGCCGAAGAAAATCCCCACGGTGGCCGCTACGCTGAAGGCCAGAACCACGGATTGGCTGGAGATGACGATCGCAGTCTGTGACAGCATATTGATCAGCAGCGCACCGCCGATGCCGAAAGCCAGGCCGATCAGGCAACCGACCACCGAGATCATGATGGCCTCCAGCAGGAATTGCAGCAGGATGTCGTATTCGCGTGCGCCGATCGCCATGCGAATGCCGATTTCCCGCGTGCGTTCGGTGACTGATACCAGCATGATGTTCATGATACCGATGCCGCCGACCAGTAGCGAAACGGAAGCAATCGCCCCCAATAGCAAGGACATGGTGCGGGTGGTTTCAGCGGCGGAATTTGCCGCTGCAGTCAGGTTGCGTACAAAGAAGTCGTTATCGGCACCCTCGCGGATATTGTGACGCTGTCGCAGCAGGTTGTTTATGCTGTCCTCCACTAGGCTCATGATCTCTGTGCTGTCCGCCTGTACCATGATCATGCGTACGCTGCCGGCGAACTGGCTGCCGAACAGCTGTCTTTGAGCCGTCGTCAGCGGCACGATGATGGTGTCGTCCTGATCACGGCCATCCAGACTTTGCCCCTTGCTCTCCAGTACGCCGATGACAATAAATGGACTTTTGTTGATGCGTATGGTCTTGCCTACCGGTGAAATATCACCAAACAGGTTGTCGACCACGGTCCTGCCAACCAATGCTACGCGCGTGCCGGAGCGGATGTCGGAATCGGTAAAGGTGTAACCGTCGGATAATGACCATGCGCGCACATCCAGATAGTCCGGCGTGGTGCCAATCACGCTGGTGTTCCAGTTGTTGCTGCTGAAGATGGTTTGTGCACTGCTGTTGACAGTGGGTGCAACGGCGCTGACACCGTCGAGTTCGGCAATTGCTTCGGCATCTTTCACGGTCAATGACGGTATGCTGCCTGTTGCGGCACGTGCGCCCCCCATGCCGGGCGGAGTGGAAAGCACGATGAGCAGGTTGCTGCCCATGGTGTCGATAGAACGTTTGACTGATTCCTGAGCGCCCTGTCCGATTGCCAGCATCAGCACGACCGCGCCGACGCCGATCACCATGCCCAGCATGGTCAGGAAAGTACGCAGGCGGTTGGCGCCCATTGCGTGCCAGGCCTCTCCCAACATGGCGCCGAACATCAGGCTGCCTCCATGCTGTTTTCTTCAACCGGCTTCTTGTTGGCAGTGTCGCTGACAATGCTGCCATCAAGAAAATGGATCTGTCGTTTGGCGTGCTCGGCGATATCGGTTTCGTGGGTGACCAGAACGATGCTGATGCCCTCCTGATTCAACTCATCGAACAGGGCCATGATCTCCTGACTGGTTTTGCTGTCAAGATTGCCGGTTGGCTCATCAGCCAGAATCAGTCTCGGTTCGTTCACCAGGGCCCGCGCAATGGCAACCCGTTGCTGCTGGCCGCCGGAAATCTGGTTGGGCAGAGAACGCAGGTATTGGCCGAGGCCGACGCGTTCCAGCAACCGCTTTGCCCGTGCATGCCGTGTCGGCTTGTCGACCCCGGCATAGACCAGCGGCAGAGCAACGTTATCCAGCAGGCTGGTTCTGGAGAGCAGGTTGAAGCCCTGAAATACAAAGCCGATAGTGCGATTGCGTACTTTGGCCAATGCACTTTTATCCATTGTTGCCACATGCTGGCCATTCAGAATGTAATCGCCGCTACTAGGTTGGTCCAGACAGCCGAGAATGTTCATGAAGGTGGATTTGCCGGAGCCGGAGGGACCCATGATGGCGATGTAATCGCCGGGATCCATGCGCAGGTTGACCTCTTTCAGTACCGGGAAAGGACCAAGTGCCGTTTCATACTGCTTGTGCAGGTCCTGCACGAGGATGAGCGGTGCTGTCATCAGAACATCCGGAAGCGCATGCTGCTGGTGCTGCCGGTTGATTGCTGAAGCGTGTCGCCGACAATGACCTTGTTGCCCGGCTGCAAGCTGTCACTGAAGATTTCAGTGACACGGCCATCGGTGATACCGGTGTCGACCTCGATGGCGACAGGTTTGCCGCCCTGTAATACATAAACCTTGCCATGCCCCGGTTCCTGTTGACGGCTGTTGCCGTTCGGACCGCGTGCACTGCCAGCGGCAGCATCATCCTCTGCCGGCTTGAATCGCAGCGCGGAATTTGGTACCAAAAGGGCGTCATTCCTGCGTTCGATTTCGATATTGACGTATGCGGTCATGCCCGGCAGCAGGATTTCATCCGGATTATCTACCGAGATGACGACATCGTAAGTCACTACGTTGGAGGTAACGGTCGGGTTCAAACGCAGTTGTTTAACGATACCCTGGAATTCCTGGTTGGGGAAGGCATCGACATGGAACTTGGCGACCTGGCCTTCCCTGATGCTGCCGATATCGGCTTCGGCAAAACTGGAATTGATCTGCATCTTGGACAGATCCTGCGCGATGCGGATCAGCTCAGGCGTCTGGAAACTGGCGGCGACAGTCTGGCCGAGATCGACCACGCGATCGATGACCACGCCGGAGACAGGCGAGCGGATGATGGAATAACCGAGATTGGTCTGATCACGCTTCAGTTGCGCGCGGGCGCTCTCCAATTGAGCGCGGGCTGATTTCAACGCCTGCACCGCCTGGTCCAGTTCCTGTTTCGAGACGTATTCCTGTTCGTAGAGGGAGCGCATGCGTATCTCGTTGGCGGCGGCGAGATCGACCGAGGCCTGGATGTTACGGATATTGCCCATGGTCTGGGCAATCTGCGCAGTCAGAAGCGAGTCATCCAGCTCCAGCAGGATCTGGCCTTCCTCTACTTTGTCATTGAAATCCACATAGAGCTTGTTGACGCGGCCGGACACCTGGGTGCCGACGCTGACAATAGTCACCGGATTCAGGGTGCCGTTGGCGGAAACACTTTTTGCAACGTCGCCTCGCATCACCTGTTGCAGACGATAGCGTGCTTCAGGTGTCGGTGCCTGGCTTTGCAGGTAAAAATAGATGCCTGTCGCTGCAATGGCGAGGATGAGCAGTCGTATAAGCCATTTTCTTATCATTCGGCAGTTTCCCCGATCTTCATCATGTTTGCTGTGCTGTTTGTCATGGTGCCAGTGCTGAAACCTCAGCAGTTGGCAGTGATTGAATCATGGCATTGTCCAGTGCGCCGATCGCCTGTGCCAGCGAGGCACGGGCGATGTTCCAGTTGAGGTCGGCCTGGATCTTCTGTTGCCGGGCGCTGGCAAGGGCGCTCTGTGCGTTCAGCGTATCGAGAATGTTGCCGACGCCGGCCTTGTAGCGTCCCAGAGCGACACGTGATGACTCTTCCGCACTCTCGACCAGAACCATGGCGGCCCGTACGGACTGGTTGGCCGTGCGCAGCTCCTGATAGGCATTCCAGACATCGAGCGAGATCTGCAGGCGTAAGCGGTCACGCTGTGCGGCGCGAGTTTCAGCCAGTGCTTCTGCGCTACGGATGCGGTAACTAGGCGCATAGCCTTCGAATAGCGGAATGGAGACATTGAGACCGATGGTGCCGGTATTGCTGGAGGAAATGTCGCTACCGTTCTGAGAACTGTTGGATACCGACAGTGACACGGTCGGTTTGGCAGCTGCGCGACTGGCGGCGATGCTGGCTTCTGCAGCTCGCAACTGGGCTTCGCTGGCGACCAGATCGGGTCGCCGCTGGCGTGCCTGTTCGATCAGTGCGCTGATATCCTGCTCCATGGTCTGTTCGATATTGACCATGGCGCGCGGCGCCAGCACGAGTGATTGGCTGGCATCCAGCCCCATGATATTGGCCAGAGTGCCATAGGCGGTTCTCAGGCTACCTTCGGCGCTGATACGGGTCAGCGTGGCCTGCGCGAGAGATGTCTGTGCCTGCAATTTGTCAGCCGGGGTGGCAACTCCAGCCTTGTAACGGGCATCCGCTGCCTTGAAGCTCTCTTCACTGGCGCGTTCCGACTCCAGCGTGGATTCAACCGAGGCGATGCCGGCTTGTACCTGATAATAGGATTGGACCACGGACAACAGCACGTTCTGGATGACGCTGCTCTGGCTCGCGCTGGCAGCCTGCAGTAGTTGGCGGGCATTTTCCAGGTTGGCATCACGGTTGCCGAAGTCGTAGAGCAGATAGGAAGCGACCAGATTATTGGAGAGGTTGCTGTAAGGGTTGTCGCGGGTTGGTGATTGAGGGTTGGCGACATTCAAGTTGCCGGATACGGTATTGTTGATCGAAGGCAGGTAGGCTGAACGTGTGACGCCGAGCTGGGCAGCCTGCTGTCTGGCACTAGCCCAGGCCTCGCGGGTCTGCGGATTGTTGCAAAGTGCGCTGTTGGCTACATCCGACAGCGTCAGGGGATTGCTGAAATCGGGCAGAACGCATTCAAAACTTCTCCCTTCATCCAGATAGCCCGGCGGGATCAGCGGTGGTGTCAGTGCCTCGGTAGCGAAGGGGTCGTCGCTGCGGTACCAGATGCTGTTTCCGGCATGAGCGGCTTTGGCTTGCATCAACAGAATCAAGAATGCAAGGCAAATGAGGCGAATTGAAAGCGCGTTTGCGGACAAGATCAGGAAGTCATTTCAGTTTGTTCAAATGAAACATGATACTGTTTATATCAGACGATGGTCATGTCTGCAGACATGGCGCTCGATACAATAAGCTCATGCAAGGCCGGCTTGCAACAGACCTTGCATCAACGTCACAAGTTCGCTTTGGTTGACGTTCCTGAGCCTAATGGCTGCTCTATATGTCCAGGCTTTCCAGGTATTCCTCGTAGTTGCCGCGGTAGTCGACGATGCCATCCGGCTTGATTTCAAGGATGCGGGTAGCGATGGAGCTGACGAATTCGCGGTCGTGGCTGACGAAGATCAGTGTGCCTTTGTAGCGGTCGAGCGCGGTGTTGAGCGCCTCGATCGATTCCATGTCCATGTGGTTGGTCGGTTCGTCCATCAGCAGCACATTCGTTCGTTGCAGCATCAAGCGGCCGTAGAGCATGCGACCCTTTTCGCCGCCGGACAGCACTTTGACCGATTTCTTCGTATCCTCGCCGGAGAACAGCAGGCGCCCCAACATGCTACGGACAGCCTGGTCGTCGTCGCCTTCCTGCGTGAAGCGTGTCATCCAGTCGAACAGGTTTTCGCCCTGTTCGAACTCGTATTCATGATCCTGAGCAAAGTAGCCGAGTTTGGCTTTTTCCGCCCATTTCACTGTGCCGTGGTTGGGTTTGAGGTCGCCCGCCAGGCAACGCAGCAGCGTGGTCTTGCCGATACCGTTCTCGCCGATGATGGCAATCTTCTCGCCGGCTTCCACCATCAGGTTGAAGTCGTTGAACAACGGCTTGTCAAAACCGTGCGACAGTTTCTCCACCTCCAGCGCGTTGCGGTGCAGTTTTTCTCTGTCGTCGAATTCGAAGCGGATGAACGGGTACTGGCGTGAAGAGGGCTTGAATTCGTCGATCTTGATCTTGTCGATCATCTTCATGCGGCTGGTGGCCTGTTTGGCCTTGGACTTGTTGGCCGAGAAGCGGCGTACGAACTCCTGCAGTTCGGCCACCTTTTCCTTGGCGCGGGCGTTGTCCTTGGCCTGCTGCGCACGCGCCTGCTGGGCGGCTTCCATGTAGTCGTCGTAAGTGCCCGGATAGACCTTGAGCGTGCCGTAGTCCATGTCGCAGGTGTGGGTGCAGACCTGATTGAGGAAGTGGCGGTCGTGCGAAATGATGATCATGGTGCAGGCACGGTCGTTCACTACGTCTTCCAGCCAGCGGATGGTGTTGATGTCGAGGTTGTTGGTCGGTTCGTCCAGCAGCAGGATGTCCGGGTTGGCGAACAGCGCCTGTGCCAGCAATACGCGCAGCTTCCAACCCGGGGCGATAGCGCTCATCGGGCCATTGTGCTGCTCGATGGGGATGCCGACGCCGAGCAACAGTTCGCCGGCGCGCGCTTCAGCCGTATAACCGTCGTATTCCGCATAGACGCCCTCCAGCTCGGCGGCCTTCATGTAGTCTTCCTCGGTCGCTTCCGGGTTCATGTAGATGGCGTTCTTCTCGACGTTGGCCGCCCACATCTGCTCGTGACCCATCATGACCACATCCAGCACGCGCTGGTCCTCGTAGGCGAACTGGTCCTGCTTCAGCCAGGCCATGCGCTCGTTGCTGTCGATGGTGACGTTGCCGGCGGACGGTTCCAGCACGCCGGCCAGAATCTTCATGAAAGTGGACTTGCCGCAACCATTGGCGCCGATCAGGCCGTAGCGATTGCCTTCGCCGAATTTGACGGAGATGTTCTCGAACAGCGGCTTGGCGCCGAACTGCATGGTGATATTGTTAGCGATGAGCAAAATGAATCCTTAAAAACTTCAGCCACAGAGAGCACTGAGGTCACAGAGAATCAGGACCTGGTTTTCTCTGAGTGCTCTGTGAACTTTGTGGCTTAAATAGAGTTAATCAAATTTGTTGCGAATGACGACTTCTTCCATCGGCAACTGGCCACCGCGCGGCATGGCCGGCTGCAGTGCCTTGCCGACGACGACGAACATGGCCGGGGTGTGGTCGGCAGGCAGGTTGAGCAGTTTTGTCACGGCGTCAAAGTCGAAACCATCCATCGGACAGGTGTCGTAACCCATTTCCCTAGCGACCAGCATGATGGTCATCGCCGCCATGCCACAGGAACGCATGGCCTCGTCGCGTTGCACCTGCTCGCGTCCGCCGTAATACTGGCCGATGGCCGGCACCAGGTAGTCTTGTACCGGTTTCGGCGCATTGCGCCAGTAACGTTCCGGCTGTTTTTCCCAGGCCTTGAGGTCGGCCGTCAGCACGATCAGCAAAGAGGCATCGGTAACTTGCGCCTGATCCCAGCTGACCTTGCGGATTTCCTGCCTTAATGCAGCATCCTGCACCAGGACAAAGCGCCAGTTCTGGATGTTGAACGCGGTGGGGGAAAGCATGGCGAGCGACATCAGCTTGCTGATCTCGTCTTCGGTCATGCGGTGTTGCGGGTCATACGCCTTGACGGCGCGACGTTCGATGATGGCTTTCTCTACGTTCATGATTCGTAACGGATATCCAGGATTTCGAGGTTCATGTTGCCTGCCGGGCGCTGCCAGACGACGGAGTCGCCGACCTTGTGGCCGATCAGTGCTTTCGCCAGAGGCGAGATCCAGCTGACTTTGTTGAGTTGGGCGTCGGCCTCGTCCTCGCCGACGATATGAAAACTATGGCGTTCAGCTTCGTCATCTTCGACTTCGACCATGGCGCCGAACAGCACTGTATTGTGGTCCTGCGTTGCAGGGTCGACCAGAATGACGGATTCCAGCCTGGCGCGCACGTAACGCAGATCGCGCTCGACTTCGGCGATCTTTTCCTTGGTGAAGGTATCGTCGGATGATTTCTTCAATTCATCCAGCCTGGCAATCAGGTCTTCCTCCCAGGTCTGCAGCTCCAGCGCGCCGGTAGGCGTCACATAGTTGGGATGCGGGCTGACCGGACGTTCCGCCAGTTCGGCACCTGCCTGGCCGACGTTATCCTCATTGACAAAAGCACGGCTCATGTTGATTCCTTCCAGGGTTGCGATGACGAACGTTTAGACTGCAAACAGTACGAAACGCTCGTTATTCCCACTCGATGGTGGCCGGCGGTTTGCCGGAGATGTCGTATACCACGCGGTTGATGCCGCGCACTTCGTTGATGATGCGGTTGGAGACCTTGCCCAGCAAGTCGTAGGGCAACTCGGCCCAATGCGCGGTCATGAAGTCGCTGGTCACCACGGCACGCAGGGCGACGACGTAATCGTAGGTGCGGCCATCGCCCATGACACCGACCGATTTGACCGGCAGGAAGACGGCAAAGGCTTGCGAGGTTTTTTCATACCAGCCGGCATTACGCAGTTCTTCGATAAATATCGCATCGGCGCGGCGCAGCAGGTCGGCATATTCCTTCTTCACTTCGCCGAGGATACGTACCCCAAGGCCGGGGCCGGGGAAGGGGTGGCGATAAACCATGTCGTGCGGCAGGCCGAGGGCGACACCGAGTTCGCGCACTTCGTCCTTGAACAGTTCACGCAAGGGTTCCAGCAGTTTCAGGTGCAAGGTCTCCGGCAGGCCACCGACGTTGTGGTGGCTCTTGATGGTATGCGCCTTCTTGGTCTTTGCACCGGCCGATTCGATGACGTCCGGATAGATGGTGCCCTGTGCCAGCCATTTGGCTTGCGGCAGTTTGGAGGATTCTTCCTGGAACACATGCACGAATTCGCGACCGATGATCTTGCGTTTGGCTTCCGGGTCGGTGATGCCGGTCAGATCGCCGAGGAATTTGGCGCTGGCATCGACATGGATGACCTTGACGCCGAGGTTCTTGGCGAAGGTTTCCATCACCTGCTCGGCTTCGTTCAGGCGCAACAGACCGTTATCGACAAATACGCAAGTGAGCTGGTCGCCGATGGCGCGATGGATCAGCGCGGCGGCCACGGATGAATCAACACCGCCGGACAGACCGAGGATGACCTGGTCGCTGCCGACTTCGGCGCGGATGCGGGCGACGGCGGTCTCGACGTAATCCGGCATGTTCCAGGAACGGTCGCAGCCGCAGATCTCATGGACGAAGCGACTGAGAATGGCCTTGCCCTGTTTGGTGTGAGTTACTTCCGGGTGGAACTGCACGGCATAGAAACGGCGTGATTCGTCGGCCATGCCGGCGATAGGCGTGGACTCATTGCTGGCGATGATATTGAATCCCGCCGGCAGTTCGGTGACCTTGTCACCGTGGCTCATCCAGACGTCGAGCAGGCCGTGGCCTTCGCTGTTGCTTCTGTCCTGAATGTCACGGAACAGGGCGGAGTGGCCGCGCGCACGAATTTCGGCATAACCGAATTCGCGGTGGCTGGCGTTTTCCACCTTGCCGCCCAGTTGTGCGGCCATGGTCTGCATGCCGTAGCAGATGCCCAGTACTGGCACGCCAAGCTCGAATGCCGCTTGTGGTGCCTTGGGGGTTTCTTCCTCATATACGGAATTCGGCCCGCCGGAGAGAATGATGCCGGTCGGTGCAAAGTCGCGGATAAACTTGTCGTCCACATCCCAGGAGTGGAGTTCGCAATAGACATTGGCTTCGCGCACGCGGCGGGCGATCAGTTGCGTGTATTGGGAACCGAAATCAAGGATGAGAATTTTCTGGGTCATGGGAAAGCCAATAATAAAAAATGCCGCCGGAGCGGTAGTAGTGAAATTAATAGTGAAATGAATATATGCAACTAGTCGGAAAGGTAGTATTCGACCGTGGAAACCACACGCACCTTCTTGATGTGCGCGGTGCTTGAGTCCCGGTTTTCAATACTGAATGTACCCTGATTGGCGCGCTTGATCTTGCCCAGCGTGCTGTCGGAGTCCTTGGCGAACTTGTCTGCTGCCTGACGCGCGTTCTTGGTCGCTTCTTCGATCATCTCGGGCTTGATGTCATTCAGCTTGCTGTAGATGAATTGCGTGCTATAGCTGTCGCCGGCAATCGCAATGCCTTCGCGTCCGAGATCGACCACCTTGATCATGCTTTCGCGCGCCAGATCAACCTGGCTGGAATACACGGTAATAGTCGAGCTTGCCGTATAGCGGAATTTTGAAACGTAGGATGAATCGTATTCACGCGCCAGCTTGTCGACCACAGCCGGTGTCGAGATGGTGATCTCGCTGTTCTTGAAGCCCTGCGCCTTGAGGAATTCAACCACTTTGCCGTTCTTTTCTTCTATTGTCCGGTAGAGGTTCACCAGATCATTGTCGGCCATGCTGAAACTGATGGGCCAGATGGCAATATCTGCCGGGACTTCGCGCTCGGAGAGGCCTTTGACCTCGACCGTGCGCTCCATCATTTTGATATCAACAATGCTTTTCGAAAGCAGATAGGCTGCACCCAGAAGACCGACGAAAAGAAGCGCACCGAGAATGGCTGATTCAAATACATAACGATTGTTCTGAGCAGCCATGACTTACTCCTAATCGATACGGTAATTGGGCGCTTCTTTGGTGATTTGCACATCATGCACATGAGATTCGCGCATGCCGGCAGAAGTGATCTGCACGAACTCGGCGCGATTGCGCATTTCATCAATGGTCTTGCAACCGACGTAACCCATGGAAGCGCGCAAACCGCCCATCAGCTGATGGATGACGGCCAGTACGGAGCCCTTGTAAGGTACACGGCCTTCAATGCCTTCCGGCACCAGCTTGTCGGCATTGCCATTGTTGTCCTGGAAGTAGCGGTCGCTGGAGCCTTTCTGCATCGCGCCGATGGAGCCCATGCCGCGATAGGATTTGTAGGAACGGCCTTGATACAGCTCGACATCTCCCGGCGCTTCCTCGGTGCCGGCGAACATGCCGCCCAGCATGACGGAGTAGGCGCCTGCTGCAATCGCCTTGGAAATGTCGCCGGAGAAGCGGATGCCGCCATCTGCGATGAACGGCACACCGGTGCCGCGCAGGGCTTCTTCGACGTTGCTGATGGCGCTGATCTGCGGCACACCAACGCCTGCCACGATACGAGTAGTGCAGATGGAGCCGGGGCCGATACCGACCTTGACGCCGTCAGCACCAGCATCAACCAGTGCTTTGGCAGCGTCCGCCGTTGCGATGTTGCCGCCGATAACTTCGATTTGCGGGAAATTCTTCTTGACCCAGTTGACGCGGTCCAGCACACCTTGGGAGTGGCCATGCGCCGTATCGACGACAATAACGTCGACACCGGCGGCAGCCAGAGCTGCCACACGGTCTTCAGTGCCTTCGCCGACGCCGACGGCAGCGCCGACGCGCAGGCGGCCCTGATTGTCCTTGCAGGCATTCGGGTGGTCGCTGGATTTCTGGATATCCTTCACGGTGATCAAGCCTTTCAGTTCAAAGGCTTCGTTGATTACCAGCACACGCTCCAGACGGTGCTTGTGCATCAACTGCATGGCTTCTTCGCGGCTGGCACCTTCGCGTACGGTGACCAGACGGTCGCGTGGCGTCATGATATGGACGATGGATTGATCCAGATTGGACTCGAAGCGCAGATCGCGGTTGGTGACAATACCGACCACTTTGCCATCATCGACGACAGGCAGGCCTGATATTCTGTATTTCTGGGTCAATGCCAGCACGTCGCGCACGGTCATCTGCGGATGGATGGTCACTGGGTCATGTACGACACCGGACTCGAAACGCTTGACGCGCGAGACATGGTAGGCCTGATCGGCAATCACCATGTTCTTGTGAATAATGCCGATACCGCCTTCCTGAGCCAGGGCGATAGCCAGTGGCGCTTCCGTTACGGTATCCATGGCAGCGGAAACCAGTGGAATGTTCAGGCGGATAGAGCGGGTAAATTGGGTGGCGAGGTCAACTTCGCGCGGGAGTACATTCGAATGAGCTGGGACCAGCAGTACATCATCAAAAGTAAGAGCAGTTTGCAACAGACGCATGGAATATCTTTCCGGCAAAAGCTAATTATACCGACTTGACGAATTCTGGTAAATCTCAAACTTGAGTTAATCATTCAAGTCAATGCGTTAAACAGGATTGGCCTTATGCATTGACGGCAGTCATGAAGCGACTTAATGTTCACATAAATCAACCGGCTTCAGGAAAGAATCGTAATGAACAAATTCGCTCTGTTAACCTTGGCTTTGATGCTGGCAGCGCCGCAGATGGCGAATGCAGCCATCTACAAGTGGAAGGACAAGGACGGCGTCACGCGCTATTCGGATACCCCACCGCAGGGCGCTGTGCCTTACGAATCCCTGGGCAGCAGGAAACCTGCTACGGCCAGGCCTGCAAATGATGCGGCTGAGACCGAAACGAAGCCTGCGGTGCCGGCGCAGCCCGGTAATGCGGAAGCGAAACCGCAGGAAACGCCCGAGCAGCTCAAGGAAAGAGCGCGCGTGGAGGCTGAGAACAAGAAGGTTCGTGCACAGAACTGTTCGACGGCACGAGCCAATCTGCAGACCTATACCCAGGGCGGCAGAATCAGCAAAATGAACGAGCAGGGTGAGCGTGAATATCTGGATGACGCGGCTCTGGCCAAGGGTGCAGAGCAGGCGCGCAAGGATATTGCCGAATTCTGTGACTAGGCCGGCGGTATCCGGAAGGTTACAGGAATTTCAGGCTTCGCCTTCAGCGGACCCGCCGCCCTTTTTCATGACCTTGCCTTCGGCGGCGCGCTGGCGGCGTACTTCCTTCGGGTCGGCGATCAGTGGCCGGTAGATCTCCACCCGGTCCAGATGGCGCAACACCGTATCCGATTTGACCAGCTTGCCGAAGATGCCGAGCTTGTTGGCGGCAAGATCGATTTCCGGGAATTTTTCCATGATGCCGGAGGCGAGTACTGCAGCTTCCGCTGTCGTGCCATCCGCAACGTTGACCGGGATGATCAATTGCTGCTTCGGCAGGGCATAGGCCACTTCCACCATCATGTTTTTGTGCCTGGTGTCTTCAGTCATCAATAAACCTTATCTGCGCGCTCGACAAACGCATCAACAAATGTATTCGCAATGTGGCTGAACACGGGTGAGATGAGCTTCTCCAGAAAAGCATTGGAAAACTCGTAGCTCAGCCTGAATTCGATTTTACATGCATCCTCGGCCAGTGGGATAAAGCGCCAGACGCCCTCCAGATGGCGGAAAGGGCCATGCACCAGTTTGATATCCATCAGGCTGGGATAGACCTTTTCATTTTCGGTGGTGAAGTTTTGTTTGATGCCGTGGTAATCGATATGCAGGGTGGCGCTGGTGAATTTTTCATCGCGCTTCAGCAGGTCGACCCCGCCGCACCAGGGCAGGAATTCGGGATATTGTTCCACTTCGTCGACCAATGCATACATGCGTGCTGCCGAGTGACCAACCAGCACTGTTTTTTCAACCTGCGCCATTCGCAACCAATCTTGGAAACCAACTAGAGTAAAATGCCAATTTTAGTCTATCTGTCCTGACATGAGCATCGCCCAAAACAAAAAAGCCTTTCACGATTACTTTATCGAGGAAAAATACGAAGCCGGTATTGTCCTTGAGGGTTGGGAAGTCAAAGCCATCCGCGACAACCGCGTGAACCTGAAGGAAGCCTACGTCATCATCCAGCGTGGCGAGATCTACCTGATCGGCTGCCA
>DLMX01000002.1:34763-40179 GCA_002479405.1 Methylophilaceae bacterium UBA7525
CTGGCCAAGGGCAAGAAACAGTATGACAAGCGCGACGCCGAGCGCGAAAAAGACTGGAAGCGTGAGCAGGGGCAGATCATGAAAAGACACAACAAAATCGCCTGACGCTTGTGGCCAGACTAGTTTCGCGTAGCCGCCATTTAAGCTGTGGNNCTGCTGCTGCACAGCGAGGAAATCGCCAAGCTCATCGGCAAGGTGGAGCGTGCCGGCTATACGCTGGTGCCGCTGGATATGCACTATGTGCGTGGACGTATCAAGATTCAGATCGGGCTGGCCAAGGGCAAGAAACAGTACGACAAGCGTGACGCCGAGAAGGAACGAGACTGGGAACGTGAGCGCGGTCGCATCATGCGCGCCCATAACAAATAAGGTGATTGCAGCTTAATCGGGTATAATTTTGAATATGACTGAACTTTATGCAGTTTGGCTCAGTCATAGATTCGCTACGTTACAAACGTGAGAAACTTTCAGGGGCCGACCCGGTTTCGACGTGGGTTGCAAAGCAGTGCAGGGCATACCGAGGGTTCAGGTTTCCTCGTAAATCCATCTGAAAAAGTATAGTCGCAAACGACGAAACTTACGCTCTAGCCGCTTAATCCCGGCTGGACGCTGCACCGAAGGGTCTCTCGGTCGGGTGGGTAACCACAGCAGCGTCATATAGAGAGACTCGTGTTGTATCGGGTTACTTGATACAACATTAAATCCAAGGTGACTCGCTTCACATTCGCTTGCTCGTTGGTGGATGTGCGGTTAAATCAAACAACACAGCTAAGTATGTAGAACTGTCTGTGGAGGACTTGCGGACGCGGGTTCGATTCCCGCCGGCTCCACCATTTACCTGTATCACCAAGTACCAAGAAGTGCAGAAAACCCCAATCGGAAACGGCTGGGGTTTTTTATTGCCCGTGTCCGATGGCTTGGCCTCCGAGGATCGTTAGCAGCTCATCCAATGCTGGGTTCATCCACCCGAGGTCACCGACGTAACCCAGTGGATGGCCTTCGGGTTGTGGTTGAGGTGGCCGTCGGGCAGTTTCTGCAAGGCATCCAACTTGTCGCGGATCATCGGCAGGCGCTGGAGGATGGAGATGTCAGGTTCGGTTAAACAGGGTAATCATTCATTTATCGGGGTAGTGGAGTAGTTATTTACCCCAATTCAGAGTACGATTGCCCCATTTGCGGCCCCTGAGATCATTCATGCATTCACTCTTGCCCGACTACCTCGCCAAGCTGCGCTTTGATGCCCAGCAACTGGCGACGCTGCGCGCGCTGGGCGAGTACAGGGGCAAGCAGCAGCTGTACGTAGCGCAGTCGCCTGAAGTGTTGAGCGACTTGCGGCAGGTGGCCATGGTGGAGTCCACCGAGTCATCCAACCGCCTGGAGGGTGTGGTGGTTGCGGCGCACCGCCTGAAATCCCTGGTGCTCAAAAACGCCACACCGCAAAGCCGCTCCGAGCAAGAGGTGGCAGGCTATCGTGATGCGCTGGGCCTGATCCACGAAAGCGGCGAGCAGATGCCGTTTTCAGAGGGCGCCGTCCTGCAGCTTCACGGCATTCTGTATCGCTACATGCCACAGCCGGGCGGGCACTGGAAAGCCACCAACAACGACATCATCGAACGCCATCCCGATGGCGGCTCGCGCATTCGCTTCCGGCCTGTGGCGGCGCATCTCACGCCCATGGCGATGGCCGACCTGATTACGCGCTACCGCACGGCGCTGGATCAACATCTGGCCGACCCGCTGGTGCTGGTACCGTTGGTCATCCTTGATTTTCTCTGCATCCACCCCTTCCCGGATGGCAATGGCCGCATGGCGCGGCTGCTCACCTTGCAGCTGCTCTATCACTTCGACTACGCCGTGGGTCGCTTCATCAGCCTGGAGCGTATCTTCGAAGAATCGAAAGAAAGCTACTACGAAACACTGGAAGCCAGTTCGCAAGGTTGGCATGAGGGTGCCCACGATATTGCCCCGTGGCTGGACTGCTTCTGGGGCGCACTGCTGCGAGCCTACAAGGAATTCGAGGATCGTGTCGGCACCATCGAACGCGGGCGTGGTGCCAAGGGCGACCGTGTTCGCGCCGAAATCCTTAAGAGGAACCTGCCGTTCTCGATTTCGGAAATCGAAGAAGCCTGCCCCGGCATCAGCCGCGACATGGTGCGGCTGGTGTTACGTGCAATGAAAGCTGAAGGGCTGATCGCTCCGACAGGCAAAGGTCGCGGTGCCAAGTGGATCGGTCTCGACCAACGACAGCCAACACAAGAATAGAAAAACCTATCGGGATCAAGAATGCCAACATTGAACTGGATCGGCAAAGAAGCCGTCGTCAAACACCACAAAGAAGTGCCGTTCCGCCTGCTGGATCCGGTGCCGGATCTCTCCTGCGGCCTGGCGGATTCGGGCAATCTGGTCGTGCAGGGCGACAACCTGCACGCGCTCAAGGCACTGCTGCCTAGGTATGCGGGACAGGTGAAGTGCATCTACATCGACCCGCCGTACAACACCGGCAACGAAGGCTGGATTTACAACGACAACGTCAACAGCTCGGAGATTCGCAAGTGGTTGGGCGAGGTGGTTGGCAAGGAAGACGAGACGCTAGACCGGCACGACCGCTGGCTGTGCATGATGTACCCGCGCTTGGTGCTTCTGAAGCAGTTTCTAAGTGACGATGGCGTAATTAACTGAGGTAAACCCCCGGCTCTGCCGGGGGACTCCTGAGGGTTTGACCTATGCGACGGTCAACAGGAATCTTCTAATCTCGACCAAGAGAGAAGGAGAGTTCCATGAAGGAGTACCAAAGTCTTGCGCATACGCGTTGGGATTGCAAATACCACGTGGTATTCATTCCGAAGCGAAGGAAGAAAGCGATCTTTGGCAGTTTGCGTCGGCACCTTGGAGAGATATTCCGGGAGTTGGCGAAGCACAAGGAATCGGAAGTTGTGGAAGGGCACCTGATGCCGGATCACGTGCACATGTGTCTGAGCGTACCGCCGAAGTACTCTGTATCCCACGTGGTGGGATACATCAAAGGCAAGAGCGCGATAGCGATTGCCCGAAGGTTCGGAGGGTGGTGGACAAGGAACTTCACCGGGGAAGTCTTCTGGGCCAGAGGCTACTTTGACACCACGGTGGGATTGGATGAAGAAATGGTCAGAGCGTACATACGGAATCAGGAGCAAGAGGATGAGCGTTACGACCAAATGAAACTGGGCGTATAGCCGCCTTGGGCGGCTCACGGTTTGAGGGCGCCTTTGAGGCGCTCACCTGATAAACCCCCGACTTTGCCGGGGGTCACTTAATTTTACTGGAGGCGCGCATTCGAGAATTGCGCAAGCAGGCCGTAGGCAAGGCTTTCCAGCAGACGCTGTTTGGAGACGACGCAGCCTCACGCGTGGCGGTGACCGATCAATACGCCTTCGAGTTTCACGCGCAGGCCTATGTCCCCAGCCGTGACTACGACGGACGCTTTGGGCACTTCGATTTCCGCAAGCATTTCTATGGCCGTATGGGCGACTTCGACAGCAGGGAAGAGTTCGAATGTGCCTGCCAGTTGGATATGTGGGCGCAGCAGGGGCTCATCCAGTTCTGGGTGCGTAACCTGGTTCGGCGGGAGGGAAGTTCGTTCTTCCTGCAGAAGGCTGATGGCCGTTTCTACCCGGATTTCCTCTGCCAGCTGCCCGGTGCTACAGGTCAACCCGGGCCGATTCTCGCTGTCGAGTACAAGGGCGCAGATCGCTGGAACGGGGCGGAGGATGATCGTCTGATTGGTGGTCTATGGGCCAACTTGTCGGAAGGCCGTTGCCGATTCGTGATGGTTAAGGAAAAGCGGTGGGATTGGATTGAGGAAAAAGCTGTGATAGCTTCGAGTAAGTCACCAAAATCATTCCCAAAAACAGATATGTTCCTCAACCGCTCTTCTGTGGCCGGATACCTGACCTTTGCCGCTACCAGTGACAGGGGTGGGTCGGAGACCGCTTATGCCGATGCAAGCATCTGACTGACCCGAAGAATCTGGGCAGGTCACCTGAACCAAACAGCCAGAGCTGGATTCTTGGTTGAGCGCCGATATTCAATCCGCCGTGGGTTATATGGCTCCTCGCTTGCGGCACATGCCCACAATTTGTGCGAGGTTTTTATTGTGCATTAGGGCTGCTAGAATCCTGTGCAACACTCCATTCCCAGCTTTTAGGAGTCATCAGATGTACCGCCCGCTTGGGGCCTTTCTTGCCAGCGCCGCATACGGCAATTTTCCAGTGAGGTTGGTGCTCGGGATTTTTCTCTGCCTTTTCTCGGTCGGCGCTGCCTTTGCCGAGCATGGCCCGGAACATATCCGCGTTCAACTCAAATGGCATCACCAGTTTCAGTTCGCCGGCTATTACGCCGCCCAGGTCAAGGGTTTTTATCGCGATGAGAATCTGGATGTCGAGCTGATTGAAGGTGGCGTGGACAAGCCGCCGATGCAGCAGGTGCTCACAGGCGCCGCTGGCTACAGTATCGGCGATGCCGATATTCTGCTGTCGCATGTCGCGGGCAAACCGGTCGTGGCAATCGCATCCATCTTCCAGCATTCGCCTTACATCATGATCAGCCTGCAACAAAGCAATATCCATCATCCGGGTGATCTTGTCGGCAAACGCGTGATGCTCTCGAATGATCAGGGTACGGCGCAATTCCGTGCCGTTCTGATGAAGGAGGGCATCGGGCTCGAGAATGTCGAGATTGTTCCGCATTCCTGGAATCTTGATGATCTGATTGAAGGGCGAGTGGATGCGGTTTCTGCTTATGCCACTGTCGAGCCTTCGTATCTGCGCGCACGCGGCTATGAGCTGACTGTGTTACACAGCCAGGATTATGGGGTGGATTTCTATGGCGATACGTTGTTCACTACCAAGCAGGAAGTACAGGATCACCCCGAAAGGGTAGCGGCTTTCCTGCGCGCGACGCGCAAGGGCTGGAGCTACGCCTTTGCCCATCCAGACGAGATCGTGACTTATATCCTTGGTCTCGATGGCGTTGCAGAGCGAAAGGTTACCCGCGAGATGCTGCTGGCTGAAGCCCGTGATATGGAACCTTATGTGCTGGTGGACGTGGTCGAGCCGGGGCATATGAACATTGGACGCTGGGAGGCCACCGCTGCGACATTGGCCAAACTCGGTATGATGCCGGCACAGTATGATCTCAGCGGGTTCGTTTATGACCCTTCGTCTGTTGTTCAGCCACCCTTGCTGCGATATGTCAGTTATGCCTTGTTGGCCGGCCTGTTTTTGTTGGTGCTGGTATTGCTGTGGAATCTGCAAATGCACAAGAAGGTGCAGCAGCGCACGAAGGCGTTGAAAGCCGAGGCCAGCCGGCGCGAGGCTGCTGAGGACCTGTTGAAGATCGCCGGCAGTACTGCGAGGCTCGGCGGCTGGGCGCTGGATAT
>DLMX01000002.1:40252-41213 GCA_002479405.1 Methylophilaceae bacterium UBA7525
GGGCGCTGGATATTGCCAGCGGCCGGATGAGCTGGACCGATGAGGTTTCGCGGTTGCACGACATGCCGCCCGGTAGCGTGGTCGACCCCGAAGACGGTATCCGCATGTTTGTGCCGGAACATCAGCCGATCATCCGTCAGGCAGTGGAAAGCTGTCGGCGGGACGGTACTCCTTACGATCTCGAATTGGAAAAAATCACGGTTACCGGTCGCCATATCTGGGTCCGCACCATAGGCCAGGCGGTGCGTGACGGCAAGGGTGATATCGTGCGCCTGCAGGGCTCGTTTCAAGATATTTCGCTGCGCAAGCGGCTGGAGGCCTTCAAGAACGGTTTGCGTACGCTGCTGGAGGAGATTGCGACCCGCCAGCCGCTGGAACAGATCATGCATGGCGTGGTGGTGACGCTGGAACGCCAGTTCCCCAAGGCCTTGTGCTGCGTCATGCTGCTGGACAAGGAGGGCAGGAAGCTGCTGTTGGGTGCTGCCGACCGCCTGAGCAGCGATTATCTCGGCCCGCTCGATGCGATGCAGGAAGCAGGCGGCACCGGTTTCTGTACCGTGGCGGCGCGTGAGAACCGCACGCTCATCATCCGCGATATCGAGCTTGAGCTGACCGGCGGCAGTTTCCGCGATCACGCATTGGCCTGCGGTCTGCGCGCCTGCTGGACCACACCACTGCTATCCAGCGCGCACAAGGTACTCGGCACGCTGGTGCTTTATCACCGCGAGCCGTTCGCGCCGGCCGAGGAGGAAAGGGAACTGGTCAACGATTACGCGCGGACGCTGGGCATCGCGATCGAACGGCACCAATCCGAGGAACGTATCGAGCAGCTGGCCTTTTACGACCCGATGACTCATTTGCCGAACCGGCAGTTGCTGATGGACCGGCTCGGCCAGCGGCTGGCGGCGAGCGCGCGCAGCCGGCAGTACGAAGCCATCCTGTTCATCGATCTCGACAACTT
>DLMX01000002.1:41307-60569 GCA_002479405.1 Methylophilaceae bacterium UBA7525
CATCGATCTCGACAACTTCAAGATGCTCAACGATACGCACGGCCATGATGTCGGCGACCTCTTGTTGATCGAGGTGGCGCAGCGTATCGTGTCATGCGTGCGCGAGTCGGATACGGTCAGCCGTCTGGGCGGTGACGAGTTCGTCGTCATCATCGAGGCTCTGGACGAAAGCGCCGAGCAGGCGGCGGCGCAGGTGCGCATCGTCTGCGACAAGATCCTCGAGTCTTTCCGCCAGCCTTTTCTGCTCAAGGGGTATGTTCACCATGCTACGCCCAGTATCGGCATCACCCTGTTCAACGGCGGTATGCAGGTGACGGTCGAGGAACTGCTGCGGCGCGCCGACCTGGCCATGTATCGCGCCAAGGATTCCGGTCGCAACTGTTATCGCTTCTTCGATCAGAAGATGCAGATGCTGGTGAGCGAGCGCGTGCAACTGGAAGAGGATATGCGCGCGGCGATCGTGGCACAGCAGTTCGAGCTCTATTATCAGCCGCAGGTCGACCGGCAGCGCGGCATCATCGGGGCGGAAGCGCTGTTGCGCTGGCGGCATCCGCGACACGGGCTGGTCTCGCCGGTACAGTTCATCGCGCAGGCCGAGGAATCCGGGCTGATATTGCCGATCGGCCACTGGGTGATCGAATCGGCTTGCGAGCAACTGGTGCGCTGGGCCGCCGATCCGCTGACCGAGGGGCTGGTGCTTTCCATCAACATCAGTGCGCGTCAGTGTCTGCAGCCGGATTTCGTCGATGAAGTGCTCGGTCTGCTGAGTGCGACCGGTGCCAATTCGCATCGCCTGATGCTGGAACTGACCGAGAGCGTGCTGGTCGACAACGTCGAGGAGATCATCAGGCGCATGAGCGTGCTGAAGGCGCAAGGCGTCGGGTTCGCGCTGGACGATTTCGGCACCGGCTATTCCTCGCTCTCCTATCTCAAACGCATGCCGTTCGATCAGGTCAAGATCGACCGCTCCTTCGTGCGCGATGTGATGCTGGACCTGAACGATGCTGGCATCGTCCGCACCATTATCTCTCTCGGTCTGATTCTGGATCTCGAAGTAGTGGCGGAAGGGGTGGAGACCGAGGAGCAACTGGATTTTCTGCTGACGCAGGAATGCCATCTGTTTCAGGGATATCTGTTCGGCCAGCCGATGGCGCTGGAGGCGTTCGAGGTTGCTTTGCGCGCCGAGAGCTTCCGCGATCTGCTGTAACGGGCCCGGCAGGGCAAGATTCCGCCGGCAAGTTGTCGCAACCGGCGTTGTCAGAATTTTTTCCGCAGGTTTGGAATGCGCGGTGCCCGGCATGGTCCAACAGCGCCGTACAGGGACGCCGGATATTGGATCCTCGAGCAATCGCCCGGATCACTGGGCGGAAACGGAACTGCTGCCAGTTCCGGTCGACTGAACACGCTACCCGGCAGAGTGGTATCAATTGAGACATGGAATGGAAACAAGATGACCTTACCGATGATAGCGATCATATTCGGCCTGATGTTGCTGGTGTGGAGCGCGGACCGTTTTGTCGAGGGCGCGGCTTTCACGGCCCGGCACTTCGGCATGCCGTCTCTGCTGATCGGCATGGTGATCGTCGGCTTCGGAACCTCGGCGCCGGAGATGGCGGTGTCGGCGCTGGCAGCGATGCAGGGCAATCCCGGTATCGCGCTCGGTAATGCCTACGGCTCCAATATTACCAACATTGCGCTGATTATTGGCCTGACCGCGCTCATCAGCCCGATTGTCGTACATTCGCAGGTATTGCACAGAGAGCTGCCAATATTGCTTGCCGTTACAGCGCTGGCCGCATGGCAGTTGTGGGACGGTGCAATCAGCAGGATGGACGTGGTGGTTCTGTTCATCGTGTTCGCCGGCTTGATGACCTGGAGCATCTACGAAGGCTTGCGCAAGAAAACCGATGCACTGGGCGATGAAATCGAGCAGGAGCTGGTTACACATGCGATGACATTGCGCTGGGCTGTGATCTGGCTGGTGGTGGGTTTGCTGTTGCTGGTGGTCAGTTCGCGCATGCTGGTCTGGGGTGCGGTCGAGATTGCACAGGCCTTTGGCGTCAGCGACCTGATCATCGGTTTGACCATCGTCGCCGTTGGCACGTCACTACCGGAATTGGCATCCTCGATAATTGCCGCGCGCAAGGGCGAGCACGACATCGCGCTGGGCAACATTCTCGGTTCCAACCTGTTCAATACGCTGGCGGTGGTCGGCATTGCCGGCATGATTCACCCGATGGCGGTCGCGCCGGAAGTGCTGAGCCGCGATGTGCTGGTGATGGCCGTGCTCACCGTCTTGCTGTTCATCTTCGGTTACGGGTTTCGCAGCATGGGTCGCATCAACAGGCTGGAAGCGCTCTTCTTGTTGATGGCATACATCGGCTACACAGGCTATCTGATCACGACGACCTTTCTTTGACCCGCCGCTGACATTCCTGCATCTCTGTCCATGCGGTTATCATGGCAGTACACTTTGCGATGATAGTGCTGTTTGCAGAAGCAGAAGCAGAAGCATCATCTTGATTGGTTGATAAGGAGAACGGCATGCAGGGCTACCAGCTTACATTTTTCACTCAGCAGGATCGTCATCATGGCGGTTTGCCACTAGGCGAGTGGCTGTTGCAGGAGGCGCGTAGGCTGGGATTGTCCGGCGCCACCCTGATTACTGCAGCACAGGGTTTTGGCCATGATGGCAAGATGCATTCGGCACGCTTCTTTGAACTTGCTGACCAGCCGGTCATGGTCATGATGGCCCTTAGCACGGCAGATATTGAGCGTTTGTTCCAGCGTTTGCGTGATGAGGAGGTGGACGTGTTCTATGTCAGGACGCCTGTAGAATTCGGCATGACCGGGGAATCATGATCCCCGGTCTGATCTTGCGTTGCCTCCTGTTTGCCGTGCTTTGGTGGGTGCTTGCGGAGGGCCATATCGACGACTTGTGGTTGGGTGTGGTTGCGGTAATGACTGCTACCTGGGCAAGCGCTGTGTTGATGCCGCCTGTAGCGCATCGGCTGCGGCTGATCAAGATGCCGGGGTTTGTCTTGTTCTTTCTCAGGAACTCAATACGCGGCGGATTTCAGGTCGCTATGATGGCGCTACGTGGCCGGGCGGCGCTACAACCGGGCGTGCTGGAGTTGCAATTAAACCTGCCGGAGGGCGGTCCGCGCGTTCTTATGACCAGCGTGATCGGATTGATGCCAGGCACGCTCAGTGTCGAACTGGCAGAGGATCGGTTACGTGTTCATGTGCTGGATGAGCGTCTGTCTCTCGCGGCCGAGGTCGGTGAACTGGAGGCGCGCATCAGCGCACTCTTTGGAGTCGGTCTATGACCGGGTTCGAACTTCCGATAGCGCTTTTCCTGCTCTGCAATCTCATAGTCGCTCTGTTAGCGGCTGCACGCGGGCCGACTGCCGCCGATCGCATGCTGATGGCGCTCTTGTTCGGCAGCACCGGCACAGGGGTGCTGGTGCTATTGGCATATAGCGGTGTTGGCCGGATGCTAGTCGATGTTGCATTGTTGCTGGCTCTGCTGGCAGCGATTGGCGGCATCGCTTTTGCCAGGCGGGCATGGCAAAGAGGCCATGATGATTGAAATCCTCAGTGTTGTGCTACAGATCGCCGGTGCTTTCTTCTATTTTGCCGGTACGCTGGGACTGTTGCGCTTTCCCGATGTCTATAGCCGCCTGCATGCTCTGGCCAAGGCCGATAACCTTGGTCTCGGCTGTGTTCTAATCGGACTCGCCCTGCAGGCCGAGAGTGTTGCCGTTGCTCTGAAACTTTTGCTGATCTGGCCATTGGCACTGGCGGCGAGCGCAGGGGTGAGCTACGCTATCGCGCGCCGCGCCGACAGTCTTGGTGTTGTACCCTGGTGCAAGGAAAAACATTGAGTCTCGAGTTCATATTCGACCTGCTGCTTGCCTTGGCGATGGTCTGGAGCGCATGGCGGAGCTTGTCTGCATCGCGGCTGGATCGGGCCATCGTCATGTTCATCGTTTTCGGTTTGCTGATGGCGCTGGCCTGGGCGCGTCTGTCGGCTCCCGACATCGGGCTGGCTGAAGCGGCCATCGGCGCCGGGTTGACCGGCGCACTGCTGCTCGATGCTTATGGTGCACTGAAACGGAGGGAGGCATGAAGCGGCTGCTCGTCGTTCTCGGCGCTGTCTGTTTTGTTGTGCTTCTGCTCGGCGCAATGTTCGATCTGGCGCCAGCAAGCGTACAGTTACATGCGGCGGTCGCCGCAAATCTGCCAGCCAGTGGTGTTGAGCACCCGGTCACCGCCGTTCTGTTGAACTTTCGCGGCTACGATACCTTGTTGGAGATTGCTGTATTGTTGCTTGCCATGATCGTTATCCTCGCTACTGGTATCGACACAGCCGCCGATGTGCGACCTTCGGTGAATCCGGTGCTACAGGCGCTGGCAAAACTGGCTGCTCCCCTGATGATCATGGTTGCCGTCTATTTGCTGTGGGCCGGAGCCTTCCGCCCAGGCGGGGCTTTCCAGGCAGGTGCTGTACTGGCCGCAGCCGCCGTGCTGCTGCATCTGGTTGAACTATTGCCAGGTTGGCAATCGCCAAGCACGAGATTGCGCCTGGGGCTGGCCGGCGGTTTTCTGGTCTTTCTTGCTGTTGGTGCCGGATCTCTGATGCGGGGGGCATTACTCGAATATCCGCCTGAACACGCAGGTCGGCTGATTCTACTGGTCGAGTCCGGCTTGACGGTCTCGCTGGGATTGATCCTTGCCGGTCTCTTTCTGCTCCTCTCGCGTGATGACGGAGACGGGCCGTGACCGGGGAGCTGCTTTTCGCCAGTGTCGGCGTGATTTTGTTCGCACTGGGTGTGGCCGGTGTGCTGCTGATAGGACATCTTCTGCGTCGCGTACTCGCCTTCAATGTCATGGGTAGCGGAGCGTTTCTTGTGCTGGTCGGACTCGCGCAGCGTAATGGTATTGCTGACCCGGTACCGCAGGCTATGGTGTTGACCGGCATCGTCGTTGCCGTTGCCGCAACGGCATTGGCACTGGCCTTGGTGCGGCGATTGTATGTGTTGACCGGCAAACTTGAACTGTCGCAGGATGATGACGAATGATGGTCTGGCTGATTCTGCTGCCGCTGCTATGGGCCAGCTTCGCCTTTCTGCTGGGGCCTGGCCGCGGCGTCTGGCTTGCCATGGCCGGATTGCTTGCGCAACTTTGGCTCGCTTACGCGCTTGCCGAGGAAATCGTCGCCAGCGGTGTAGCAGAGCATGCGGTCGGTGGCTGGGGTGCACCGCTCGGTATCGACCTTGTAGCCGATGGGCTGTCAGCAGCCATGCTGCTGCTGACTCAGTGCGTTGCACTGCCACTGGCAGTTTATGCCTCCGCCTATTTCAAGCGTGATGATCCGGCCGCGACTTATTTCTGGCCGCTTGTCGGATTTCTACTGGCAGGGCTTAATGCACTGTTTCTCTCGGCCGATCTATTCAACTCTTACGTCACACTCGAACTGCTTGGCCTGGCAGCAGTAGGTCTGGTTGCGGCTGGCGGTGGCGCGCAACAGATTGCGTCAGCACTGCGCTATCTGTTTGCCACGCTGGTCGGCTCTGGGGCCTATCTGCTCGGCGTCGCACTGATTTACGGCACTTACGGAACGGTCTCCACCGTTACCCTCACTCCGCTTATCGGCGCCGGGGCGCCTGATTTGGTATGGATTGCGGGAGGTTTGATGGTGGTCGGTCTGATGCTCAAGACGGCATTGTTTCCTTTTCATTTCTGGTTGCCTCCGGCGCATGGCGGCGCACCCGCCCCGGTGTCGGCACTGTTGTCTGCCGTTGTGGTGAAAGCCTCGTTCTATCTGATTCTGAGGCTATGGATCGGGCCATTCTCGTCCTTGACCGTTGCGGCGAATCTTGTTGTCTGGTTGCCGGCATTGCTTGGTATGCTGGCCGTCTTCTGGGGTTCTTATCAGGCCATACGTGCCGAGCGCCTGAAGATGTTGGTTGCTTATTCGACCGTGGCGCAACTGGGCTATCTATTTTTGATCTTCCCGCTGCTGGTCAGTGCTGGAGCGTTGCAGGCCGTTATCATGCAGGTATTCGCGCATGGTCTTGCCAAGGCCGCCATGTTTGCGGCAGCGGGAACGTTGATCAAGGCAACCGGACAGGATACGGTGGCGGGTTTGGCCGGGGTTGCCGAGCGTTTGCCTGTCACACTCTTTGCTTTCGGGCTGGCGGGTGTGACCTTGATGGGTCTGCCGCCTTCATCGGGTTTTCTAGCCAAATGGCAATTGATTGAACTGGCGCTGTCACAGCAGTACTGGGTTATCGCATTTGTGGTTCTGGTGGGTGGCTTGCTGGCGGCAGTCTATGTTTTCCGTGTATTGCGCCAGGCATTTCTGCTGGCACCTGCTGGTAGCGTAGTGATGCCAGTGCCGCGTACGCTGGAATGGACGGCTTTCGTCCTCGCTGCCGCCAGCGTTCTGCTGGGCTTGCGTGGTGTTGAGTTGATGCAGTTGGTGGGCATTACATGAATTTCAACGAACTCTTGCCATTGGCTGTTTTGGCATCCTCACTATTACCGGGGCTACTTATCTTTACGTTGCCGGAGTCATGGGTTGGGTTGCGCACGGCGCTTAATCTGTTCGGTGCGCTGATCAAACTGGCTCTTGTTCTGCTGCTGATTCTGGGGGTGCAGGCGGGGGAGAGTTATGGCGTGCATTTTGCCGTGCTGCCCGGTCTCGATCTTGCCTTCAAGGCCGATGCGCTTGGTCTGCTGTTCATCACGTTATCGGCCGTGCTCTGGCTGTTCACCACACTGTATGCGATCGGCTACCTTGAAGGCGCGCCGCGCCGCAGTCGTTTTTTCGGGTTTTTCAGCCTGTGCGTCACGGCCACGATGGGCATCGCCATGGCTGCCAATCTTTTTACCTTTTTTGTTTTTTACGAACTGTTGACGCTTGCCACCTTTCCGCTGGTCGTTCATCGCGGCACGGAAGCATCCATGCGCGGTGGCACTACCTATCTGGTATATACGCTGATTGGTGGTGCTGTACTGCTGACCGGTATCATATGGCTGCATCATCTGCTCGGACATACCGATTTTGCCCACGCCGGTATCGCGGTGGCATTAGGGTCAGCGTATGACGGTCAGTTGCAGATCATCTTCCTGCTGCTGCTGATCGGGCTTGGTGTCAAGGCAGCCATCGTGCCGCTTCACGGTTGGCTGCCACAGGCGATGGTGGCGCCGGCTCCGGTCTCGGCATTGCTGCATGCGGTTGCCGTGGTCAAGGCCGGTGCCTTCGGCATCGTGCGTATCGTTTATGAGGTGTATGGTATCGAATTCGCACAGGCGCTTGGACTGCTGCTGCCGCTGGCAATCTTCGCTGCGGTGACTATTGTATGGGGCAGCTTTCGTGCGCTGTTTCAGGATGACCTGAAAAAACGGCTGGCTTTCTCGACAGTGAGCCAGGTTTCCTACATCGTGCTGGGTGTCGCCTTGTTTGGCCCCATCGGCACTATCGGTGGGTTGGTGCATCTGGTGCATCAGGGCATCATGAAGATCACGCTGTTTTTTTGCGCCGGCAACTATGCTGAAACCCTCGGCATCCACAAAGTGAGTGAAATGAACGGTGTCGGCCGGCGTATGCCGTTGACGAGCATCGCCTTTACGATTGGCGCGTTGGGGATGATGGGTGCGCCGCTGACGGCGGGAGCCGTCAGCAAGGCATGGCTGATCGATGGCGCATCGGCTGCCGGCATGGATTGGGCTATATGGGTGCTGTGGACTTCCAGTCTGCTGAATGCCGCCTATTTTCTGCCTATTCTTTGGCGTACCTGGTTCAAGTCTGTTCCAAAGGCTTGGCCAGGGGAGCATGTCGCAGCGCGTGGTTGGCGTGAAACCGCGTGGCTGCTGCTGTTGCCTCCAATGATGACTGCAGCGATGACACTTTTAGCCGGCATGTACTCCAGTAATCAGATGAGCCCCCTCTCGTGGGCCAAATTGATTGCCGAGCGTGAATACCTTCACGAGATGATAATCAGGGCGCCATAGTTAGGGCCGTCTTTTGTTTCAGCAGACTGGCTATAGCAGATGGGCGATGCGGATGTAAGTTGAGTGGAACACGCGAGCGATGGTTTTATGTCAAGATGCCGGTTGATTTCGGTATGGCCGGAATACGTGAGCTGGCGGCAGACGAAAGAGGTAGTGTACGGCGAATAACTCACTCAATTTAATCAGGAACATCATGAAAACAAGACTCACCGAATTACGAGCTTCCTTACAGGCCTTGAAGGAGGCTTCCATGTTCAGGAAGGCGGAGGCGGCTGAAGTCTCCTTGCTGGCGGCCCTGGCCTTGCTGGAGGAGATGGTGGCAGAAATAGAAAAGCTGAAGCGGGCGCAAGCCAGGGACAAGAAGGCGATTGAGGCCTTGAGCAAATAACGGGGAAGTATCCATGGCAATCAAGGCAACCGTTTTCAAGGCCAATCTGCAGATCGCGGATATGGACCGGCATTATTATCAGGATCATGCGCTGACCATGGCGCAGCATCCTTCTGAGACCGATGAGCGCATGATGGTGCGGCTGCTGGCTTTCGCCTTGCATGCCGGAGAGTATCTGGAATTCGGTCAGGGCATGACCGATGATGATGAAGCGGATCTGTGGCAGCGTGATCTGACCGGGGCGATCGAGTTGTGGATCGATGTCGGCATCCCGGACGAACGTCTGATCCGGAAGGCTTGCGGCCGGGCCAGTCAGGTCATTGTTTACAGTTATGGCGGCCGTGTTGCGGAGATGTGGTTTGCCCAGAATAAATCGCAGTTTGAGCGTCAGAAGAACCTGACGGTGATCAATCTGCCGGAGGGGAGCACGGCTACACTGGCTGGTCTGACGCAGCGCACAATGAATTTGCAATGCACGATACAGGATGGCCAGGTCTGGCTCAGTGACGGCGAGCAGAGTGTGCAGGTGGAGCGTGAAGTGCTTAAATCTTTAACCACTGGACGCTGAAGCCTGAACTCTCTGGAACTGTTCTCTGCCGACAGGTCGTTCAACTTTATTAATAAGTGGTTGTTTTGTTTTAGCTCAAGAATTAAGCTCAACTTAATATTGCGCGGATAGTCTTATGATTTGAATATGCGTTTCTGTCTATCCGAACCAGGGGGTTGGTTAGGGCGTGTTCACACTAAATTCATGTATGCGTTGTTTCAGGAAAGCGATGGATGCAAGGCGCGGAGCGCAGCGCAGTCAATGGTTATTGCATTGACAAGCTTCGCAACGCTGCAGACGCGCTTTCCTGAAACAACCCCTGCTTTTGTTTTTTGTTATCACGGGGACGGGGGCGGTTTGGGCGCCCTCCTTTGTCGCAAGCCGCTTGAAGTGGCCTGCAATTCAGCGCGTCTTGCTTCGTGGATGGCATCCCAAACCGCCCCCGTCGCAAACGCGAATTTAGTGTGAACACGCCCTAATGAATGACAGCTGGAAAGAAAAAGAAGTAAAGCGCCTGCAGGCTGTGCGTGAGCTTGAGATTCTGGATACTGCGCCTGAGACGGATTTTGACGATATCGTCAGGCTGGCGACCATGATATTCAAGGTGCCGATTTCCACAGTCACCATACTCGATGCGCACCGGCAGTGGTTCAAGGCTGCTGTTGGACTGGATGTAAACGAGACGGCGCGCGATATTTCCTTTTGCACGCATGCGATCGAGCAGACGGATCCGTTGATCATCGAGGATGCGAAAAAGGATAAACGTTTCGCCAAAAATCCGCTGGTGGTGGATTCACCCCATCTGGGCTTTTATGCCGGGGTGCCGCTGCTGAATTCCGAGAATCTTGCGATTGGCACTTTTTGTATCATGGACAGGATGTCCAAGGTGTTGACGGATGAGGAGATCGATATCCTCAAGATCCTTGCCAATCAGGTGATGGCGCTGCTGGAACTGCGTCATGAACGTAACTGGCTTAAGCAGTTGTTGGCTGAGCTGGACCGTATCTACAAGACCTTGCGCGACAGTGAACAGCGTTGGAGCTTTGCACTGGAGGGCGCGGGGGATGGCGTCTGGGACTGGAAAGTCGGCACTGACGAGGTGTTTTTCAGCAAGCGCTGGAAAGCCATGCTGGGTTATGAAGAGAATGAGTTCCCCAATCATTATGCGTCATGGCGTGCCATCGTGCATCCGGAAGACATTGAGCAGACACTGGCCAGATTGCAGGAGCATCTCGACGGTAAATCCGAGAGTTTCCGTATTGAATATCGCGTTCGCTGCAAGGATGGCAGCTGGTTGTGGGTGCTGGCCAGAGGTCTGGTCGTCGAGCGTGACAATGCAGGCAAGCCGATTCGCATGGTGGGTACGCATACCGATATTTCCAAGCGTAAAGAGGCGGAAGAGCTGATCTGGCGTCAAGCCAATTTCGACACGCTGACAGGTTTACCGAACCGCAGGATGTTCTTTGACCGCATGTCTCAGGAGATCAAGCGGGCCACGCGTGCACGGCAATTGTTTGCTGTGCTGTTTGTCGACCTGGATGGCTTCAAGGAGATCAACGACGCGCTGGGACACCAGGCCGGAGACGATCTGCTGGTGGATGTCAGTAACAGACTTGGCAACTGCATTCGTAAATCCGATACCTTGGCCCGGTTGGGCGGTGATGAGTTCATCATCATTCTCAGTGCCCTGGAGGAGCAGTCCAGTGTCGAAACAATTGCCGACAAGATACTGAAGGTGATGAACAAGCCTTTCGAACTTGACGGGCGGCAAGCCCAGATCACGGCCAGCATCGGTATTGCCATTTTTCCCTTGCATGGATTGGATGGCGATAGCCTGATCAGCCATGCTGATACGGCAATGTACGATGCCAAGGACATCGGCAAGAACTGCTGGGTGATGTACGAGCCCGCGCCGGGCGAATAGGCGTATCAGCAGTTTTCCGGAATTGCGGGTGGCTTCTCAGTTGTTCCCGGTCTGGTCGGGCTGGGAATTCTCCTGGCGTTTGATGTTGAGTGCCGGAGCCGTACCGTCCTTGTTCTGACCAGGATAGACAGTCAGGTGCGGATAGGGGATTTCGATGCCGCGTTTGTCGAACTCGGCCTTGATGCGTTTGAGGAATTCGCGTCTGACGCCCCATTGTTCCAGCGCCTGAACCTTGAAGCGGCAGCGGATGGTCACGGCTGAATCGCCAAGTCTGTCGACGCCGGCCATTTCCATATTGTCCAGAATCTTGAACTGGAATTCGTCATCGGTGCGCATGTCTTCGCCCACCTCGTGCATGATCTGCATTACTTCATCGACGTTCTCGCGGTAGGCGACGCCGACATCGATCACGGATTGGGCAAAGCCGCGGCTCATGTTGGTGACTGTGGTGATGGTGCCATTGGGTACGTAATGTACGTTACCGTCGTAATCGCGCATCTTGATGTGGCGCAGCGTCACTTCCTCTACAAATCCGCCCTTGCCGCCGGCTTCGACCACATCGCCCTGACGGATCTGGTTTTCCAGCAGGATGAAGAAGCCGTTGAAATAGTCCTTGATCAGGCTCTGCGCACCGAAACCGACGGCGACGCCGACGACACCTGCAGCGGCGAGGATGGGCGCGATCGAGATGCCGAGTTCATGCAGTATTTCGACGATGGCGATGACGGCGATGAGGATAGTGGCGATATAACGGAATACCCGGCCCAGCGTGTCGATGCGCTTCAGTTCTTCAGCATCGCCGTCGGCGCGGACTTTCAGATGTTGCTTCAGCTTGATGATGAGTTTACTGCTGACCTTCATCAGGATGGCGGCGATGATCATGATCAGCAAGATGCGCAGCATGGTCTTGATCAGTGACCATAGGGCCTGCGGGTCGCTCAAACCGAAAGTGACGAGTAGGTTTTCCATGAGTACTCCTGTTGCGAGATTGGATGACTGGTTGCTGACTGCCGGAATCAGGTCTGCAGCCAGTAGAAGCTGAGCGCCGGAATTTCCAGTTGTTGGCAGTCGATGCTGATCTCATTGCCGCTGTAGAGATCCCTGACTTGGCGATGCTGGAAAAAACCGCGTTTGCACAGGTCGGTGATGTCCAGATTTTGCGGACGATTGTCGAAATTGCAGATCACTAGCACACGGGATTGCGTGTTGATGTAGTCGAAACGCGAAAAAACGAACAGATGCGGATTATCCGTATCCAGCAGTTCGCGATTGTTGTGATCGGCGAATGCAGGGATTTCCTTGCGCACGGCAATCATCTTTTTCAGAGCAATGAAGATGCGGTTTTCAATGGTGCCATATGTGTTTCTGCGGGCAGCCTTGGTCCAGTTCAGCTTGGGCCGGTGGACCCAGCGGGTGTCGTGCTGTTTGTGTTCATCTTCCAGATAGGAAATGTCATTCAGCGTGCCGATGGCATCGCCGTAATAGAGCAGCGGGATGCCGCCGAAGGACATGATGGCGTTGTGTAGCAGCAGGATGGTGTCGATCGCCTCCTGGATGGCGACCGGGTCATTGTTCTCGATGGCGGATTCAAGTCCGGCCAGTGAGGCCAACGAACCGGCAATGCGGGCATCGCCGTTCTTCTTGTTGATGCCGAAGGCGACACCGCGGGCGGGCGAAACCTTGTGATGGCCGGTGTAGTAGTCGACCAGGAATTTGCGGTGCAGCCTGGGGTCGTAGCCCGCCAGGCGGATGTCGTTGTCGTCGAATCCCAGACCGATATCGTCATGGCAGCGCACGTAGTTGAGCCAGGTTGCACGTTCCAGTTTGTCCGGAATGCTCTTGATGCCGAGATTGAGCAGACCGGCCTTTTTGGTGGCGACGGCGTCCCACAGCAGCGCCATGAAGGTGGCGTTGTAGGCAATCTCGCACTCCTTGGCATTGATGGCGTCTTCGCCGAAATACTTGATGACCTCGACCGGCGCAACAATGGCCTCGGCGATGAACAGCACGCCGGGTGCCGTCACTTGGCAGCAGTCTTTCATCAGTTGCAGGATCAGGTGGGCTTCGCGTTCGTTCTGGCAGGTGCTACCGATCTTTTTCCAGAGAAAAGCGACGGCATCCAGCCGGATGATGTCGGCCCCATGATTGGCCCAGTGCAGGATGATTTCGACCATCTCGATGAGCACGGCGGGATTGCTGTAGTTGAGGTCCCACTGGTAGTCGTTGAAGACCGTCATCACCCATTTGCCCATCTTCTCGTCCCAGGTGAAGTTGCCGGGCGAGGTTTCGGGAAAGACCTCGGGCATGGTCTCTTCATACATGTCCGGCAGCTCGCGGTTGTCGAACACGTGATAGTAATCCTGATAGGTCTTGTCGCCTTCGCGCGCTTTCACGGCCCATTCATGTTCGTTGGAGGTGTGGTTGACCACTACATCCAGCGCCAGCAGCATGTCGCGTTTCTTCATGTTCTTGACCAGGCTGTCGAGCTCACGCGTGGTGCCGACTTCCGGGTTGATCTTTTTGAAGTCGCGCACGGCATAGCCGCCGTCACTCTTGCCTTTCGGGCAGTCCAGAATCGGCATGACGTGCAGCAGGTTGATGCCGAGATCCTGCAGATAACCCAGGTGTTTCTGCAGCCCGGCCAGATCACCGGCGAATTCCTTGCAGTAGAGCGCGTAGCCGACCCATTTCTGGCTGAGAAACCAGTTGTGATCCTTTTCCCGCGCCAGATCAAGCTTGCGTAATTGTTGCGGGCGCTTGATATAGGCGCAGGTGAGGCTGGTGACCAGCCGCTGCATCTGTTGTTTGAAGTCGGGCCGGTGGCCGTAAAGCTGGTGGAACAACGAATAGATGGCGTAGAAGTTCGCCCCGAGCCGGATATAGAAATGTTGCAGGTTCTTGTCCTTGATGTCGCGTTCCAGCTTGATCAGGATGTCATTCAGCAGGGAGTGTGAAACCTGTTCATACATGCGAGAACTCCTCCATTGCGGAAACCTGGGATTCTGTATCGATACCCATTCCATAGTGCTGGATACCTTCAATGATGCCTGCAGCATTGTGACCTTGTGCGAAGTAGATCTGTTCCTGGTCGCGCAAAACTGCCAGTTCCGGACTGTGATTGCCGACGACGATGGCGTGCGTGTCGCCGACCAGCATCTCTATGTCATTGCCGGAATCTCCTGCGACCAGGAAGTTCTCCAGCGGCAAGCCCCATTTATAGGCCAGGTAACGGATGGCATGACCTTTGGAAGCGCGCACCGGCAGCACGTCAAGAAACTCCTCATGCGAATAGATCAGTTGTGCGTGCAGTTTCAGATCATGCAGATATTCATAGAGCTCGTTAAGGGGCGGCATGCTGTCCGGTGTAGCCAGATAACTCAGCTTGAATTCGCGTTGGTTCTCGGGCGCCTGCAGCTTGAGTCCAGGAAATCTGGCCAGCGCTTCGGCCAGCGCGTCGCGCCGCCACTGGTGACGAATGTGCGCGGTCCAGCCGAGATCGGGCACCAGTTTCTTGCCGTAATGGATCTCCGAGCCGACCGAGGTGATCAGCACATCCGGGATATTGACCTGGTTTTTCTCGAGGATGGCGACCGCGCTTTCGATCGTGCGACCGGTGGCGATGCCGAATGCCAGCTTGCTGCGTTGCGTTTTCAACCAGGCTGTCAGTTGCTTCAGCGAACGTCGATCGCCGAGCAGGGTGTTGTCGATGTCGCTGATGAGTGCCTTTTTCACCAGTGGCATATAGGATTTTTCGCCATGCTGGATAATCGCGTGCTGACGACGCAGGCGCTTCTTGTCGCGACGCAGCAGCCTGCGGATTTCCTTCATGTATTTTTCGACATGGGCTGCCCAGCTGTAATGCCGCCAGACGCCGGCGATGCCGTTATTGGCCCATTGGCGCCAGCGTTTCCTGTCCTGCAGAATATGCAGCAGGGCCTTGCCGATCTCATCGCTGTGCAGTGTGTCGACCACCAGCCCGTTGCGGCAGTTGGCGACAATGTCGCGCGGCCCGCCGTCATCCGGTGCGACAAACGGCAGGCCGCTGGCGGCAGCCTCGATCAGCGTCAGGCCGAACGGTTCGGTAAATGCCGGGTTGACGAATACGCCACGGCGGCGGGCTGCCAGCCGGTAGAACTCGGGGACATCGTCCTGGCTGACATGCTTGGGCAGGGCGACCTTGCCCCATAGATCATAGCGGTCGGTATCGAACAGCAGTTCGCTCATGATCTTCTGCTCGGATTCCTCCAGTTCGCGGATATCGTTGCGGGTACCTGCGACGATCAGCAGGTTGGCGGCTTCCTGCAGTTCCGGATTCTGTCCATAGGCCTTGACCAGACCCTTGATGTTTTTTCTGGCATCCGGCCGGCTGATGGAAAATATCAGCGGTTTTTCCGGCTCAGCGAGGTATTTGTCCACCAGCTGTTGTGTCGCAGGCTCGATCTTTTTTCGCAATGGCGGCGAGAAGCGCGAGGTGTCCGTGCCAGGCGGTATGACGCGGAAGCGCGAATGATTGAAGTTGGTATAGAGGCCGTACTGCTGATCGACCTCCTGCTGTGTGCTGGTGACGATGAGTGAAGCATTCTTGATGATTTCTTCTTCGGCATTGATGCGGCGCTCGAAATTGAACTGCTTTTCCAGCACATGTGCCTTGCGTCCGCTCGCCAGCATGCGTTCCAGTTTGGGGCGGCCCAGTGAATGGCCGGTGTGCACCTGCGGGATGCCGAGCAGCAGGGAAAGCTGCTGTCCGACATAGCCGGCATCGGCATAGTGGGTATGGATCAGGTCCGGCAGACGGCCCTGCTGACGCAGAAAGTGCAGGGATTTGTCGACGACCTGATTGAGGTGCGGCCACAATAGCTCCTTGCGCAAATAGCGTCTGGGGCCGCAGGGCAGGCGCACGATACGGGCGCCGTCACCGAGGTCTTCTTCTGGCCGGGCATAGTCGAGGCTGACATTCGGGTCTTCGATCAGACGTGTCAGCAGGTCGACCTTTTCCACTTCCTGGTGTCGGGCCAGGGCTTTACTTAGTTCGACGACATAAGTGGTTTGGCCTCCCGTGTCGGCATCGCGGCCAAGTTCCATGTCATGGCCGCGGATGAGGCCATGCATGCTGATCATCAGGATATAGATGGGGTTTTCGGATTTTTGCTGCTGATTTGTGTTTTGCATATAAGGTTAAAGATTGCTCTCCTTTTTTAACGGCCTGTTACAGCTGCCATTCCTTCTTGAAAGACGTGTAAAAGTCTGGATTCTGTGGTGCACCGCCTCGAATGCCACACAAGGCCGCGGCGAATTGATTGGCCCGCTGCATGGCAACCGGCATTTCCCACTGATTGAGCAGGCCGATGATGAAGACCGCGGCGAAGGCATCGCCGGCGCCGACCGTATCGATCACTGTCTGGGTGTTTCCGGCAGGGCTTGTGCTGAATACTTCATGCTGCCGGTTGATCATCCAGGCGCCATTCTCGCCGCAGGTAACCAGCAGGCAGTTCAGCTCGAACTGGTCCAGCAAGGCTTCGGCCTTTAGCAGTAGCGTTTTGCCGCTGATCCTGAAGTAATCGGAGACGATTTCCAGCTCGTCTTCGTTCATCTTGACGATATCCGAACGCAGCAGCGAGCGTCGCACCGTGTGTTTGTTGAACCAGGGACTGCGCAGGTTGATATCCAGGAAGCGCGGACATCTGCTGTCCGCCAGGAATTTGTCCAGTGCCAGACGCGACTCCATGCCTCTTTGTGCCAGCGTGCCGAAATACACCAGCTCCGGCTTTAGTGACATGATCATCATGTGGGTGACACCGGCGTGAATGTGGTCGTAGGCCTGATCCGGCAGAATCTCGAAGCTGTGCCCGCCGTCTTTCATGTGTACCTGCACCTGGCCGGTCGGGTAAGTGGGGTCGCACTGGATACCGGTTTTGTCCATGTCGAGCCTGTCCATCTCCCGCAGCAGGTCCTCACGCAAGGCGTCGTTGCCGGTGCGGCTGATCATGACAGGATGCAGTCCAAAAGCCTGCAAATGGCGCGCGACATTGAACGGTGCGCCGCCCAGCACGCTCTGGTCCGGGAAAATGTCGGCAAGAACTTCACCGAACAGGGCCACGGTTTTTTGATGTTTTTCGGGTGTTGCTGATGCCAATGTTTCTCCTTTCTGCAGGCTAAACATGCATTGCCGGCGAAGCCGGCGTGAAAATCCTAATGTGAAGACAGCGGCTTCATTGCATCCGCTTCATCCTTGAGTTTCATGTTGCCGATCAGTTTTTCAAGGCTGCTCTGCAGTTGCATCAGATCCGCTATCGATAACCGGTCGATGGCTTCAGTCAGAACCCCGCGCGGCGAATCGGGCGCCTTTTTGACGATATCCTGGCCGGCTTCGGTCAGGTAGAGCCTGACCACACGCTGGTCCTGATCTTCACGCTTCTTGCTGATCAGGGCTTTTCTTGCAGTTTTCTCAATAAGGTTGCTGGTTGTGGATTGATGGATGGCCAGCTTGCCGGCCAACTCGGATACTTTCAGCCCCGGAGTCTTGTGCAGCTCCCACAACACCCACAATTGCGAGCTGCTGATACCGCACTGTTTCTCGACCTGTTTGAAGTGTTTTTTGACCGAATTGAAGATGATGCGGAAATCCTTCAATGCGGAGGAGGCCAATTGTTCATGGCTGGTCTCAGGAGGCTGTCGCGTATGTCCGATGGAGGCGTTCATGGAGCATGATTATGCCATCAAAAATACATTGATACAAATATAGTTTGTGCAAATGTATTTATGTGGTGTTGCATTGGACTATGGGCGGAGCGGCTTGAAAAAGGCAATTAGCCACAGAGTTCACAGAGAAAATCAAAAAACTGGAGTTGCCCTGCTGGTGCTTCATCTGGGAGTCGTAGGAAATGCTTTTACTATGGGGTCTCTGTGGCTGAAATTAATACTTTTGCGCGTGCTTCAGAACTGGTAAAGCAGCTCTTTTGAGATGCTGCCATAATCGGCCTGGGTCAGTAGTGCACGTTCAATATAGCGGCTGACCTGGCTTCTGAATGCCGGTACGGCATCCGCCTCATGAAAGATATGCGGGAACTTGCCGGCCAGCCAGGCATAAAGGCTGATATCCTGACTCAGTGCTTCGGCTTCTTCCAGATGCTTGGGACTGCTCGACCTGAGCCAGTCCTGTTCCGGCGGCAGGCTTCTGGCCTTGCCGCTGCACACACTTTGCACGCAGGCGAGGAAATAATCGCTTTCATGCGGTTTATCCAGCGAAACCGGGGCACAGGACAGGATAAATTTTTCGCGCAGCGACAGATCAGGTGCAATTTGGTCTAACCACAGACCAAGCTGGATATGGGCGGACATGTCGGCGGTCTGGAACAGGCTGCTTTTGAGCAGCACCCGTTCGGCGAAGAATGACAGTAATTCACCCAGCTTGTCCGTATGTAGCATGCCGGAAAGCATCTCGACATGACCGAAGAACGGCGAGATCGGCAATCGCTGCAGGTCAGAGATGTCCGAAGCATAGAGTGCATGTTCCAGATTCAGCAGTTCATCCTGCTCGAAGGCGTTGACGAAGCCAGTGGGATAGAGGCCGTAACGCCCGGCGCGACCGGCGATCTGTCTGGCTTCGGTCGGATTGAGCCGGCGGCTGGCGATGCCGTCGAATTTTTCCACGGTGGAAAATATCACGCGCCGAATCGGCAGATTGAGGCCCATGCCGATGGCATCGGTCGCTACCAGAATATCTGCCTCGCCGCTATTGAAGCGCCTGGCTTCGGTGCGGCGCACTTCCGGCGACAATGCACCGTAGATGGTGGCGACACCGAAGCCCCACTGGCGGATGCGTGCCGCCAGCGTCAGCACATCCTTGCGTGTGAAGGCGATGACGGCATCGCCTTTTTGCAGTTTGCCTTTCAGACGCCAGCGGTTGTAACGGTCGCCGCACAGTGCCAGTTCTTCCAGCACCAAGGGCGTCTTTCGCTCCAGATGGCTGATGTCATAAGGCTCTTCCAGAGCGTCGAGCAGGCGGGTGCAGGCGCCCATGACGGCATGCGAGCCGCACAGGTAGACCTGCCGTGCCGGGGCGCCGACTATGGCGGCTGTCCATGCATGACCGCGATGCTCATCCTGCAGCATCTGGATTTCGTCGATGACGGCCACTTCGACTTCCTGATGCGGGTTCATCATCTCGACGGTGGACGCAGTATGTCTTGCACCGGCCACCATGACGCGTTCCTCTCCGGTGACCAGGTTGCATGGCACTCCGGCTTCCATCAGGCGGTCACGGATCTCCATCGCCAGCAAGCGCAGCGGTGCCAGATAGACTCCGGAGTCCGCTTGTTGCAGCGCCATCAGTGCGTCATAGGTCTTGCCGGAGTTGGTCGGCCCGATCTTGAAATGGATGC
>DLMX01000089.1:0-5357 GCA_002479405.1 Methylophilaceae bacterium UBA7525
CGCATGGCGATGAACGACGAGGAAACCGTGGCGCTCACCGCCGGTGGCCATACCGTAGGCAAAGCACACGGCAATGGCAGCGCCGCAAATCTCGGTCCTGCTCTTGAAGCTGCCGACCTGGAAGAACAGGGCATGGGCTGGAACAATCACACTAGCCGCGGTATGGGTCGCGACACCGTGACCAGCGGCATCGAAGGTGCCTGGACCACCCATCCGACCAAATGGGACAACGGCTATTTCGACCTGCTGCTCGGCTACGACTGGTGGCTGCAGAAGTCGCCGGCTGGTGCCTGGCAGTGGGAGCCGGTCAACATCAAGGAAGAGGACATGCCAGTCGATGTCGAAGACCCGAACATCCGTCGCAAGCCCATCATGACCGATGCCGACATGGCACTGAGATTCGACCCGGAATACCGCAAGATCGCCGAGCGCTTCCACAAGGACCCGGCCTACTTCTCGGAGGTCTTCGCCCGCGCCTGGTTCAAGCTGACCCACCGCGACATGGGACCAAAAACTCGCTACATCGGTCCCGATGTGCCCAAGGAAGACCTGATATGGCAGGATCCGGTACCTGCAGGCCGCGCAGACTACGATATTGAGGCGGTCAAGGCAAAAATTTCTGCCAGCGGACTGGGCATCGGCGAAATGGTTGCCACCGCATGGGACAGCGCAAGAACTTTCCGCGGATCGGACATGCGCGGCGGTGCAAACGGCGCCCGCATTCGCCTGGCACCGCAGAAGGACTGGGAGGGAAACGAACCGGCACGTCTTGCCAAAGTCTTGGCCGTATATGAAAAGATCGCGGCCGACACCGGTGCCAGCGTCGCCGATGTCATCGTGCTGGGCGGCAATGTCGGTATCGAGCAGGCCGCCAAGGCCGCCGGCTTCAACGTGACCGTGCCATTTGTGCCGGGTCGCGGAGATGCCAGCCAGGCGCAGACCGATGTTGAATCCTTCGAGGTGCTGGAACCGATAGCCGACGGCTACCGAAACTGGCTAAAGAAGGACTATGTCGTCACCGCCGAGGAGCTGATGCTGGACCGCACGCAACTGCTGGGCCTGACCGCACACGAAATGACCGTGCTGATCGGCGGCATGCGTGTGCTTGGCACCAACCATGGCGGCACCCGGCATGGCGTTTTCACCGACCGCGTCGGCGCGCTGACCAACGACTTTTTCGTCAACCTGACCGACATGGCCTACACCTGGAAGCCGGCCGGCAGCAACCTGTACGAGATCCGAGATCGCAAGACCGGTGCGGTGAAGTGGACAGCGACCCGTGCAGACCTTGTGTTCGGCTCCAACTCCATCCTGCGCGCCTATGCGGAAGTCTATGCACAGGACGATGCGAAGGAAAAATTCGTGCAGGACTTCGTCAAGACCTGGACCAAGGTGATGAATGCGGATCGCTTTGATCTGATGTAATTGCCACTGCATCAGCCGTATCGGTACCAAGTAAAAAGCCCGCGACGCGGGCTTTTTACTATCGATGCGATTGATCGTAAACCTAGTATTTCTTTACCAGTTCAGGATCATAAGGCTCAAGAACGCAACGCACATCGAGCACCTTGACCTGCACATCGGTTGTCCCCGGAGTTGCTTCAAATTTGACAACGTCCTTGGCATAGCTTGTCCAGACCATGCCATTGGCCGCTTGCAGATTCCGGCTGAATCGATGCAATCTGTCTGAACATTCTGCCAGGTCGTTATTCACGGAAGTTTTAAGCAAGTAATGATTTTTATTGTTATCGAAGATTGCGACTACCGTCGACCACTGACCAGGTTTGGGGTCGTAATTACCTGAAGTATCGGCAAGTGCTGATGCCGAGAATACCAAAAGACCAGCCGTCAGTATCACTTTAATTCGAGTCATGATTTTCCTTTCGTTAATTGCCTGAACTTGTCCGACAACATCACAAATGGAAAGTTGACCTGAATTTACACCGGCCTACAGAGGTTCGAATTTAAGTGCGGCGGAATTGATGCAGTAGCGCAGACCGGTCGGCTGCGGGCCGTCATTGAATACATGACCAAGATGGGCATCGCAGACATTGCAGATAACTTCAGTGCGTATCATGTGATACGAACTGTCGATCTTCTCGCGCACATTATCTTCATTGATCGGTTTGAAATAGCTGGGCCAGCCGCAACCGGAATCAAACTTGGCATCCGATTCAAATAATGGTGTGCCGCAACAAACACAGGTATAGATTCCTATCGCCTTGTGATGGGTGTATTCGCCGGTTCCCGCTCGCTCGGTCGCCGACTTGCGTGTCACTTCATACTGAATCTGGCTGAGCTGCGCCCGCCACTCATCATCGCTCTTGATCACTTTTGCCATGCTCTTCTCCTTGCATTGCCTGCGGCTACAGGCAATGGCTATCGCCCTCTGTTTATTGCAATCTTATGTACGGGGCTTTTTGAAACTATCCAGCAATAATAATACGACACCACAGCTGATGGCGGAATCCGCCACATTGAATGCAGGCCAGTACCAACCCTGGTAATGAAAGAAAAGAAAATCGACCACATAACCCAGTGTCAGCCGGTCATACAAATTGCCGAGAGCTCCACCCAAAACCAGAGCCAGCGCAAAACAGAACAGCTTCTCGTTCTTGTGCTTTCTTAGCAGATAGACGATGACGACCGATGCGACGATGGCGATGGCGCTGAAGAAGAACCGCTGCCAACCGCCGGCACCCGCCAGGAAACTGAAAGCCGCGCCTTCGTTGTGATAGCGCACAAGATCGAAAAAGCTGGTGACGTAAAGATGCTCGCCAAAGGCGAAGGCCTGTAGTACCAGATGCTTGGTGTAGAGGTCGATCGCGATGACGACCGCGCTGAGTGCCAGCCACTTAGGCATGACTTCTGGCCTCGCCGCTACCGAACAGGTTGCTGACGCAACGTCCGCAGATGGTCGGATGTTCAGCATCCGCACCGACTTCGGCGCGGTAGTGCCAACAGCGCTCGCACTTGGCATGAGGACTGGCTATCACATCCACGGCATAGTCGCATGTACTGCCCTCACTGAAATGAACCGTTGCTCGCGACACAATAAAGACAAATTTCAAATCATCTGCAAATCGCTGAATGAACTGAAATTTGGGCCCGACATGGATATCAATTTCAGCCTGCAAAGACGAGCCGACCACTCCCTCTTCACGCTTCTGCTCTATGGCCTTGTTAACGAATCCGCGCAAATCCAGCAGTCCCTGCCATTGTGCGATCTCCGCTTCACTCAAACCGCTGACCGGCAGCTCATACCAGACATCCTCGAACACGGTCGCTTCCGCGTCCATGCCCAGCGTCTGCCAGATCTCGTCGGCCGTGAAACTGAGGATGGGCGCCATCAGGCGCATCATGGCCTGCGTGATATGATGCAGCGCGCTCTGCGCGGCACGACGGGCATGGGAAGTCTCGCCGCTGGTGTAGAGCCGGTCCTTGAGGATATCCAGATAGAAACCACCGAGGTCCTCGGAGCAGAAGCTGACGAACTTCTGCACGGCCAGATGGAACTCGTAACGGTCATAATCGGCGAGGATGCGGCTCTGCAGATCCTGCGTCAGCACCAGCGCGTAACGGTCGATCTCCAACCACTGGTCAACCGGCAACAAATCCTTGCCAGCATCGAAATCGGCCAGATTGGCGAGCAGAAAACGCAAGGTGTTGCGGATGCGGCGATAGCCTTCCGCCACGCGCTTCAATATCTCGTCAGAGATGGTCAACTCGCCGGAGTAATCGGTCGAGGCCACCCACAGGCGCAGGATGTCGGCGCCGTAGGTATCCATGACCTTCTGCGGCGCGACGACATTGCCCTTGGATTTGCTCATCTTGTGGCCGGAACCGTCGACGACGAAACCGTGGGTCAGCAACGCATCATAAGGCGCACGGCCGTCAATGGCGCAACCGGTCAGCAATGAGGATTGGAACCAGCCGCGGTGTTGGTCAGAGCCCTCAAGATATAAATCCGCCGGATGTTTGAGTTCTGCACGGCGTTTCAAGACAGCCGCATGCGTCGCACCGGAGTCGAACCAGACATCCAGCGTATCGGTGACCTTCTTGTATTGCGCAGCACTATCCGGTGCATGCTGAGCAAGAAAAGCTGCGCCATCGAGCGAGAACCAGGCTTCGATGCCCTGCTGCTCGACCTGCAATGCGACCTTTTCCAGCAATTCCAGCGTCTGCGGATGCGGCTCGCCGGTCTCCTTGTGCACGAACAATGGCATCGGAACACCCCAGTTGCGCTGACGCGAAACGCACCAGTCCGGACGGTTCCTGATCATGGCTTCCAGCCGTGCACGGCCCCAGGACGGGAAAAACTCGGTATTGGCGACCGCCTGATTGGCATGCTCGCGCAAGGTCTTGCCTGACGCATCCTGTTCATTCATGCCTATGAACCACTGGTGCGTGGCGCGGAAGATCACCGGCGTCTTGTGGCGCCAGCAATGCGGGTAACTGTGGTTCAAGCGTGCCGATGCCATCAGCACGCCGTTTGCCTGCAGGGTCTCAATCACGGCCTTGTTGGCATCCCAGATGCTCATGCCGGCGAACAGCTCGACCCGGCTGTAGAACTTGCCGTCGTCGCCGACCGGATTATCGACCGGCAGGTTATAGCGCATGCCGACCGCATAGTCTTCCAGACCGTGTGCCGGCGCAGTGTGCACGAGGCCGGTACCGGCATCGGTCGTGACATGATCGCCGCAGATGACCGGCACCTGACGTGCATAGAACGGATGCTGCAGCAGCAAGTGTTCAAGCGCCGCACCCTTGCAACTGGCCAGCACCTTCGCTTCTTCTTCGCCATAACGCGCCAGCGTGCTCCCGGCCAGCGCTTCCGCCAGCACCAACAAGCCCTTGCTGGTTTGAATCAACTGATAGTCCAGCTCCGGATGCACGCAGACTGCCTGGTTGGCCGGTAGCGTCCACGGAGTCGTGGTCCAGATGACGGCATAGGCGTCGCCCTTCACCTCTATGCCGAAGACCTTGGCCAGCGCGGCGTTGTCGGCGAATTTGAAGCCGACATCGATCGCTGGCGAGTTCTTGTCTTCGTACTCGACTTCCGCTTCCGCCAGCGCGGAACCGCAGTCCACGCACCAGTAAACCGGCTTGGAACCCTGATACAGGTAGCCATTCTTGTAGATATCGCCGAGCGCACGCATGATGTCGGCCTCGGTCTTGAAATCCATGGTCAGGTAGGGATGATCCCAATCGCCAAGCACGCCGAGGCGGATAAAATCCTTCTTTTGTCTTTCCACCTGCTGCGCGGCATATTCGCGGCACAGCTCACGGAATTTCGCCGGAGCGATATCCTTGCCGTGGTTCTTTTCCACCACCAGTTCGATCGGCAGGCCGTGGCA
>DLMX01000089.1:5392-14880 GCA_002479405.1 Methylophilaceae bacterium UBA7525
GCCTTCTGCCGTTCGACCTGTTGCTTGGCATATTCACGGCACAGCTCGCGGAATTTCGCCGGGGCGATATCCTTGCCGTGATTCTTTTCCACCACAAGCTCGATCGGCAGACCGTGGCAATCCCAGCCCGGCACNNATGATGTCGATCGGCAGACCGTGGCAATCCCAGCCCGGCACATAGGGTGCGTCAAAGCCGGACAGCGTCTTGGACTTGATGATGATGTCCTTCAGTATCTTGTTGACCGCATGGCCGATGTGGATGTCACCGTTGGCATAGGGCGGACCGTCGTGCAGCACGAATTTGGGTGCGCCCTTGCGCGCTATACGAATGCGTTCATACAGCTTCTTCTGTTGCCATGCCTTCAGCCATTGCGGCTCACGCTTGGCCAGGTCTCCACGCATAGGAAAAGCGGTTTCAGGTAGGTTCAGTTGGTATTTGGCGTTTTTTTCGTCAGTCATGTGGCGTACTTAAAATATTCGCGCGCTTTTTGCGCGTCGCTGGCTATCCAGGTTTTCAGGGTTTCAATATCGGCAAACTTCATTTCGTCACGGATCTTGTGCAGAAAATGCACACGTACATGCTTGCCATAAATATCCTGTTGAAAATCAAACAGGTGTACTTCCAGTGTAGGCTTGCCGCCTTGTTTTACGGTGGGACGCACACCGAGGCTGGCAACGCCGGGCAGAGGCAACTCCGCCAAACCTTCCAATTTTACCGCATAGACCCCGAAAAGCGGCGGCCTATCGTGCAACATATGGATATTTGCCGTCGGATAGCCCCAGGTTCGGCCCACTTTGTCGCCATGCACGACCTTGCCGCTAATCGTGTAAGGGCGCCCCAGCAGTTTTTCCGCATGCGCCAGATCGCCTTGGGCCAAAGCCTCGCGCACCGCCGTACTGGAAACGCGACGCTGATCCAGCATGACATCCGGTAGACTGATGATCTGGAAGCCCGCACTGACAAAATCCGCTTGCGCACCGCGCCGGCCTGCACCGAAACGGAAATCCTCCCCGACCAGTACCGCCTTGACGTTCATCGCCTGGCGCAGAATCCTCTGCATGAAATCCTCGGCGCTGACCTCGGCGAAACGCCGGTTGAAATGGCATACATAGGCATACTCGACCCCCGCCTCGGCAAACAATTCGAGTTTCTCGCGCAGGGAACTCAATCGTGTCGGCGCATTGCCCGGCGTGAAGAATTCACGCGGATGCGGCTCAAACGTCATCACCGCCGCTTTCAGCCCCTGGCTTTGTGCGGTTCCAATAAGTTTGGCCATCATGGCCTGATGCCCGAGATGCATGCCGTCAAAATTGCCGATTGCAAGCGCCAGAGGGCAGCCGTCAGCCTGGTGAAAATGGCGGAATATACGCATATCAGATCTGTGTGCGGCGCATGAAGTCTTTCAGGCGGATACCCATCAACCACAAGCTTAGGAAATAGACAGCAACACCGAGCACCACCAGGCCCAGCAAATATCCGGATTTATGAACGAATGAATAATCCAGCCAGGCCGCATCAGCGCCGCTGGCGAAATAAAGCGCAGCCGACATCGCCAGCAGGGCCAGCAACAGTTTGCTCATGAACATCAGCCAGCCGGCTTGCGGCTTATAAACATCGGCCTTGCGCAGGTGATAATAAAGCAGTCCTGCATTGATACAGGCACCCAAACCGATGGCCAGCGCCAGACCGGCATGCTGAAGGCCCAGACCGAATACGAACAGCAGATTCATGAACTGTGTCGCCACCAGCGTGAACACCGCGATTTTTACCGGCGTCTTGATGTTCTGCCGCGAGTAGAAGGCCGGCGCCAATACCTTGACCAGAATCAACCCAAGCAGGCCCAGGCTGTAGGCAATCAGGGCCTGTCGAGTCATCCAGACATCATGGTCGGTAAAAGCGCCGTAATGGAACAGACTGGCGATCAACGGGACAGACAACACCGCCAGCGCAGCAGCAGCAGGCAACGCCAGAATAAACGTCAAGCGCAGCCCCCAATCCAGCAATTGTGAGTACTCGCCATCCGACTTGTCCGCGAACGACTTCGACAGGCTGGGCAGCAAAATGGTGCCCAAAGCCACCCCCAACAGACCGGTCGGAAACTCCATCAGACGGTCGGCGTAGTAGAGCCATGAAACACTGCCCGCCACCAGAAAAGAGGCGAATATCGTATTGATCAACAGAGAAATCTGCGCTATCGAAACGCCAAACACTGCCGGGCCCATCAGCTTCAGAATGCGCCAGACCCCTTCATCCTGCAGATTGAGGCTGAAGCGTGGCAGCATGCCGATCCTGATCAGGAATGGAATCTGGAACAACAACTGCAGCACCCCGCCGACAAACACCGCCCAGGCCAGCACCTTGACCGGCGGATTAAAGTCATCGGCGAACGCCATCGCGGCCACGATGAAAGCCACGTTGAGCCAAACCGGCGTAAAGGCCGGCACGGTGAATTTACCGTAAGTGTTGAGCAGGCCGCCAGCCAGAGACACCAGCGAAATAAACAGGATATAAGGGAAGATGATGCGTAGCAGATCGACGGTCAACCCGAACTTTTCCGGGTCACTGGCGAATCCGGGTGCGCTGATATAGACGATCAGTGGAGCAGCGACGATGCCGATCAACGCCACCACGACCAATGCCAGGCCAAGCAGTGTTGCGACATGGTTAACCAGCGACTGCGTATCCTCATGCCCGCGCTGGTTCTTGTATTCCGCCAGAATCGGCACAAAGGCCTGGGAGAATGCCCCCTCGGCGAACAGGCGCCGCAACAGATTGGGAATCTTGAAAGCGACGAAGAAAGCATCGGTATAGATACCGGCGCCAAACACCCTGGCAATGAGCAGATCGCGCACAAAGCCCAATATGCGCGATAAAAATGTCATACTGCCGACCGCAGCGAGCGCTTTCAGCAGATTCATACGGCCGTTATCTTCAAGAAATGCATTGAGGCTTGATTCAATTGAATTTTAAGAATGCGGGATTTTAGCATGCCCGTCTGCTCGCCCTCTATTTCGCCTTGCAATCCGTAATAAAAAAAGATAAGATGCACGGCTTCGTATTTTGATACCCCAGTTAGCGCTGAATATTCAGTCAACTGGTCACTGAATTAACTGGAAACTAGGAACAATTATGGCAAATACCGCACAAGCAAGAAAACGTGCCCGTCAAGCAGTAGCAGTAAATGCGCACAACTCAAGCCTGCGCTCTACACTACGCACAGCGATCAAGAAGGTCGTGAAGGCAGTTGAAGCTGGCGATAAAGCAGCTGCAACCGCAGCATTTGCTGCCAATGTCAGCGTCATCGACCGTATCGCTGACAAGAAGATCATTCACAAGAACAAGGCCGCTCGTCACAAGAGCCGCCTGAGCGCTGCCATCAAGGCAATGGCTTAAGCCAACTAGCTCAAGTAACAAAAAAGACAGTAATAAAAAAGCCGAACATCATGTTCGGCTTTTTTATTACCTGCAATTGCCATTACCCACTGCGGACAAACCTGCACCCTTTCAACCACAAGTCATCCCTGATCCGTTCAATCGCTCTGCTTTGCACTTTTCAACTCCGGCCTCAATGACTGTCCATTCTCGATTTTCTGCTGTATCTCGATAACCGCATTCTCAATCGCAACAAAACGCTCTGGAGTCGTCGGATGTGAAGACTTCATGGTGATTGCCTTGGAGTTTGTCGTTGCCATCCTGCGCCAGAAATTGGGGGCATCACCAATTGGATATTCTGCTTTCGCCATGAAATAAAGGCCGACATAATCCGCCTCCTGCTCGAATTCGACAGAGTAGACGCTTGCACCGGCATTTGAGCCGATCTTGCTGAAATCGCCACCGGTATTGACACCGCCAGCCGCTGCGGCCACATCCAGCACCAAGCCCAACAAACCGCCAACCATGGCATTCTTCTGCTTGGCATCGACATGCCTCATGGCGTTATGCGCCAGTTCATGGCTGACCACGAGCGCCACTTCCTCATCACTACGGAAGAAATCCATCATGCCCTTGTAGATCACGATATTCTTGCCGTCGGCATAGGCATTCTTCACATCGTCAGGCGACAGGTGTACGCGAAAGTCGCAAGCCTGACTATGAATGATGGAAAACTTGCGTTCTTCCGAGCCACGCCGCACGACCAGTTCAACCGGCACCCCGGCCTTGCCTTGCACCGACAGGTTCTCCAGCACCTTGACGGAAGCGTCCTTGCCGGCCGGGGCTTCCCAGCCATTGATCGAGACCAGGGTATCGCCTTCCGCCAGTCCAGCCGCCGCTGCTGGAGAACCAGCCGCAACGGAAGAAACGCTGACAGCCGAACTCAACCCGAATTTCGATTCAACGACATCACGCCATTCCTTGCCGAAATTTTCATTGTTCCACACCGTAAACCCGTAATAGGGCCCGACCTGATCGGCACACAAGTCAGCCCCGTTCACCACAATTCTGGATGCAACATTCTGCAAGCGCCGGTAAGCCTGGATATATTCCTCGATCACCATTTCACGCTGCTTCCGGGTTTCCGCCTTGGCGCTATCCGAATCTACGGAAGGCATGCGCGTTTGAGGTGAAGCACAGCCGGTTAACACCATCATCAAAATGATAATCACGCAGCTTAGGGGTGGAAATTCAAGATACATATATTGTTTCCTTATTATTGAATCTGATTGTTGGCAAGTGAATATCTGCAACATTTGCCACCGCATGGCAAAGCCCGGGATATAAGACATGCAGACAGAGCATTACGTCACTTGCGACTTTGCCGCTCAAGTATTTCATCCATGGGCAAATAAACAAAAATCCATTCTTCGTAAAGATCCTTGTTTTCAAACATTTTGTCCGCCTCACGAAAATTTGCCACCTTTTGCGGCTTACCGCCTGCGAGACTGTATACGCCCATGACCCCACCACTCGGAGCCTCGAGTATTCCCCAATTTCGCATGCCAGTGAAAGGGTCGGCGTATATCTGTCGCAAGTAGCGTTGCGGCATTGGGAAGCGATTATCATGCAATAAAGTCTGCAAATCGGGAGGATATTGCTTGATGACTCCAGGCGTACGGTTGTAATAATTGCCGATTGCTTCACGGAACTTGTTTCCGATTCTCAGCAACTCCTGTTCATTATCTCGCTTACGCACGGAACTCCACATAGTGCCTGCACCAGCCAGTGACATACCGATAAACACAACCGCAATCAAAAGTCCAAGATATGTGAAACCACCAAAAAATTTCCGGCCTGCTCTCACCATTCTGCGTAACTGCTTCCATCCATTGCAATGCCCTCGGCACCGCTGAATACATCGTACACAGCCCCTTTGGTATCAATATCCGCAGGCGGAACAACGACCCAAGTCATACTGCTTTCCGTTATCGGATCTTCCGGTATTGCTCGCAGATATTGACGGCTCACCAGATCATCAAGGTTATTTGGGTATGCACCAGTATCGCTAAAATATTTATCAATCGCGTCCCGCATAACAGCCAAGTCATGTCTCAAGATCGTCTCTTTGGATCGCTCCGAAGTCGCAAAATACCGCGGAGCCACCAAGCCAAGCAAAGTAGCCACTATTGCCATTACCACCAGCACTTCCACCAAGGTGAATCCTGTCTTACAGATTCTTTTCATCGTTACCATTCCCGGTAGGGCACACCGTTGAGTCCGACACCGCTGGACAATGAATAAACATCGTAGACGTCGTCAGCACCATCACTCCCCCTTTCGCTAATCGAGGAACGCTCCTGAAACGAGCCCAGATAGCTACGCTTACCCCAGGTCTTGTCCGGCGGGACACTCGGATCAGGATAGAATGGATCACGCGGAATACGTCGTAAAAATATGATCCGGCGATGCTTCGAGTCCTTGGAGTTTTCAACACCACTCACCAATTCCAAAAGTGAAGACGGATAACCGGATCTCTCCTTGGAGAGGGAGATTAGCCCATCGTCAGATGCCTGTTTATAGGCATCGATAGCATCCCGTATTTGCCACAAGGCACGGCGTAACTCCTGCTCCTTGGATCGCTTTGTGGTCAACTGCATCATCGGTGTTGCGGCAGTGGCCAGCAGGGCAAGAATCACCAGTGTCACAAGCAATTCGATCAGCGTAAACCCAGAGAATCTTCTCGACATCACGAGGCGCCAATCAAGGCTGCGACTCAATGACCATATCGGCAAATGACTTGTCGCTACGGGCACGCGCAGTCTGCGTTTCCTCTGGCGTCTGTACGACTGGCTCCTGCCTGGCCTGAGGTTGAGAGTAACCGCTTTGACGACCGCTCCTGGCAGCTTTTCCCTGGGCACTGTCCGTTCCCGCCGGGAATACAGTGTAGGCGGCATCTTGCGGTGAGATATTGCTCAGGATGCGTGGCGTAATGAGCAGCACAATTTCCTTTTTGCGCTTATCGCTACTTCTATCCGTAAAGAGCTTGCCCAATAAAGGCAAGCTTGAAAGCCCCGGCACTTTATTGATTGTGTCCTGCGTGTCATCCCGGAATAGACCGGCCAGAACCTGCGTCTCTCCATCCCTGAGTCGCAAGACAGTACTGGCGTTGCGGGTTCCTAGCGAATAGGTAAGTGTCCCCGAACTGGTTTTCACCTGGTCGGTCTGATTACTCACCTCCAGTGCCACACGAATGGACACTTCATCCTGCAATAAGATAGTCGGCTCAACGTCCAGTTTGACCCCGACATCAAGATAAGTAACCGATTCCGATACAAAACCTGTTGAATTGGCCGTACTCGTAATCACTGGAATCTTGTCGCCAATATGGATTCTGGCTTTCTCCCGGTTTTTGACACGGATATGTGGGTTTGCCAGTAAATTTGTATCCGTGTCCTGCCCCAGCAGATTCAACGCCAACACCGGATCAGTAATAGTGAATACCCCCATGTCTGAATCAAAATGCTTGAGCTCGCTCAAGGTCAACTTACCCGGGCTTTTGCTAATATCGCTGGCACCATGCACACCAACGCCGACCCGGGTCGGATACTGAATACCGATTGATTCAAGACTTTTGCGGCTAACCTCCATTACCTCTACTTCCAGCATCACCTCCGGTTCAGCCAAATCCTGCGATGCAATCAGTTTTTCCGCCATCAAAATGGCTTCTGGCGTATCTCTCATCACCAGCGTATTCAATTGCTCATCTATATAGACATCCTGGGTTTTCAGGACAGTTTTAACCAAAGCCAGCGCACGCTTGGCATCTGTATTACTTAAGTAAAAGCTGCGGACGAACAGCTCCTGATACTCCTGACGGCGACTGACCGGATAAATCAACAAGGTGTTATCGTTCAACACCTTCTTTTCCAGCTGATTGGTCATGAGTATGATCCTCAATGCTTCATCGATAGAAGTGTCTCGAACAAAAATGCTGGTCTTCTGTTCCTGCCTGAGCTCCCTGTCAAATGTGAAGTTGATGTTTGCAGCCTTCGAGATAAACTCGAACAAAGCCTTCAAGGACGTATCCTTGAATTCCAGCGTGATCGGTTTCCTGAATTCAGCGCGAAGACGGGCGGGAGCCATGACCTTTTCCAGTTTCTTGCGCTCAATCCGCTCATATAAGGCACGAGCCTTGCCATAAGCTGCATTCTCCGCCAGCACCGAACGTACCATGGTCAAGGCGCCATCTGTATCGTCACCGAGATACATCTGCTCTGCCTGCCCAATCAATTTCTGATGGTGCAGTCCCGTCGCCGCCAACTTGAGACCATCCTTCGCACGCTGATTTTGCATGTCAATCTCAAGCACACGGCGATACTGGGATTCGGCTGCATCCCATTGCTGCTGTTGCCGCAATGAATCCGCATCGCGTAGCAACTTTGCAAGATGCAGATCTCGCTGACGAGAGAGATGGTTACGGTACTCCAGATTATCCGGATACTGCGCCTGTATCTCCGTCATACGCATCAACCCGTCCTCGACACGCCCCTGCGCTATCAGCGCTTGCCCCTCGCGAAAGCCTTCATCCCCTTGCAAGGCTTGTTTCGGTTGGGAAGTACAGGACATCATCATAACCATGGTCACCGCGACTCCAGCACAGCGCAGAATACGCCCATACCTTTCACTCATCTGCAATTGGCCTTGAAAAAACAAATGATCCACAAATAACATTAATTCATCTCTCCAATAACCAATGAGGTTTTAGTTTTTAACGGAAGGTACTTGAACCGCATGTCAGAAGACGCAATGGACGCTACCTGCCACACATCGTCTATCACGTCACCGTTCCGCACTATCAAATTTCGTTTACCGTGCGATAGGAATACTACATACTCACCGTCATCTATCAGCTTGCCTGCATAAACAAAAGGCAATTGAGGCATGGTCGGTTCTGGCGGTGGCAAATCGCTCATTTGTATTTCTTCAGGGATATCGACGGCAAAAATTTCTCCCGGCTCGCTCATGATTTGCGGCCTTGGACGGAAATCCAGATGATTGTCCGAACTGTTTTCCGATAGGGACACAGCCTGTCCGGGAACACGCGGAGATGGCATTACTTCAGCCTCATCCATACCAGCGTCCGTTACTTCCAACCAGGCAACTGCTGCCAGCGTCGCTGCCAGCCCACCCCATATCCAGAAATTTCTCTTGCGCCCAGCCACTGTCATGGCTGCCTCCGCAGATAGACCGTCAGCCTTAATCGCGCCTCTATTTGTTCTGCCTTGATATCTTCCCGTCGAAAACTGAGTTCATTAACAGCGGCTGATGGCATCCGGTTCATCAACTCAATCACAAAATAACGGATATCGGCATATCGGCCTCGTAAAGGCATGGTGATCAGATAGCGGCTCAAACCGATGGTTGTGTCACGTTTCAGGACGTACTCGACCTGATCAAGCTGGAGACCATAAGCATCGGCAGCGTTAAGAATCACGGCTATCTGCTGATTGGCCTTTCTCTCCGGCGGCAGGAACTTATAAAAACTGTTCAGGGCGGCTTGAGGAGAACGATCATCAGCAAGAGTTTCGTGTTGTTTCACCGCTGCCTGCAATTGCGCGAAATCCTGTTCAAGCTGCTGCAAATGCAAGATTGCCGGCAGCAATACCGTCAGCCCCAGCACTATCGCCCCCACCAAAATAGCCAGCCCGAGCATCCCCTGCCAGCCCAATTGATGAAAACGCTTGTATTGTGATTTCAGTCCGGAAACCACTTCGCCAATTTTTCCTGCTTGCGCATTTGCGACGGGATGAATCGAGGCTTTCATGATTGATTCAGCCAGTTAGCCTCGACTACAAATCGGATATTCACTGCATCGTCACGAGTACGCTCATGACTGGTCACAAAAACATCGCGCAACGTCGGCTGCTTACTCAGCGTTTCAATATACCCCAGCATTTCATCCGCATCCTGCGTCTCGGCAGTCAGGCGAATTTTCCGGCGCTTGATGTCAGGCTCCAGCGTCAGCAATTTAACTTCTGGGCGATCTGATCGCTCCAGTGTCTGAAACAAAGCCTCCCATGGCAAAGCCAACTCTTCAGCAACAGCCCTGACT